>NZ_CABVQC010000009.1 GCF_902499175.1 Burkholderia aenigmatica
CTGACGCTCGCCGACCTCGCGCAGCAGCAGCGCGCGCTGCGGGCTCGCGAGCTCGGCCGCGCCGGTCGGCGTCGGCGCGCGCACGTCGGCCGCGAAGTCCGCGATCGTGAAATCGGTTTCGTGCCCGACGCCGCTGACGACCGGCACTTCGCTCGCCGCGATCGCGCGTGCCAGCGCCTCGTCGTTGAACGACCACAGATCCTCGATCGAGCCGCCGCCGCGACAGACCAGCAGCACGTCGACCTCGCGGCGTGCATTCGCGGTCTCGACGGCCGCGACGAGCTTTTCGGCGGAACCGGCGCCCTGCACGGGGGCCGGATAGACGATCACCGGGATGTGCGGCGCGCGGCGGCCGAGCGTGGTCAGCACGTCGCGCAGCGCGGCCGCCTGCAGCGACGTGACGATGCCGATCGCGCGCGGGTGGGCCGGCAGCGGCCGCTTGCGCTCGGGCGCGAACAGCCCCTCGCTCTCGAGCTGCGCCTTCAGGCGCAGGAACGCCTCGTAAAGCCGCCCCTGACCCGTGCGCCGCACGGCCTCGACGTTCAGCTGCACCTCGCCGCGCGGCTCGTACATCGTGACGACCGCGCGCACCTCGATGCGATCGCCTTCGCGCGGCGTGAACTCCGCGTATTGCGCGCGGCCGCGGAACATCACGCAGCGCATCTGCGCCTGCTGGTCCTTGATCGAGAAATACCAGTGGCCGCTCGCGGCGCGCGTGAAATTCGACACTTCGCCCGAAATCCACAGCAGCGGAAACGAGCGCTCGAGCATCGTCGAAATCGCACGATTGAGCGCCGAAACGGGAATCACTTCGTCGCCGCCGCGGGTCGCGCCCGGTGCGGCAAATGGGGAGTCGGAAGGCATGGACGGTCGGATGAATGCTGGCGGCGACACGATAGTCCGACACGCGCGCGACGTCCAGCACCGGCCGCATGCGCGGTGACGCGCGGAAGGTGTCCACACTTTGGCAATCGTCGGCTTAAAACACGTGAAAACCGCTAAAAAAACCAGACGATTCCCGGTAACGCATTGATTTTTATATATTTTTAAAACTTTCGAAACGATTCTCATCCGATTCGAAGCCCGCCCGGCGGGCGTTTGACGCAATCGAACGGGGGGTTTTTCACAGAGTTATCCACAAGCCGTCGCGATCCGTCCCCGTGCGCTGCGTCGGCCGGTCGCGCTTGCCGCGCCCGCCTGCGGCGCGCTAGAGTGCCGCCTTCCGCAGACCCCGCGGCATGCGCCGCCCAACGGAGAATCCGCCTTGACGAATCCGTCCCACGCCGCGGCGCACGACATGCCGCGCCCGGCCCGATGAGCGCGCCCGACGGCCCGCTCGCCCGGCTCGAAGCGCGCCTGACGCGCGAATGGCAGCGCCGCGGCGCACTCGCGTGGGCGCTCACGCCGTTCGCGTGCGTGTTCGGCCTGTGCGCGGCGCTGCGCCGCACCGCCTACACGCAGGGCTGGAAGCAGCCGGTCGACGTCGGCGTGCCCGTCGTCGTGGTCGGCAACGTGACCGTCGGCGGCACCGGCAAGACGCCGACCGTGATCGCACTCGTCGACGCGTTGCGCGCGGCCGGCTTCACGCCCGGCATCGTGTCGCGCGGCTACGGCGCGAACGTGAAGGCGCCGACCGCGGTCACGCCCGCGTCGCGCGCCAGCGCGGGCGGCGACGAACCGCTCCTGATCGCGCGCCGCACCGGCGCGCCCGTCTGGGTCTGCCCCGATCGCGTCGCGGCCGCGCAGGCGCTGCGCGCCGCGCATCCGGACGTCGACGTGATCGTCAGCGACGACGGCCTGCAGCACTACCGCCTCGCGCGCACGGTCGAACTCGTCGTGTTCGACCACCGGCTCGGCGGCAATGGCTTCCTGCTGCCGGCCGGGCCGTTGCGCGAGCCGCTGTCGCGGCACCGCGACGCCACGCTCGTCAACGATCCGTACAGCGGCGCGCTGCCGCCGTGGCCCGATACCTATTCGCTCGCGCTCACGCCGGGCGCCGCATGGCACCTCGACCAGCCCGCGCTGCGCCGCCCGCTGTCGCAATTCGCGCACGAGCGCGTGCTCGCCGCGGCCGGCATCGGCGCGCCGGAACGCTTCTTCGCGACGCTGCGCGCGGCCGGTCTCGCGCCCGCAACCCGCGCGCTGCCCGACCACTACGCGTTCGCCGACAATCCGTTCGTCGACGACGCCGTCGATGCGATCCTGATCACCGAGAAGGATGCAGTAAAATTGGGCGCTTCCTGGCGCGACGCTCGACTGTGGGTCGTCCCCGTCGAAGCCGCGCTCGATCCTCGCCTCATTGCCCTCGTTGTGGAGAAACTCCGTGGACGCTCGCCTGCTTGAAATCCTTGTGTGCCCTATCTGCAAAGGCCCGCTCCACTATGACCGTGCCGCGCAGGAGCTGATCTGCAACGCGGACAAGCTCGCCTACCCGATCCGCGACGGCATCCCCGTGATGCTGGTCGACGAAGCGCGCCAGACCGTCGAAGGCACACCGGTCGACCCGGCCGGCCGCTAAGCCGCCCATCCCCGCCCGAGCCGCGGCCCGTCCGCGGCCAGGCGCCGAACTCCGCCGGGCGACCCGCGCCAGACGCGCCGCCCGCTCCGCTCTTTTCACCGCGCTTCCCCGATGACTCACCCGCAACCCTTCATCGCCGTCATTCCCGCCCGGCTCGCGTCGACGCGGCTCCCGAACAAGCCGCTCGCCGATCTCGGCGGCAAGCCGATGGTCGTGCGCGTCGCCGAGCGCGCGCGCGAAGCGGGCGCGCAACAGGTGCTGGTCGCGTCCGACGCGCAGAGCGTGCTCGATGCGGCGCGCGATCACGGCTTCGAAGCGGTGCTGACGCGAGCCGACCATCCGTCCGGCACCGACCGGCTCGCGGAAGTCGCGGCGACGTTCGGATGGAGCGACGACACCGTCGTCGTCAACGTACAGGGCGACGAGCCGCTGATCGACCCCGTGCTCGTGCGCGACGTAGCGTCGCACCTCGCCGCGCATCCGGCCTGCGCGATTGCGACGGCCGCCCACCCGATCCACGACGCGGCCGACGTGTTCAACCCGAATGTCGTGAAGGTCGCGCTCGATGCGCAGAGCGTCGCGCTGTACTTCTCGCGCGCGCCGATTCCGTGGAGCCGGGACGCGTACCAGCCGCACTGGCCCGACGTCGCAGCCATGCCTGCGCCGGCTTTTCCGGTCTACCGGCACATCGGCCTCTATGCGTATCGCGCGCGTTTCCTGCGCACGTATCCGACGCTTGCGCAGGCGCCGATCGAACAGGCCGAGCAGCTCGAACAGTTGCGCGCGCTGTGGCACGGCGAGCGTATCGCAGTGCTGATCACCGAGTCCGCGCCCGAAGCCGGAATCGACACGCCGGCCGATCTCGCACGCGTGCAGGCCCTTTTTCAGCCGGGATCAAAATAACCCGTGGCATAATCAGGCGATTGTGCGAGCCGTCCGCGACCAGCGCGTCCTCGCTTGACCCCGCCCGCGGCCCTGCCGGCAGCCGCGCGTCGCTCAACCCGACGCGCCGCATCAGACCGGTCCGCCACGCGCCAGGCAAGCCCCGCGCACGCCGTCGCCGGCGCTTTTTGCGTCTCGCCACACGAATCTACATACTGGAGATATCACCATGCGTTTGATCCTGTTGGGCGCGCCCGGCGCGGGAAAGGGCACCCAGGCAAACTTCATCAAGGAAAAGTTCGGCATCCCGCAAATCTCGACGGGCGACATGCTGCGCGCGGCCGTGAAGGCTGGCACGCCGCTCGGCGTCGAGGCGAAGGGCTACATGGACGCCGGCAAGCTCGTGCCGGACGCGCTGATCATCGGCCTCGTCAAGGAGCGCCTGAAGGAATCCGACTGCGCGAACGGCTATCTGTTCGACGGTTTCCCGCGCACGATCGCGCAGGCTGACGCGATGAAGGAAGCCGGCGTCGCGATCGACTACGTGCTCGAGATCGACGTGCCGTTCTCGGAAATCATCGAGCGCATGAGCGGCCGCCGCACGCACCCGGCATCGGGCCGCACGTACCACGTCAAGTTCAACCCGCCGAAGGTCGAAGGCCATGACGACGTGACGGGCGAGCCGCTGATCCAGCGCGACGACGACAAGGAAGAAACCGTCAAGAAGCGTCTCGAAGTGTACGAAGCGCAGACCAAGCCGCTGATCACGTACTACGGCGACTGGGCGCAACGCGGCGAGGAAAACGGCCTGAAGGCCCCGCAGTATCGCAAGATCTCGGGCCTCGGCGGCGTCGACGAGATCCGTGAGCGCGCGTTTGGCGCACTGAAGTAAGCAGCGCGTCGCGCACCCGCGAGCCGCCCTTTCCGGGCGGCTTTTTTTTGCCCGGACGGAATTCGCACGACCGTTCAGGTCTCGCCGCCGCCGGAGAGTGCCCCGTACAATCGGTCGAGTGCCGGACGTGCCGGCATTCAACCAATCGTGCGGCATCGAACCAGGCAACGGCTTTGCGCGGAACCGCAACAGGCAACGGAACGCCAAGGGGGCGGTCTACCGCTTTGCATGGGACCTCCCTAGGCGCCAAAACGCCAAGGGCGGTCGACCGCCTTGCATGGGACCTCCCTAGGCGCTAAAGCGCCAAGGGCGGTCGACCGCTTTGCATGGGACCTCCCTAGGCGCTAAAGCGCCAAGGGCGGTCGACCGCCTTGCATGGGACCTCCCTAGGCGCTAAAGCGCCAAGGGCGGTCGACACCGGAGACAGTCATGGAAATTCGCGGCAACGTATTTCTGATCACGGGCGGTGCATCGGGCCTCGGCGCCGGCACGGCGCGGATGCTCGCGCAGGCAGGCGGCACGGTCGTGCTCGCCGACCTGAACGACGCGGCGGGCACGGCGCTCGCGACCGAGCTCGGCGGCATCTTCGTGCATTGCGACGTGTCGAGCGAGGCCGACGCGCAGGCAGCCGTCGACGCGGCAACGCGCGCGGGCACGCTGCGCGGCCTCGTGAACTGCGCAGGCATCGCGCCCGCCGCGAAGACCGTCGGCAAGGACGGCGCGCATCCGCTCGACGTGTTCGCAAAAACGATCAACGTGAACCTCGTCGGCACGTTCAACATGATCCGGCTCGCCGCCGCCGCGATGGCCGCCACTGCGCCGACCGCGGAAGGCGAGCGCGGCGTGATCGTGAGTACCGCGTCGGTTGCCGCATTCGACGGACAGATCGGCCAGGCCGCGTACGCGGCATCGAAAGCCGGCGTCGCAGGCATGACGCTGCCGATCGCGCGCGACCTGTCGCGCAGCGGCATTCGCGTGATGACGATCGCGCCCGGCCTGTTCGAGACGCCGATGCTGCTCGGCATGCCGCAGGACGTGCAGGACGCGCTCGGCGCGATGGTGCCGTTCCCGCCGCGGCTCGGCAAACCGGCCGAATACGCGCTGCTGGTGCGCCAGATCGTCGAGAATCCGATGCTCAACGGCGAAGTGATCCGCCTCGACGGCGCGATCCGGATGCAGCCGAAATAAGCACAAAAAAACGCCCGCAGCGCGGGCGTTTTTCATTCAGGGTGCCGGCAAAGCACGGCGGCGGCTCAGTCCTCGCCGTCGCGCTGCATCCGCTGCCGCAATTCGGTCACCTGCGACTCGACGACAGTGGCGTCGTCCGCGTCCGGCCGCTCGCCGAGATACTGCTCGAGATCCTCGAGCGCGGGCCGCAGGTAATCGAGCCGCGCATACGCAAAACCGCGGTCGCGGACTTCGTCGAGGTGCTCGGGCAACAGGATCACGAGCCGCTGCTGCACCGCGAGCAGCCGCTGCCAGCGTTCCGTCTGAAGATAGATCGTCTTCAGGTTGCGCAGCATCCGCGCGATGATCTCGCGGCTCGTCGCCGGCTGCAGTAGCGCGCGCAACGCGCTGTCGACCGCACCGGCCGCACGCGCGACGTACGGCTCGAGCATCTCGACCATCTCGGCTTCAGACAACGAATGACCGTTGGCCGGATCGATGATCAGGTCGCCGTCCGGCAGCGTGACGCGCAGCAGGAAATGACCGGGGAACGATACGCCCCGCGCCGGCACGCCGATCTGCTCGGCGAGTTCCAGGTACAGCACCGACAGCGAAATCGGAATCCCGCGCCGCCGCTTCAGCACGGCGTTCAGGTGGCTGTTATCGGGGTCGTAGTAATCGTTGTGGTTGCACGCGAAGCCGAGCTCGCGGAAGAAGAAATCGTTCAGCGCGGCGACGCGGCCCTTCAAGTCCGTCTCGTCGGCGAACCGCCGGCGCAGCCGCGCCGCCAGCATGTCGAGTTCGGCCAGCGTGCCCTGCAGGTCGAGGTCGGGATACGCGTCCTGCGCCAGCGACAGCGCCGCTTCCGTGACGGGCAGGCTGTCGTCGTCCGCCACGAGCGTGCTGAAGTAGTCGAGGACGCGGGTCATTGCGGTCGTCACTTGGCGCGCCTTCTGAAGTAAGCGTATTTGAAGCCCATCACCCACAACATACCGAAATATAGTGCAGCGAACAGCACGAGGCACGCGGCCATCAGCGCGATGCGATCGAGCGGCTGCGCGCGCATCCCGGTCCAGTCGAAGCTGATCGACAGCCAGTGCATCAGGCCCGCGAGCACGAGCGCCGCACCGATCAACTGCACGAAGAAGCGCAGCCAGCCCGGCGACGGCTGGTAGATGCCGCGCTTGCGCAGCCCGATGAACAGCAGCAGCGAGTTCAGGCACGCGCCGACGCCGATGCTCAGCGTCAGGCCCGCGTGGCCGATCAGCGGCACGAACACGTAGTTCGAGATCTGCGTGACGATCAGCACGCCGATCGCGATCTTCACGGGCGTCTTGATGTCCTGCTTCGCGTAGAAGCCTGGCGCGAGGATCTTGATCAGGATGATGCCGACAAGGCCGATCCCGTAGGTCGCCAGCGCGCGCGCGACCATCGTCACGGTATGCGCGTCGAACTTGCCGTAGTTGAACAGGGTCGCGGTGAGCGGCGTCGCGAAGAAGAACAGCGCGAGCGCGCTCGGTGCCGCGAGCAGGAACGTGACGCGCAGCCCCCAGTCGAGCAGCGCCGAATACTCGTGCGAATCGGCGTCGACGTGCGCCTTCGACAGGCTAGGCAGCAGGATCGTCCCGAGCGCGACGCCGAGCAGCGCCGTCGGGAATTCCATCAGGCGGTCGGCGTAGTTGATCCACGACACGGCGCCCTGCCCGAGCCGCGACGCGATGTTCGTGTTGATGATCAGCGACAGTTGCGCGACCGACACCGCGAACGTCGCGGGCACCATCTTCGCGAGCACGCGCTTCACGCCCGGGTGGCGCAGCGCGCGCAGCGGGTTGAAGCCGATCAGCGGCACCATGTCGATCTTCTTCAGGCCCGGCAGCTGCACGAGGAACTGCAGCACGCCGCCGACGATCACGGCCCATGCGAGCGCGAACACCGGCACCTTCAGGTGCGGCGCGACGAACACGGCCGCGGCGATGAACGCGACGTTGAGCAGCACCGGCGCGAACGCGGGCAACGAGAAGCTCTTGTACGTGTTCAGCACGCCGGAGGCGAGCGTCGTCAGCGAGATGAATACGATGTACGGGAACATGATCCGCGTCATCGTGACCGCGAGCGGAAACGCCTGCCCGTCGGTATGCAGGCCGGACGCGACCGCGAACACGACCCACGACGCGCCGGCGATCCCGAAGACCGACAGCACGGCAAGCGCCCACGCGAGCACGGTCGACATCGCGTCGACAAGCGCTTTCGTGGCGTCATGCCCCTGCTGGTTCTTGAACTCGGCGAGGATCGGCACGAACGCCTGCGAGAACGCGCCTTCGGCAGACAGGCGGCGCAGCAGGTTCGGGATACGGAAGGCGACGTAGAACGCGTCGGTGTATTGACTGGCACCGAACGCACGGGCGATCAGTGTCTCGCGGGCCAGTCCGGTCACGCGCGACAGCAGCGTGAAGCCGCTGACCGTCAGCAGGGCTCGGAATAGATTCATGGGGCGCTTATTATACGGACGTTGCGCGACCCGGCCAGCGGCCGATGCCGAAAAGCACGCACGCCGATGGCGCCCCGTCCGGCAGATGTCACGTCGAACTTGCCACGCGCTTGATTTTGTTGCTATAATCGCCGGTTTCTGGGCTCGTACATGCACGGCAACTGCCGTTTTCATGTCCCGGCCTCGGTTAAAATCACCGTTTTTTATGCGCCCCTGGGCAATCGCTCTCAGGGGACGGATCGAAAAGCAGCGCTTGGCCGTCTAGGCTCCAAGCTCTGGAAACAGGACAGGATAAGGAACCGTCATGGCTAACTCCGCACAAGCACGCAAGCGCGCCCGCCAGGCCGCGAAGGCAAATTCGCACAACTCGGCGCTGCGCTCGAAATTCCGTACCGCAATCAAGGCTGTTCGCAAGGCTGTCGATGCCGGCGATCAAGCAAAGGCTGCCGATCTGTTCAAGGCTGCCGTGAAGACGATCGACACGATCGCTGACAAGAAGATCGTTCACAAGAACAAGGCCGCTCGCAGCAAGAGCCGCCTCGCCGCAGCCGTCAAAGGCCTGCAGGCAGCAGCGTAAATCCGGCGCGCCCGCTTCCGCGGGCGTTCCTGTTTCCTGCGATCGCAAAAAAGCCCGCCTAGGCGGGCTTTTTTGCCTGTGTCGCCGAGATCGGCAACGATGCAGGCGAACAACCGGGGCCCGGCGCTGCGCGCGCCCCCGCCCGTCCGCTTCTTACTTCTTCTCGCTGTAGTCCGGCAGTTCGCACGCCTCGGTGACGACGAGGTTGTTGTCCTTCGCGAAATTCAGCACGAAATCGAACGCCATCGGCTCGACGTCGCGCAACCGGGAATCGAGGATCACGCATTTCAGGTCGCCGAGCATCGTCGGACGCACGTAGAGCGAATACTGGAGACGCGCGTTCCGCCCGCTCGCCCCCGGCCCGAAGCAGGCCATCACACCGGCCAGACGTTCCGACCAGTCGCTCGGGCGAAACTTTTTCCCGTCTTTCGTGATGCCCTGGATGAAGAATTCGGTCGGAGGGGTTTCAGCCATGTGGTTACCCAAGTGACGGCCCGGCGATGTCCAGGCAACGGCGCCTGGATACGCGAACACAAAGCTGAAACGGACGGCGGCACGAGCATTCCGATATCCCGAAAACGGGACGTCGACGCGCGCCGCCGGTAGACTGCACCGAATTTGTGCAGCGCACGGCTTGTGTCCGGCAGAGCGCGAGGAGGCTTGCCTGCCGGGCTGGAGAAAACTTTCGAATTATACCGCAGCGCGCCATCGCGCGCCGTCCCGACACCCCTCCTCCTGCACCGCCAGCCGCGTGCGGCGATCGTGCCCCGCTTCTCTCCCCGGCTCGTCAAAGCACAGAAAATCCTTTATGCTGCTTTGAGTTATCCACACCCGACGGCGGCGCCGTCCGGCCTCGCTGCCGGGTGACATCCCGCCGTATCCTGCTTCATGACCGCCAAAACCATTCGTCACTACCTGCAGTTCAAGGATTTCTCGCTGGAAGACTACGAGTACGTGCTGGAGCGCACGGGTATCCTGAAGCGCAAGTTCAAGAACTACGAGACCTACCACCCGCTGCACGACCGCACGCTCGCGATGATCTTCGAGAAGAGCTCGACGCGCACGCGCCTGTCGTTCGAGGCCGGGATCTTCCAGCTCGGCGGCCATGCCGTCTTCATGAGCACGCGCGACACGCAGCTCGGCCGCGGCGAACCCGTCGAGGATTCCGCGCAGGTCATCTCGCGGATGGTCGACATCATCATGATCCGCACGTTCGAGCAGGAGGTCATCAAGCGTTTCGCGGACAATTCCCGCGTACCGGTGATCAACGGCCTGACGAACGAGTACCACCCGTGCCAGGTGCTCGCCGACATCTTCACGTACTACGAGCACCGCGGCCCGATCGCCGGCAAGACCGTCGCGTGGGTCGGCGATGCGAACAACATGCTCTACACGTGGATCGAAGCCGCGCAGATCCTCGGCTTCAAGCTGCGCCTGTCCACGCCGCCCGGCTACGCGCTCGACATGAAGCTCGTGTCGCCCGACAGCGCACCGTTCTACGAGGTGTTCGACGATCCGAACGAAGCGTGCAAGGGCGCCGATCTCGTCACCACCGACGTGTGGACGAGCATGGGCTTTGAAGCCGAGAACGAGGCCCGCATGCAGGCGTTCGCCGACTGGTGCGTCGACGAGGAAATGATGGGCCACGCGAATCCGGACGCCCTCTTCATGCACTGCCTGCCCGCCCACCGCGGCGAGGAAGTGACGGCCGGCGTGATCGACGGCCCGCAGAGCGTCGTGTGGGACGAAGCGGAAAACCGCCTGCACGTGCAGAAGGCACTGATGGAGTTCCTGCTGCTCGGCCGCCTCAAGCACTGACGCGCCGGCACCGGGCAATCCATGAAAAAGCGCCGATCGACGATCGGCGCTTTTTGTTTGGGCGCGCGAAACGCTGCGTGAAACCCGTGTTACAGGCAGACCGGTTCCGGCTCGAGCTCGACGCCGAATTGCGCACGCACGTCGGCCTGGATCGCCCGTGCCAGCGCGAGCACGTCGGCGCCCGTCGCGCCGCCGCGATTGACGAGCACGAGCGCCTGGCGGTCGTGCACGGCCGCCGCGCCCAGCGCGCGCCCCTTCCAGCCGCAGCGGTCGATCAGCCAGCCGGCCGCGAGCTTGACCTGCCCGTCCGGCTGCGGATACGACACGACCTCGGGTGCGCGCCCGCGCAGCGCGTCGAACTGCGCGGCATCGATCACCGGGTTCTTGAAGAAACTGCCCGCGTTGCCGAGCACGAGCGGATCGGGCAGCTTCGCGCGGCGGATCGCGACGACCGCGTCGAACACGTCGCGCGGCGTGGCCGCCTCGGGTGCGATGCCGTGCGCGTCGAGTTCGCGCGTGACGTCCGCGTAGCCGAGCCGCGACGCCCATTGCTTCGGCAGCCGGAACGTCACCGATACGATCGCGAACCGGCCGCGCCCTTCCCGCTTGAAAAAGCTGTCGCGATAGCCGAACGCGCAGCGCGCGGCGTCAAAGTGCTCGCTGCGACCCGTCGCCAGCTCGACCGCGACCAGGGAGTCGAAATACGCCTTCATCTCGAGGCCGTATGCGCCGATGTTCTGGATCGGCGCGGCGCCGACCGTGCCCGGAATCAGCGCGAGGTTCTCGAGGCCCGGCATCCCGTGCTCGAGCGTCCAGGCGACGAAGGCGTGCCAGTTCTCGCCGCCGCCGGCCTCGACGTACCACGCGTCGTCGTCCTCGCGCACGACGCGGCGGCCCGCGATCTCGTCGAGCAGCACGACGCCGTCGAAATCGCGCGTGAACACGACGTTACTGCCGCCGCCGAGTACGAGCTGCGGCAGGTTCGCGATGCGCGGGTCGCGGTGGAGCGCCTCGAACTGCGACGCATGCGTGACGCACGCGGCAAAGCGCGCGGTCGCGGCGATGCCGAACGTGTTGTGCGCGGTGAGCGGATGGTCGGGAAGCAGCGACAGGGCGGAATCGTCAGGAGGCATCGGCATTCGCGGTCACGTCCGCCCGGGGGGCGCATGGCCGGCCTTGGGCAAACGGAGGGGCATCGGTAAAATGGCAAACAGTCCGCAATTATAGCGAGTGCCCGCGCGCGAGCCGGGTGCCCGCATCTCAAGGGAGGAATGCCATGCCATCGTTCGACGTCGTTTCCGAAGCGAACATGATTGAAGTGAAGAATGCCATCGAGCAGTCGAACAAGGAAATTTCGACGCGCTTCGACTTCAAGGGCTCCGACGCGCGCGTCGAGCAAAAGGAGCGCGAGCTGACGCTGTTCGCCGATGACGATTTCAAGCTCGGCCAGGTCAAGGACGTGCTGATCAGCAAGCTGGCCAAGCGCAACGTCGACGTGCGCTTCCTCGATTACGGCAAGGTCGAGAAGATCGGCGGCGACAAGGTCAAGCAGATCGTCACCGTGAAGAAAGGCGTGACCGGCGATCTCGCGAAGAAGATCGTGCGGCTCGTGAAGGACAGCAAGATCAAGGTGCAGGCGAGCATCCAGGGCGACGCGGTGCGCGTGAACGGCACGAAGCGCGACGACCTGCAAAGCGTGATCGCAATGCTGCGCAAGGACGTGACCGACACGCCGCTCGACTTCAACAACTTCCGCGACTGATCGCCAGACGATCCGTCACGTCATCCTGCCGGGGCCCCGCACACGCGGCGCGCCCGGCATGCGGCAAGCGCCGCGCCTCCTCAGGCCTTCCCGCCGCCCTGCGCGCCGCCGTCCGCGGCCGCCTTCTTCTTGTCGCCGATCCGGCTCTCCTGCCCCGCCAGCAGCTTCGAAATGTTGCCGCGGTGACGCCACACGAGCAGCACGCTCATCGCGAGCACGGCCCACGCGACCGGGTTGTGGCCCGTGCCGAACAGGAATACGTCGAACACCGGCGCGAACACGGCCGCCACCAGCGCCGCGAGCGACGAATAGCGGAAGAAGAACGCGACGATCAGCCAGGTCAGCGCGGTCGCGAGCCCGAGCACGGGGTGCACCGCGAGCAGCACGCCGGCCGCGGTCGCGACGCCCTTGCCGCCCTGGAAGCGGAAGAACACCGGGTACAGGTGGCCGAGGAACACGGCGATCGCGACCCAGGCGACCGCAACCTCGGGCAGGCCGAAGTGCCGCGCGAGCCAGACGGCAATCCAGCCCTTGAACGCGTCGCCGACGAGCGTCAGGATCGCGGCCTTCTTGTTGCCGCTGCGCAGCACGTTGGTCGCGCCGGGATTCTTCGACCCGTACGAACGCGGGTCGGCCAGGCCCATCGCGCCACTGACGACGACGGCGAACGACACCGAACCGATCAGGTAGGCAATGAGGGCGGCGAGCAGGATCTGCATGCGGAGGACTCTTCTTTCAACGTATCGGTAAAGGGACGGCTGCGCGTGGCAGGCCGAAACGGCGCCCATTCTACCGAACGCGCGCAGCCTGCCACGAAGGTGAAACCCTCAGTCGACGCTCGCGCACTGCACGGGCTGCGCGCCGAGCACTGACGTGAGCACCGCCGGCGCGAGACTGACGAGGTAGCCGCGACGGCCGCCGTTCAGGTAGATCGTCGGCAGCTCCAGGATTGTCGCCTCGACGTAGACGGGCATCGTCTTGCGCGTGCCGAACGGCGACGTGCCGCCGACGAGATAGCCGGAATGGCGGTTCGCGACCTCGGGCTTGCACGGCTCGACGCGCTTCACGCCGATCTGCCGCGCGAGGTTCTTCGTCGATACGGTGCGGTCGCCGTGCATCAGCACGATCAGCGGCTTCGCATGCTCATCTTCCATCACGAGCGTCTTCACGACGCTGTGCTCGTCGACGCCGAGCTGGCGCGCCGATTCACCGGTGCCGCCGTGCTCGACGTAGTCGTACGGATGCTCGCCGAACACAATACCGTTGCGGCGCAGCAATTGGGTTGCAGGGGTTTCGGACACATGCTTGGATTTGCTCATGATGGCATTTTAATGGTGAACGACCGTCGGGCGCGCAATGGCGCGCCCGCACCGGCGGTATACTCGCGGCCCGTTTTTCAACGGGCGGCCCGCTGCGTCGCCGCAACGATTCCATCCATCATCATTGCGGACATCGCGAAGCGCTATTGCCCGAATGGCCGATTGTGGCGCGCGTGCCGTCATGGCACGATCGTTCGCAAACTTCAACGCGCCGCCGCCCGGCCCCTCTTCTGGAGACGCCATGACCTCGCCCTCCCGCTCATCCGAGCCGCTCGACGTCGATGCACTGCTCGCCGCGCTGCCCCGCCGCATCGCCGACGTGCCCGCACGCTGGGCCGCGCAGGAGCCCGCGCATCCGGCGCTGATCGAGGACGCTCGCCGCCTGTCGTACGGCGAGCTGTCGCAGGCCGTCGATGCGGCGGCCGCTCGGCTCGCCAACCTCGGCGTGCAAGGCGGCGACCGCGTGATGATCGTCGCCGAAAACTGCGTCGCGCAGATCGTGCTGCTGTTCGCGGTCGCACGCCTCGACGCATGGGCCCTCATGTCGAACGCGCGGCTGTCGGCCAGCGAACTCGACGCGATCGCCGCGCACGCGCGCCCGAAACTGATCGCGTTCACCACCGACGCATCGCCCGACGCGCGTACCCATGCCGCACGGCACGGCGCGACGCCTGCCGGCGCGCTGCCGGTCGACATCGGCGCGTGGTCGTATCGCGTCGACACGAGCGCGCCGGGCGAACCGGTCGCTGCCGACGGTGCCGCGCAATGCGCGGCGCTGATCTACACGACCGGCACGACCGGCACGCCGAAAGGCGTGATGCTGTCGCATCGCAACCTGCTGTTCATCGCGGCCACGTCGAGCACGCTGCGTCGCGTGTCGCCCGACGACGTCGTCTACACGGTGCTGCCCGTGTCGCACGTGTACGGGCTCGCGTCGGTCTGCCTCGGCAGCCTGTACGCGGGCGCGACGCTGCGGCTCGTCCCGCGCTTCTCGCCGGAAGCCGTGCGCGTCGCGCTCGCCGACGAAGGCGTCACGATCTTCCAGGGCGTGCCCGCGATGCACGCGAAGCTGCTCGAACACCTGCACACGCACGGCCACGCATGGCGCGCACCGCGCCTGCGCTTCGCGTATTCGGGCGGCTCGCCGCTCGACGCGAACCTGAAGGCACGTGTCGAGCGCCTGTACGGCGTGCCGCTGCACAACGGCTACGGGATGACCGAAAGCAGCCCGACGATCACGCAGACGCCGCTCGACGCGCCGCGCACCGACAGCTCGGTCGGCGTGCCGATTCCCGGTGTGGAGATGCGGATCGTCGCGCCGGACGGCACCGACGTGCCGCCGGGTGAAGTCGGCGAGATCCGCGTGCGCGGGCCGAACGTGATGCTCGGCTACTACCGCAACGCGGACGCCACGCGCGCGGCCGTGTCGCCGGACGGCTGGCTGAGCACCGGCGATCTCGCGCGGCAGGAAGCGGACGGCGCGGTGACCATCGCGGGCCGCAGCAAGGAGCTGATCATCCGGTCGGGCTTCAACGTCTATCCGGTCGAAGTCGAACAGGTGCTGAACGCACATCCGGACGTCGTGCAGGCGGCCGTCATCGGCCGCGCGGTCGAAGGCAACGAGGAAGTGCTCGCGTTCGTCGAGCTGGTGCCCGGCGCGACAGCGGACGAAGCGGCATTGCTCGCATGGTGTGCGGAACGGCTCGCGCCTTACAAGCGCCCCGCGCACCTGCGCGTGCTCGACGCGCTGCCGGCCGCGTCGACGGGCAAGGTGCTGAAGCACAAGCTGCGCGAGCTGGTCTGACCCAGGCGGGCCGCTTCGCCCGCCAACGCCCGCGCAGCGAAGCGTGCGCTAACCGCGCGGGTGGTGTTCCGCGTGCAGCGTCTTCAGCCGCTCGCGCGCGACGTGCGTATAGATCTGCGTGGTCGAGATGTCGCTGTGACCGAGCAGCAATTGCACGACGCGCAGGTCGGCGCCGTGGTTCAGCAGGTGCGTCGCGAATGCGTGCCGCAGCGTGTGCGGCGACAGGTGCGCACGCACGTCCGCGTGCTGCGCGTGGCGCTTGATGATGTTCCAGAACTGCTGGCGCGTCATCCCGTCGCCGCGCGCGGTCACGAACAGCGCATCGGCCGCGCGCGCGCCGAGCAGCGCCGGCCGCGCATCGCGCAGATAGCGCTCGATCCAGCCGTGCGCGACTTCGCCGAACGGCACGAGCCGCTCCTTCGAGCCCTTGCCCATCACGCGCACGACGCCCTCGTTGAGCCCGACCTCGACGGTCTTCAGCATCACGAGCTCGCTCACGCGCAGCCCGCTCGCATACATCAGCTCGAGCATCGTGCGATCGCGCAGGCCGAGCGGCGTGTCGATGTCGGGCGCGCCGAGCAGCGCCTCGACCTGCGCCTCCGACAACGTCGACGGAAACCGGGCGGCCTGCTTCGCGGACGTGATCCGCAACGTCGGGTCGGCGCTCGCGCGATGCTCGCGCACGGCCCAGCCGTAATAACGCCGGAACACGGACAACCGCCGGTTCGACGACGTCGCCTTGCCGTCGCTGCGCGCGGCGATGTAGCCCGTCACCATCGTTTCGTCGACCGAATCGAGTGGCGCGTCGTGCGTCTCTGCCAGCCATTGGGAAAACAGCACCAGATCGCGCCGGTACGCGTCGAGCGTATTGCGCGCGAGCCCATGCTCGAGCCACAACGCATCGCAAAACACGTCGATCGACGCGCGGCTCGCCAGTAGCGCGGGGGACGCCGCGGCGGCATCGCCGTCGGCTTCGGGGGAAATCAGCGATTCACTCATCAGTACGGCACGCCCTCGTGCGCCAGCAGCCAGCGCTTCACTTTCTGGTAATAGCCGTTGTCGTCGTGGTTCGCGAAGCCGCCGAGGCCGCCCGCCGCGACGACGCGATGGCACGGGATCACGAGCGGGAAGTAGTTCGCGCCGCACGCCTGGCCGACCGCGCGCGGCGCGCTGCCGATCCGCTTCGCGACCTGTCCGTAGGTCAGCACCGTGCCGGGCGGGATATCGCTGATCACGTCCCACACGCGGTGCTGGAACGCGCTGCCGACTTCGGCAAGCGGCAGGTCGAAGCGCGCCGACGCGCGCTCGAAATAACGTTCGATCTGCTTGACCGCACGCTTCGCGAGCGGCGAATCCGGTTCGAGCGACTTCACCGATTCGGGCAGGTAGACGATCTCGCGCACCACCGCGGCGTCCGTGCGGATGCCGACCTTGCCGAACGGCGCGTCGATGACTGCATTGAACATGGCCCTCTCCTGACCGATGGATGCACGCGGCACCGCCGCGCGCCGACGACACTTTACGCCGCCTTCACGCGGCACGCAGCGCCCATTCGACATGCTCGCGCACGACCGGCGACGGGTCGTCGGCCCGCGCGCGCAACGCGGCGACGATCGCGTCGCGCGCGGCCGGTGCGAGCCGGCCCGCGTCCGCGCGCAGCGCATTGCCGAGCCCGACCGCGAGATTGCGCAGCCAGCTTTCGTAGCCGATGCGCCGGATCGCACTGCCCTGCATCCGCGTATCGAACGTGTCCGCATCCCACGCAAACAGCTCGACGAGCGTCGCGCGATCGAGGCCGTGCCGCACGTCGAAATCGGCGACGGGCGCGGCCTGCGCAAACTTGTTCCACGGACACACGAGCTGGCAGTCGTCGCAGCCGTACACGCGATTGCCGATCATCGGCCGCAGCGGCTCGGGGATGCTGCCTTTCAGTTCGATCGTCAGGTACGAGATGCAGCGGCGCGCGTCGACGCGGTACGGCTCGACGATCGCGCCGGTCGGGCAGGCGCCGATGCAGCGCGTGCAGCTGCCGCAGTGCGCGCCGGGTGTCTCGGGCGCGGTGTCGGGCGACGTGTGCGCGTCGGTCGGCAGCGGCACGTCGACGTAGATTTCGCCGAGGAAGAACAGCGAACCCGCGTCGCGCTGCAGCAGCAGCGTGTGCTTGCCGCGCCAGCCGACGCCGGCCTTCTGCGCAAGTTCGACCTCGAGCACGGGCGCCGAATCGGTGAACACGCGGTAGCCGAACGCGCCGATCTCTTGCTCGATGCGCTCGGCGAGCGTCTGCAGCCGGTTGCGCAGCACCTTGTGATAGTCGCGGCCGCGGGCGTAGATCGACACGACGGCCGCCTGCGGATCGTCGAGCCGGGCCCGTTCGCGCGCGCGCCAGTCGTGCGGCACGAGCGCGCCCGGCTCGCTTTCAGGCGCGTCGCCGGTGAGCGTTTCGGCCGGCAAATAGGCGAGCCGCACGGAAATCACGCGTCGCGTACCGGCCACAAGTTCGGCCGGACGCGCGCGTTTCATCCCATGTTTCGCCATATAATCCATTTCGCCGTGGTATCCGGCTTCCAGCCAGGCGGCGAGGCCTGCTTCGGCATCCGAGAGATCGGTATCGCTGATGCCGATCGCCCCGAAACCCAATTCGCGCCCCCACGCCCTGATGCGCGCGGCGAGCGCAGTCAACGCCGCATCGTCGAGCGCGCACGGTGCCGCGCCTTCGGCACGAGTCGAAGGCCTGTCGGATGCGGCGAGTTCCGGTAATCGGTTCATCGCACTATTTTACGAGAATGTCAGCCACGTCCAGCCACCCGCCTCATGCCGTCACGTTGCCTGCCCCGCTCGAGCAGCGCGTGATCGCGCTCGCCGACGAAGCGGCGACCGAGGCTTTCGGCACCCGCTTCGCGCACGCGCTCGACGCGGCACGCGTCGAACTCGCCCGCGCGCATGCGTTCGACGGGCTGCAGATCCAGCTGGTCGGCGATCTCGGCGCGGGCAAGACGTCCCTCGTCCGCGCGATCCTGCGGGGCCTCGGCCACACGGGGCGCGTGCGCAGTCCGACCTATACGCTCGTCGAGCCGTACGCACTCGAACGCGACGACGAGGAACTCGAGGTCTATCACTTCGATCTGTATCGTTTCAACGATCCGGCCGAATGGTCCGACGCAGGCTTTCGCGAATATTTCAATTCCAGCGCGATCTGCCTCGTCGAATGGCCACAACAGGCGGGCACGCTGCTCGGCGTACCCGATCTGGTTTTCTCGCTCGACGTGGATGGCGACGGCCGCGCCCTCACCGTCCGGGCGTACAGCGCTTCAGGAAAGGCATGTCTCGAAAGATGTTGATCAAACCGTTCCGCTCGATCGAATCGGCGGCCACCGCGACGCACAACTGGCGGCGCCGTCAGATCCTGTGCGCGGGCGCGTCGACGCTGGTGCTCGGTCTCGTCGCGCCGCGGCTCGCGCACGCGTCGTCGGTGCTCGGCGTGCGCGTGTGGCCCGCACGCGATTACACGCGCGTCACGATCGAATCCGACCAGCCGCTGCAGAATACCCAACAGCTGCTGCAGGGTCCCGACCGTCTCGTCGTCGACCTGACCGGCCTCGATCTCGACCAGGCGCTGCGCGACCTCGTGTCGAAGATCGCGCCGAACGATCCGCAGATCCAGTCGGTGCGCGTCGGCCAGTATCAGCCGCACGTCGTGCGGATGGTGTTCGACCTGAAAGGTTCGGTGAAACCGCAGGTGTTCACGCTGCCGCCGGTCGGCGCTTACAAGTACCGGCTCGTGTTCGACCTGTATCCGGCCGTCGCGCCCGATCCGCTGACCGACCTGATCGCGCAGACGGAACGCAAGGAACAGGCGCTCAACGACACCGCGCGCGCGCAGCAGATGCAGCCGCCGACCACGCTGGCCGGCCCGGGTACGCCCCCGCCGCCGCCCGCCGCGGGCGACAACAGCGATGCGTTCTTCCAGCGCTTCGCGCAGAACACGCCGGCGACGCCGCACACGCCGCCCGCCACCCCTTCGACGCCCGCGAAGCCGGCCGTCAAGCCGCCGCCCGTCATCGCACGCCGCGACGACAGCGACGACGATGGCGACACCTACAAGTTCACCGCGCCGAAATCCGGCAAGGGCGGCACCGTGCGCCTGCTGACGGTTGCCATCGATCCGGGCCACGGCGGCGAGGATCCGGGCGCGATCGGCGGCGGCGGCACGTACGAGAAGCACATCGCACTCGACATCGCGAAGAAGCTGCGCGCGAAGATCGACGGCGCGCCGAACATGCGCGCGATGATGACGCGCGACGCCGACTTCTTCGTGCCGCTGAACGTGCGCGTGCAAAAGGCGCGCCGCGTGGGCGCCGACCTGTTCGTATCGATCCACGCCGATGCATTCACGACGCCGTCGGCGCGCGGTTCGTCGGTGTTCGCGCTGTCCGATCACGGCGCGACGAGCGCCGCAGCGCGCTGGATGGCGAACAAGGAGAATTCGTCCGACCTGATCGGCGGCATCAACATCAAGACGGCTGACGCGGCCGTGAACCGCGCGCTGTTCGACATGTCGACCACCGCGCAGATCCGCGATTCGCTGCGCTACGGCAACTACGTGCTGAAGGAAGTCGGCGGCATCAACAAGCTGCACAAGGGCTCGGTCGAGCAGGCCGGGTTCGCGGTGCTGAAGGCGCCCGACATTCCGTCGATCCTCGTCGAGACCGCGTTCATCAGCAACCCGGAAGAGGAGAGCCGCCTGAACGACGACAGCTATCGCGACCAGATGGCCGACGCGATCTTCCGCGGCATCAAGCGCTATTTCGCGGCGAATCCGCCGCTCGCGAAGAACCGGATGGCCTGACGGCCATCCCCGGCCACCCCGCCCCGCCGCCGGCACGCAGTGCGTGCCGGCGCGTCACGATGCCGCGAAGCGGCGCATCAGTTTCCCGCCGAAGACGTTCACCGCGAGCCCGCCCATCACGAGCGCCGTGCCGATCAATTGCGTGCGCGTCAGATGCTCGTCGAGCAGCAGCGCCGACGACGCGAGGCCGACGATCGGCACCAGCAGCGAGAACTGCGCGACCTGCGCGGCCGGATAGCGCGACAGCAGGCGGCTCCACAGCCCATAGCCGAGCAGCGTCGCGACGAACGCGAGATAGACGACCGCGAAGATCGATGCGCCGTTCAGCCCGGCGAGCGCGGTCGCGATCCGCTGCGGTCCTTCGAACCACAGCGACAGCAGGAAGAACGGCACGGGCGGCACCAGGCTTGCCCACACGACGAGCGACACCAGGTCGGCACGGCCGACCTTCTTCGTGACGATGTTGCCGAACGCCCACATCGCGGCCGAGCAGATCGTCAGCAGGAAGCCCGCGAGCGTCATCTCGCGGCCGCCCTGCGCCGCGATCACGACGAGCCCGCCCGCGGCGATCGCGAGCCCGAACAGGTTCTGAATGCGCAACTGCTCACCGAGGAACAGCATCGCGAACACGAGCGTGAAGAATGCCTGCGACTGCAGCACGAGCGACGCGAGGCCGGCCGGCATGCCGACGTACATGCCGGTGAACAGGAACACGAACTGGCCGAGCTGGATCGTCGCGCCGTACAGCACCAGCAGGCGCCACGGAATCTGCGGCCGGCGCACGAAGAACACCGCGGGCACGGCCGCGAGCGTGAAGCGCAGCGCGCCGAGCAGCATCGGCGGCATGCCGTGCAGCCCGACCTTGATTACGACGAAGTTCACGCCCCACGCCAGGATCACGACCAGCGCAAGCAGCAAGTCCTTCGGGGCCATCTTCGGTGTCTCCTCGATTGTCGAATTGTTGTGCAAGGTGCGCTCGGGCCCTGTCGCTTTGCGCCGGGCTCCCCGAGGCGGTCATCCCCGAACGGGACTTCCTTTGGGGTGAAAACCCGGGGCGGCCCGGCGTTTTCCTGAGAAACCGGTCAGTCTACCGGGTTTCGGCCCCCGGCCCGATACCCGCGCGGTGCACATGGAATCGGCGGCGGACGGCCAGTACAATGACCGGCATCCCCCGCCGCCCTACAGGACCCGCCATGACCGATCCGATCAAAGCCCTGCTGAAGCCGCACGTGCGCGACATCGGCAACCTGCAGGTGCGCCGCACGCTGCCCGCACTCGCCGCACGCCTCGTCGGCCCGTTCATCTTCTTCGATCACATGGGGCCCGCCACGCTGCCGCCCGGCACGGGGCTCGACGTGCGCCCGCATCCGCATATCGGCCTCGCCACCGTCACCTACCTGTTCGACGGCGCGATCCTGCACCGCGACAGCCTCGGCTCGCTGCAGGAAATCGTGCCGGGCGACGTGAACTGGATGACAGCCGGCCGCGGGATCGTCCACTCCGAACGCACGCCCGACGCGCAGCGCGAAAACGGCCACACCGTGCACGGGATCCAGACCTGGGTCGCGCTGCCGCGCGCGCACGAAACCACCGAGCCGTCGTTCGAGCACCATCCGGCCGCGACGCTGCCGCGACGCAACGAAAACGGCGTCGAACTGACGGTGATCGCCGGCGATGCGTTCGGGCTGCGCTCGCCGGTCACGACGTTCTCGCGCACGCTGTACGTCGCAGCCGAATTCGCGGCCGGCGGCCGTGTCGAGCTCGACGCGTCACACGAGGAGCGCGCGGTCTATGTGGTCGACGGCGAGCTCGCGATCGACGGCACGCCGGTGCCGGCGGAGCGGATGGCCGTGCTCGCGCCCGGGGCCGCGGTCACGCTGACGAGTGGCAGCGGCGCGCGCGCGATGCTGCTCGGCGGCGACAAGATCGACGGCGAGCGCTTCATCGAATGGAATTTCGTCGCCAGCAGCCGCGACGCGATCGAGCGCGCGAAAGAAGCCTGGACGCGCCAGGAAATGGGCAAGGTGCCGGGCGAGACCGAATGGATTCCGCTGCCCGAGTCGAAGCCGCGTTGAAAAAAGGGCGCGCCGCCCCCATCCTGACGACATTCGAACGGAAGAGAACGACATGGACACCACGCTTGCCACATTCGAGAAAGACGTCATCGAGGCGTCGCTGGACGCACCCGTGCTGGTCGACTTCTGGGCGCCGTGGTGCGGCCCCTGCAAGACGCTCGGCCCGCTGCTGGAAAAGCTCGAAGGCGACTACGAAGGCCGCTGGAAACTCGTGAAGGTCAACGTCGACGAGAACCAGGAGCTCGCCGCGCACTTCCAGACGCGCAGCATTCCGCACGTGATCGCGTTCGCCGACGGGCGCCCGGTCGACCAGTTCGTGGGCGTGCTGCCCGAAGGCCAGCTGCGCGCCTTCCTCGACCGGCTGCTGCCGGCCCCCGAGGAAGCCGAACGGCGTGCCGCGCAGTACGCGATGGCCGAGGAGCGCTACGACGACGCGCTCACGCACCTCGAAGCGGCGCTCGCGCTGAACCCGGGCTTCGACGACGCACGCCTCGACCTGATCGAACTGCTGCTCGCGAGCAACCAGGTCGACGCCGCGCGCGCCGAGACCGAGCGGCTGTCGCCGCAAACGCTGCAAAACGGCGATCCGCGCTACCAGGCGATCAAGACCCGGTTCGACGCGCTCGAAGCCACGGCCGACCTGCCGCCGACCGACGCGCTCGAAGCACGCATCGCGGCGAACCCGGCCGACCTCGACGCGCGCTTCGACCTCGCGCAGAGTCTGATCGCGCGGCGCGCGTACGAAGGCGCGGTGGAGCAGTTGCTGGAAATCGTCACGCGCGACCGCGCGTACGGCGACGATCTCGGCCGCCGCACGCTGATCTCGGTGTTCGAGCTGGCCGGCGATCGGCCGGATCTCGTCGCCGGGTGGCGGCGCAGGCTGAGCATGGCGCTCAACTGAACGGATGGGTGACCGGCCGGGCCGCAACGGCCCGGCTGCGGGATCGCCCCGCATGACATACGGCGGCGCGTGTCACGCACCGCAGCATCCCTCAACGACCGCGCTTCACGGCGGCTCAGCCGGCGGCCTGCGCCGCGATCGCGCGCAGCGCATGCGCGGCGGCCGCGAACCCGAAGCTCGCGGTCACGCACACGCTCGAACCGAATCCCGCACAGTTGAGCCCGGCGACGTGCGCGGCCGCGGACGGCTCGGCGCCGTCCTCGAGATCGCAGGCGGCCGCTTCCGGATAGATCAGCGGCTCGTCCGAATACACGGCGCTGACCTTGAAACGCGCCTTCGGCCCGCGCGGAAAGCCGTGCTGCTTGCGCAGCTGCGCGCGCACCTTCGACAGCAGTGGATCCTGGATCGTCAGCGCGAGATCGTCGATCCGGATGCGCGTCGGGTCGAGCTGGCCGCCCGCGCCGCCGACCACGACGAGCGGCTGGCGCTTCGCGACGCACCAGGCGATCAGCGCGACCTTCGTGCGCACGCTGTCGATCGCGTCGATCACGTAGTCGAAACCGCCGCCGAGCAGCGCGTCGAAGTTGTCGGCCTCGACGAAATCCTCGATCCGGTTCACGCGGCACGCGGGATCGATCAGCGCGATCCGCTCGGCCATCGCGTCGACCTTCGGTTTGCCGTAATTGCCGTCGAGCGCGTGGATCTGCCGGTTCGTATTGCTTTCCGCAACGTTGTCGAGGTCGATCAGCGTCAGCGTGCCGACCGCGTTGCGCGCAAGCGCCTCGGCCACCCACGACCCGACGCCGCCGATGCCGATCACCGCGACGTGCGCTCGCTCGAATGCGGCGGCCGCCGGCGCGCCGTACAGCCGCGCGACGCCGCCAAAGCGCCGCGCGCGATCCACGTCAAGCTGGATTTCCGGGGTCGGGGTAAGATCAGAGGAACTGGGCGGGGCAGCGTCGGCGGCGGACATGGCAGCAAGGAAAATGTAAGTCGTGCAGCCCTCTATTTTGCCTGAACTCCCCGCTCGCACGCGCCACTGTACACGCACGTTTCTCGCGCGTTGGCTACAATGGTTCCAGATTGAAGCGTTTGCATAACATGACGACTCTCGCCGATCTCCGCATCAACTATTCACGTGCTTCGCTCGACGAAGCCGATGTCGCCCCCGACCCCTTCGCCCAGTTCGACCGCTGGTTCAAGGAGGCGCTCGCCGCCAAGCTGCCCGAGCCGAACACGATGACGCTCGCGACCGTCGGCGACGACGGCCGGCCGTCGGCACGCATCGTGCTCATCAAGGGCGTCGACGAACGCGGGTTCGTCTTCTTTACCAATTACGAAAGCCGCAAGGGGCGCGATCTTGCCGCGCATCCGCAGGCCGCACTGCTGTTCTACTGGATCGAGCTCGAGCGCCAGGTGCGCATCGAAGGCCGGATCGAGAAAACCAGCGCCGAGGAAAGCGACCGCTATTTCGCGTCGCGCCCGCTCGGCTCGCGCATCGGCGCATGGGCGTCCGAGCAGAGCGCCGTGATCGACAGCCGCGCCACGCTCGAAGCGCAGGAAAAGGCCGTCAGCGAACGCTACGGCGACAACCCGCCGCGCCCGCCGCACTGGGGCGGCTACCGCCTCGTGCCCGACTCGATCGAGTTCTGGCAGGGCCGCCCGTCGCGGCTGCACGACCGCCTGCTCTATACGCGCGACGCCGATACGTCGCCGGACTGGTCGATCTCGCGCCTGTCGCCTTAAGCGCGGCGCCGGCGCAAGCCGGTCGTGTCTCGAGTTACATCCGGGCGCCCGCGTCGCAAGCGGCGGGCGCCGGTCAAGATACTTGGCTGTATTCGATTCAACGAACAAACGGAGAATCCAAATGTTCTGGGAAAAGAAGCTGGCACAGTGGGCGGACGAAGTACGGGCGAAAGCGAACATACCGGCGCGCCTCGTGCTGTGGAACGGCGATCAACTCGATTTCGGCACCTTCAGCGCGCCGCAGGTCACGTTGAAGGTCAACAGTGCGTCGGCGTTGCCGCTGTTGCTCGAACCAAGCCTCGACAATCTCGGCGAGGCGTACGTGAAGGGCAAGATCGACATCGAAGGCAAGCTGTCGGACATCATCAACATCGGCTACTCGCTCGCGCGCAACACGGTGACGAGCGCGAGCAAGCTGGCGCGCGTGAAGCGCTACTTCAATCACTCGAAGAGCACCGACAAGAAGGCGATCCAGTATCACTACGACGTCTCGAACGAGTTCTACCAGCTGTGGCTCGACGAGAACATGGTGTACTCGTGCGCGTACTTCGAGAACGGCGACGAGGATCTCGCCACCGCGCAGATCAAGAAGATCGACCACATCCTGACGAAGATCCGGCTCCAGCCGGGCCAGCGCCTGCTCGACATCGGCTGCGGCTGGGGCGCGCTCGTGCTGCGCGCCGCGCAGAAGTTCGGCGCGCAGTGCCTCGGCGTCACGCTGTCGCAGAACCAGTTCGACCTCGCGACCGCGCGCGTGAAGGCCGCCGGGCTGGAGGACAGGATCGAGATCCGGCTGCAGGACTACCGCGAGATCGACGGCCAGTTCGACCGCATCACGAGCGTCGGAATGTTCGAGCACGTCGGGCGCAAGAACCTGCCGCTCTATTTCTCGCGCGTGCACGACCTGCTCACCGACGACGGCATCGCGATGAACCACGGGATCACGTCGACCGACGCGGAAAGCGGCGAGACGGCGCTCGGCGGCGGCGAGTTCATCGACCGCTACGTGTTCCCGGACGGCGAGCTGCCGCACATCAGCCTCGCGCTCGAAGCCGCGCAGCGCGGCGGGCTGGAAGCGATTGACGTCGAAAGCCTGCGACGGCACTATGCGCGCACGCTCGACATCTGGACGGAAAACTTCGAGGCGAAAGCGGAAGCCGCGCGACAACTCGTCGACGACGAAAAATTCCGCATCTGGCGCGTGTATCTCGCCGGCTGCGCGTATGCGTTCGAGCACGACGACGTGTCGATCTTCCAGATCGTATGCCGCAAGGCCGGGCAGAGCGCGAAAACGCTGCCGTGGTCGCGGCGCTATATGTACGAACACGCGCTGCCGCGCTAGGCGGCGCTTCACGCTGGGCATGCATGGGTGACGGCAGGACGCGGCGCAAGGCGCCGCCGGAACGACAGCAGCACGACGACGCGGATGCGCCGCACGCCGACGGGCAATTCGACCTGTTCGGCGTGCCGGCCGACGCTGCACGCGCGTCGCCGGAGGACGATGGCCGGCCTGCCAACACCGACGAGCACGTGACACCGGACGCGCCCGACGATCCGCAGCCGGCTCCGCGCGCCCACTCCCGTTCTTCAGACGAAACCCCGCCTGCCGCTTCCGGCCAGCTGTGGGACGAACCGTCCCCGCCAGCCGCACCGCCGAAGAAAGGCCGGCGCCGGCGCGGCGTGCTGCCCGCGCCGATCGCGCCGGAGGTGGCCGACGCAGCGGCCGGCCTGCCGCCGAACGTCCGGCTCGGCACGTCGTCGTGGTACTTCCCCGGTTGGGACGGCATCGTCTACGACGGCGACTTCGCGCAGACCAAGCTGTCGCGCGAAGGGCTCGAAGCGTACGGCGCGCATCCGCTGCTGAAGAGCGTGAGCCTCGACCGGTCGTTCTACGGCCCGCTGTCGGTGGCCGACTACCTGCGCTATGCGCAGCAGGTGCCCGACGATTTCCGCTTCGTCGTGAAGGCGCCGGCCTCCGTGACCGATGCGGTGATCCGCGGCCGGCGCGGCGAACCGTCGGGGCCGAACCCGACCTTCCTCGACGCGGCGCTCGCCACCCGCGAATTCGTGCAGCCTTGCCTCGAAGGGCTCGGCCGGAAAGCCGGCGTGCTCGTGTTCCAGTTCTCGCCGCTGCCCGATCAGCTGCTCGCCCAGCCGGCCGCGCTGATCGACCGGCTCGCCGCGTTCTTCGCGGCGCTGCCGCCGCTGCCGCCGGAAGCCGACGGCACCCGCTATGCGATCGAGATTCGCGACGCGAGTCTGCTCACGCCGCGCTTCATCCGCGCGCTCGCCGCGCTCGGCGTGCGCTACTGCGTCGGCCTGCACGCGCGGATGCCCGACCCGCTGCGCCAGGCGGCCGCGCTCGCGCTGCTCGACGGCGATGCGCCGGGCCCGCTGATCGTGCGCTGGAGCCTGCACGGCGGCTTCAAGTATGAACAGGCGAAAGCAAAGTACGAGCCGTTCGACAAGCTCGTCGACGAGGATCCGGCCACGCGCTCGGCGCTCGCCGAACTGGCCGCGCGCTATGCGCTGGCCGGGCAGCCGGTGATCATCACGATCAACAACAAGGCGGAAGGCTCCGCGCCGCTGTCGTGCATCGCGCTCGCGCGCGAGATCGCCGCCGCGTGCGCGCAGTGGCGCAACGAGGCGGCTTGATACCAGCTTGCGCCGGCCGCGCTTACGCGCCGCGCAGCGACTTCAGCCGGTGCGAGAACTTCTGCCGGAATTTCGCGAGCTTCGGCCCGATCACGACCGAGCAGTAGCCCTGCCCCGGGTTACGCGCGTAATAGTTCTGGTGATAGTCCTCGGCCGGCCAGTAGTTGTCGTCGAGCGGCACGACCTGCGTGACGATCGGCTGCCCGAACACCTGCTCGCGCTCCAGCTCGCGGATCACGTCGAGCGCCGTGTCGCGCTGCGCATCCGAATGCGTGAACACGACCGAACGGTACTGCGTGCCGACGTCGTTGCCCTGCCGGTTCAACTGGGTCGGATCGTGCGTCGCGAAGAAGATCTCGAGGATCTCGCGATAGCCGATGCGCGCCGGATCGAACGTCACGTTGACGACTTCCGCGTGGCCCGTGTCGCCTTCGCAGATGTCACGATAGCCGGGATTGCGCGTATGGCCGCCCGCGTAGCCCGACTGGACGGCCGTCACGCCGTCGACGTCGAGGAACACCGCCTCCGTGCACCAGAAGCACCCGCCGCCCACAGTCGCGGTTTCAAGCATTTCGTTCCCCATGAAATCAGCCCCTCGTTGATGACGGCAGCCGGCACGCATGCGCCGGCGCCATCGTTACGCATCGCCGCTGCCCGCGCAGGATGCGGGGCGCAGCGGCACTTCGACAAGTATCTCACTCGCGTGCGAACCCGGCCGATTGGGCAGGTACCGCGCGCGAACGGCACACCCTTTTCTCGTCTACACTAAGGCACGCGCGAACCCGACGGCAAACCCGTCGCGCCGCGCATCGCGTCCGATGCATGCCCGACCCTGATGCAAACATCATCTGCCGGAACATCGATATGCACGCCTCAACAGAAATCACCCACGTCACCCGCCCCGCCGTTGCCGCGTCGCGGGCTGTCGCTTCGACTGCGCCATCGCCCTGCCGTGCCCCCGTGTTGCGCCAGGTGCGGCGAGCCGGCCCATCGCCTTTATCCGCTTTCACGATCTGATGCACGGCGCCGCACGTGTCGCCGACGCGTGCATCCGCCAGCCGATCGCTCCCGCCGGCGTGTCGCGCGCCGCGGGGCCACCCCGGCCCGCACGTCCGCAACGAACGGCCGTGCGGCCACGATCCGACACCATCGAGAGGGCATCACCATGAGCATGCGGCCTGACCCGACGTTTCACGCTTCGCCCGAGCTTGCGATGCAGGCGCCGGCGGAAGAGTTTGCCTATACGTTGTTGCTGAGCCCCGATTTTTCCAGACCCGACGCGCTCGCCGTGATCGACGTGAAGCCCGGCTCGTCGACCTACGGAAAAATCGTGCACACGGTCACGATGCCGAACACCGGCGACGAGTTTCACCACTTCGGCTGGAATGCCTGTTCGTCGTCCCTGTCGCCGCTCACGGGCCACGCGTTTCTCGAGCGCCGCTTCCTGATCATCCCGGGCCTGCGCTCGTCGCGCATCTACGTGATCGACACGAAGCCGCACCCGACTCAGGCGCGCATCCACAAGATCGTCGAACCCGGCGAGATCTTCGCAAAGACCGGCTACTCGCGCCCGCACACAGTGCACTGCGGCCCAGAGGGCATCTACGTGAGCACGCTTGGCGGCGCGGGCAAGGACGGCACCGACGGCGCGCCCGGCATCTTCATCATGGATTGCGAAACCTTCGACGTGCTCGGCCGCTGGGAGATCGACCGCGGCCCGCAGGACAAGCATTACGACTTCTGGTGGAACCTGCCGCGCGACTACATGGTGTCGAGCGAATGGGCGCTGCCGCCGCAGTTCGAAAACGGCATCGTCCCCGAGGACCTGCTCGCGAACAAGTACGGGCACCGGCTGCATTTCTGGGACCTGCGCGCGCGGCGCAACGTGCAGACGATCGATCTCGGCGCGAATCACCAGATGGCGCTCGAGGTGCGGCCCGCGCACGACCCGGTGCGCGAATACGGGTTCGTCGGCGTGGTGGTCGACACGACGAATCTCGAAGGCTCGATCTGGACCTGGTGGCGCGAAGGCGGCCAGTTCCATGTGAAGAAGACCGCGACGATCCCGGCCGAGCCGGCCGCGGCCGACGAACTGCCGCCGCTGCTCAAGGGATTCGGCGCCGTGCCGCCGCTCGTGACCGACATCGACCTGTCGCTCGACGACCGCTTCCTTTACGTGTCGTGCTGGGGCACCGGCGAGATGCGCCAGTACGACGTGTCGGATCCGCACCACCCGGTGCTCGCGGGGTCGGTGCGCATCGGCGGCATCGTGCGCCGCGCGCCGCACGCGAACGGCCGCGCGTTCGCCGGCGGCCCGCAGATGGTCGAGATCAGCCGCGACGGGAAGCGCGTGTACTGGACCAACTCGCTCTATTCGACGTGGGACGACCAGTTCTACCCCGACGGCGTGCCAGCCGCGCAGGTGCTCGCGCATGTGGGGCCGGAAGGCGGGCTGACGCTCGCCGACGACTACTGGGTCGAGTTCCCCGACGGCTATCGCGCGCACCAGATCCGGCTCGAAGGCGGCGACTGCTCGACCGACTCGTTCTGCTATCCGTCGGTCAAGCGTTGAACGCCAGCCTTCACGCCCCGCTCGCGCTGTGGGCGGCCGTGCTCGCGAGCGGGGTGTATCACGGGCTCAACCCCGCGATGGGCTGGCCGCTCGCGGTATCGAACGCGCTGATGACGCGCCGCGGCAGCGCGCTCGTCGCGGCGCTCGGCTATCTCGCGCTCGGCCATGCGCTCGCGGTCTTCACGGTGATGCTGCCGTTCGGGCTGCTCGCCGCGCTGCTCGCGTGGCAAACGGCGATCCGGATCGGCGCGAGCGCGCTCGTGATCGGCTTCGGCGCCGTGCTGCTGATCCGGCGCCGGCATCCGCGCGCGCTCGCGCGGATTCCGCCCGCCCGGCTCGGCCTGTGGTCGTTCGCGGTCGCGATCGCGCATGGCGCGGGGCTGATGCTGGTGCCGATCTACCTCGGGTTGTGCGGGCTCGACCGGGACGCCGGCCACCGCGCGGCGGCCACGCTCGTCGATGCGCATCTCGGGATGGCGCTGGTCGTCGCGGCCGTGCATGCGATCGCGATGATCAGCGCCGGCGGCGGGCTCGCATGGCTCGTGTACCGCTATCTCGGGCTGAAATTCGTGTCGCGGAGCTGGTTCAATCTCGATGCCGTGTGGGCGTCGAGCCTGATCGTGACGGGCGCGCTGTCGCTCGGACTGGCGGCGGCGCGATAGCGCGGGTATCGATGCCAGGGGTGACGCCGCCGTACCGGCCAGCGCAGCGACACCGCACAAAAAACGCGACAGAACGGCCGGGGCGGACGCACCCAATCGCGCATCCGGCAGCGCGCCGCAGTGTTCGCTACGTCACCCTATCCCCGCATTGCGCCGCCTGGCCGGGCCCGGCGGCCCCGATTCCGCTAAAATCGGGCCATGCGCACCACTTCCGCTCCGACCGCCTTGTCGCCTTTCGTCCACCCCGCCCGTTGCACCCGCCGCGCGCCGTGCCCGCCCGTTTCGTTCCGGATGGCCGCCCGATGAGCCGCGCCACTCCGCCGGATTTCGACGTGACCGCGTTCCGCCAGGCACTCGGCCAGTTCGCGACGGGCGTAACCGTCATCACGACACAGGCGCCGTCCGGGCAACTGATCGGCATCACCGCGAGTTCGTTCAACTCGGTGTCGCTCGATCCGCCGCTCGTGCTATGGAGCCTCGCGCACAAATCGGCATCGACACCGGTGTTCCGCGGCAACAGCCATTACGTGGTGAACGTGCTCGCCGCGTCGCAGCTCGACCTGTGCAAGCGCTTCTCAAGCTACAAGGGCGACCGCTTCGAAGGGATCGCGCATGCGGCCGGTAACTCCGGGATGCCGGTGCTCGACGGCGCGCTCGCGTGGTTCGAGTGCCACAACCGCAGCCGCTACGACGAAGGCGATCACGTGATCTTCGTCGGCGAAGTGGAGCGCTGCGGCGTCCGCGTGCCGAACGCCGAAGCGCCGCTCGTGTTCCACGGCGGCGGCTTCCACGGCCTTACACCGCTTTGATCGCCCCCGTGCGCGCCAGCCCGACCGGCGCGCCGGCTTCATCCTTCAGCGTCTGCAGCACGATGTTCGAACGGATGTCCATCACGCCCGGCGCCTTGTAGAGCCGGTTCAGCACGAAATCCGAATAGTGCTTGAGGTTGTGCGCGAGCACGCGCAGCAGATAGTGGCTTTCGCCGGTCACGACGAACGCGCCGACGACCTCCGGCCATTCGCGCAGCGCTTCCGCGAAGCGCTCGTGCCATTGATTTTCTTCGTTGCGCATCGACACCTGAACGAACGCCTCGAGTTCGAAGCCGAGCTTCTCGCGGCTCAGGCACGCACGATAGTGCTCGATCACGCCCTGCTCCTCGAGCAGGCGCATGCGGCGCAGACAGGCGGATGGCGAAAGCGAAATCCGTTCCGCCAGATCGAGATTGCTGATTCTGCCCTCTTCCTGCAGCACCGCCAGAATCCGGCAGTCGGTGGCATCGAGCGTGATCGCGTGCATTTTTGGTCCCCGTTTTCCCTCTGAGTCGAATTATCTGCCAATCCGGCGGATTGTCCATGTTTATTTCGCAAGCACTTTCGACGAGCGTCCACCTATCATTCGAAGGATCGACTCACCGAATCGTCATGCCATGGACACCCTCTGGGACATCTCGCCGCCTGTCAGCCCCGCCACCCCCGTGTGGCCGGGCGATACGCCGGTTTCCGTCGAACGCGTGTGGCGGATGGAGGCCGGCTCGCCGGTCAACGTCGCGCGCCTGACACTGTCGCCGCACACGGGCGCGCACTGCGACGCGCCGCTGCACTACGACGCCGACGGCGCGCCGATCGGCGCCGTGCCGCTCGACACCTACCTCGGCCCGTGCCGCGTGATCCATTGCATCGGCGCATCGCCGGTCGTGCAGCCGGCCGATGTCGCGGCCGCGCTCGATGGCGTACCGCCGCGCGTGTTGCTGCGCACCTATGCGCAGGCGCCGCTCGCGCAATGGGACACCGGCTTCTGCGCGGTCGCGCCGGACACCATCGACCTGCTGGCCGCGCACGGCGTAAAGCTGATCGGCATCGATACGCCGTCGCTCGACCCGCAGGAATCGAAGACGATGGATGCGCATCACCGCGTGCGCGCGCACCGGATGGCGATTCTCGAAGGCATCGTGCTCGACGACGTGCCGCCCGGCGACTACGAACTGATCGCACTGCCGCTGAAATTCGCGACGCTCGACGCGAGCCCCGTGCGCGCGGTGCTGCGCGCGCTGCCCGCGCGTGCCTCCTGATTACCCCGACTGACGACCCACATCATGATCAAGACCCGTGAAGACGCACTCGCGCTCGACCGCGACGATCCGCTCGCCCCGCTGCGCGACCAGTTCTCCCTGCCCGACGGCGTGATCTACCTCGACGGCAACTCGCTCGGCGCGCAGCCGAGCGCGTCGGCCGCCCGCGCACAGCAGGTAATCGGCGCCGAATGGGGCGAAGGCCTGATCCGCAGCTGGAACACGGCTGGCTGGTTCGCGCTGCCGCGCCGTCTCGGCGACAAGCTCGCGACGCTGATCGGCGGCGCCCCCGGCGAGACGGTCGTGACCGACACGATCTCGATCAACCTGTTCAAGCTGCTGTCGGCGATGGTGCGCCATCAGGCCGAGCGCGCGCCCGAGCGCCGCGTGATCGTGTCGGAACGCTCGAACTTCCCGACCGACCTGTATATCGCGCAGGGGCTGATCGAACAGCTCGGCGGCGACTACGAACTGCGCCTGATCGACGACCCGGCCGACCTGCCCGACGCACTCGGCGCGGACACGGCCGTCGCGATGATCACGCACGTGAACTACCGCACCGGCTACATGCACGACATGCCGGCCGTCACGCAGCTCGTGCACGACGCGGGTGGGCTGATGCTGTGGGATCTCGCGCACTCGGCCGGCGCGGTGCCGGTCGACCTGAACGGCGCGCGCGCGGACGGCGCGGTCGGCTGCACGTACAAGTACCTGAACGGCGGCCCCGGCTCTCCCGCCTTCGTGTGGGTGCCGCAGCGCCATCACGCGCATTTCTCGCAGCCGCTGTCCGGCTGGTGGGGCCACCGCGCACCGTTCGCGATGCAGCCGGGCTTCGCGCCCGATCCGGGCATCGCGCGCTTCCTGTGCGGCACGCAGCCGATCGTGTCGATGTCGATGGTCGAATGTGGGCTCGACGTGTTCCTGCAGACCGACATGCACGCGATCCGCCGCAAGTCGCTCGCGCTGACCGACGCATTCATCGCGCTCGTCGAAGCGCGCTGCGCGGGCCTGTCGCTGAAGCTCGTCACGCCGCGCGCGCATCACCAGCGCGGCTCGCAGGCGAGCTTCGAACATCCGCACGGCTACGAAGTGATGCAGGCGCTGATCGCGCGCGGCGTGATCGGCGACTACCGCGAGCCGTACGTGCTGCGCTTCGGCTTCACGCCGCTCTATACGCGCTTCGCCGACGTGTGGGATGCCGTCGAGACGCTGCGCGACATCCTCGCCACCGACGCGTGGAAGGCGCCCGAGTTCGCCGAACGCGGCGCGGTGACCTGATCGGCCTCGCCCGGCGTGCGCAAGCCGCGCGCCGCGCCCCGTCATTCAAATCTGGAGATAGTCGTGAATTCTGGTCATATGCAGCCACCCGGCAACGACGCGCCGGCGGGCTGCCCGTTCTCGGGCGCACGCGCCGCGCATACGGCGCAACCGGCCCAGGCCGCGCACGAAGCGTCGCACGTGCCCGGCGATGCCGGCTGGCACAACGCGCAGCTCGATTTCTCGAAGTCGATGAGCTATGGCGACTACCTGTCGCTGAATTCGATCCTCGACGCGCAGCATCCGCTGTCGCCCGATCACAACGAGATGCTGTTCATCATCCAGCATCAGACGAGCGAGCTGTGGATGAAGCTCGCGCTGTTCGAGTTGCGCGGCGCACTCGATGCGGTGCGCACCGACGCGCTGCCGCCCGCGTTCAAGATGCTCGCGCGCGTGTCGCGCATCCTCGAACAGCTCGTGCAGGCGTGGAACGTGCTGTCGACGATGACGCCGTCCGAATATTCGGCGATGCGGCCGTATCTCGGGCAGTCGTCGGGCTTCCAGTCGTACCAGTATCGGCAGCTCGAATTCCTGCTCGGCAACAAGAACGTGCAGATGCTGCAGCCGCATGCGCACCGGCCCGACATCCTCGAGCAAGTGCGTGCGACGCTCGAAGCGCCGTCGTTCTACGATGAAGTCGTGCGCCTGCTCGCGCGGCGCGGCTTCCCGATCGCGGCGGAGCGGCTCGAACGCGACTGGACGCAGCCGACCCGACATGACGAAACCGTCGAAGCCGCGTGGCTCGAGGTGTACCGTCATCCGCAGCAGCACTGGGAGCTCTACGAGATGGCCGAGGAGCTCGTCGATCTCGAGGATGCGTTCCGCCAGTGGCGCTTCCGTCACGTGACGACCGTCGAGCGCATCATCGGCTTCAAGCAAGGCACGGGCGGCACCAGCGGTGCGCCGTACCTGCGCAAGATGCTCGACGTCGTCCTGTTCCCCGAGCTCTGGCACGTGCGCACCACGCTGTAACGCACGACTCGCCCCTGGGCCCGCGCGCCGTCACGACGACGTGCGGGCCAGTTCCTCCCCTTCGCGCGGCTGCACCGCCGCGCGCGACAGTCGCGGAATATGCCGTCGCACGACGAGCAGCGCGACGCAGACCACCCCCATCGCGATCGCCAGCATCGTCAGATAGGCCGTGGCGCCGCCCGTGGTGATCACGACCGCGCCCGCGAACGCGCTGAGGATCGCGCCGAGCCGGCCGAACGCGAGCGCGCTCGCGGTGCCCGTCGCGCGCACCGCTGTCGGGTAGATGTACGCGCAGAGCGCATACATCGTCGACTGCACCGCGTTGACGAACAATCCGTGCAGACCGAGCCCGACGATCAGCCAGCCCGTGTGGCGGCCGGCATCGACGCCCATCAGCCACACCGCGCTCGCCGCGCCGCCGATGCTGCACAGCACGAGCGGCCAGCGCGACCCGGCGTGCGCGATCGTCCATGCGCACAGCAGCGCGCCGATCACGCCGCCGAGGTTGTACGCGGTGAGCCCGGTACCCGCGACCGACACGCTCAGCCCGCTCGCCGCCAGCATCGTCGGCAGCCAGCTGAACGCCGCATAGACGGCGAGCAGACACATGAAGAACGCGCCCCACAGGGCGATCGTGTCGCGCGCCTGACCGCTCGCGAACAGCGCGCCGAAGCCGCCGCGGCCGCCTGCCGCGCGTGCATCTTTCAGATCGGTGAACACTGTGCCCGCCGCGACCGGCCGCTGCATCCTGGCAAGCAGCGCGCCGAGTTCCGGCCAGCGCGCAGGGCGCCGCGCGAGATAGCGCGGCGATTCGGGCAGCGCGCGCACGAGCACGAAGCCGAGCACGAGCGGCAACGCACCGCCCGCGAAGAACAGCCCGCGCCAGCCGTAGCGCGGCAGCACCTCGTGCGCGAACAGGCCGGCCAGCATTCCGCCGAGCGGCACGCAGACGATCGTCGCGGTCACCATCATCGTGCGGCGCCGCGCGGGCGTGTATTCGGCCGTCATCGTCGTGGCCGTCGGCAATGCACCGCCGATGCCGAGCCCCGCGACGAAGCGCAGCATCGCGATCGCCGTGACGTCCGGTGCGAAGCCGATCGCGCAGGTCGCGATGCCGAACAGGAACACGCTGCCGATCACGGCCTGGCGACGGCCGAAGCGATCCGCGACGATCCCCGCGCACGCGCTGCCGATCCCCATCCCGATCAGCCCGGCCGCCACCGCCGGCGCGAACGCGCCACGCGTGATGCCCCATTCGCGGATCAGCACCGGAATCGCGAAGCCGATCAGCTGGCCGTCGAAGCCGTCGAGCACGATCGCGAGCGCGGCGAGCAGCACCACGCAGCGCTGCATCGTCGTGAACGGCCCGTCGTCGAGCGTCGCGCCGATGTCGACGGACGGCGACTGCAATCCGTCGCGCGTGCTCATGCGGCCTCCCGTGCGCCGCGCTGACGCGGCAACATGCGCGCACGGCGCGCGACAAGACAACGGCGTTCGATGGCTTTCATGGCGTCTCCGGTTGTCCGGGCTGCCGCGCTGTGGCGCGTGCCGGATCTCGTGCTGCGCAGTCGGCCGGTGTCGACGCATCGGCGGCGGCCCCGGTGTCTCGTCCAACCTGTCCCGATCCGGTGCCGTCGTCTGCGCGCGACGCGCCCGTATCGTCGTGCGGCGCAGGCAGCGCCGCCAGCCTGATGCTCAGTTCATCCGCGCGTCGATCAGCCTGACCAGTGCGAGCAGCGTTTCCGCATGCGGCACCGCGACGCCCGCTTCGCGCGCGGCCGCGACGACCTTGCCGCTGATCGCGTCGATTTCCGTGCGACGGCCCGCGAGCACGTCCTGCAGCATCGACGGGCGATGGCCGCGATGCTCGCGGATCGCATGCTCGACGTTGCGCGCGATGCGCTCGCCGTCGACCGCGATGCCCTTCGCGCGCGCGACCGCCGCCGTCTCGGCGGCGATCGTCTGCGCGAGCCGCAGCCCGTCGTGGTGTTCGCCGAGCTGGTCGACCGTGCAACGTGTCACCGCGCACAGCGTGTTGAGCGCCGCATTGAACGCGACCTTCTCCCAGATCGCAGCCCACACGTCGTCATCGAGCGAGCACGCGAGCCCCGCGCGCGACAGTGCATCGGCGACGGCGGCCGCGAACGTGCGCTCCGCGCCGTCGGCCGTCATCATCTTGATGATGCCGGCACCGTGCGAATGCACGTGGCCTGGCCCGGCAAGATCGGCGGGCCAGGTCGTGACACCGACGAGAATGCGCTCGATCGGCACGAACGCATTCAACGTCTCGACGTTGCCAAGCCCGTTCTGCAGCGTCAGCACGTACGTGTAGGGGCTCAGCAGCGCGCGCACGCCGTCCAGCGCGTGGCGCGTGTGCAGCGACTTCGTGAAAACGATCAGCAGGTCGAACGGTGTGTCGGGCGACGCGGCTGCGTCCGCATTCGCGGCTTCCGGCCGCACGGCCTGCAACGTACGGATGGTGCGTTCACCACGATCGTCATCGATGCGCAGCCCGTCACGGCGGATCGCATCGAGATGCGCGTCGTTCACGTCGATCAGCGTGACGGCCTCGCCGCTTTCGGCCAGCAGCCCGCCGAACAGCGAGCCCATCGCGCCGGCGCCCAGAATCGCAATCTTCATCGTCGGCGGCCTCGTCAGAACGGATAGTGGCGCGGTGCGGTCTGCACCGTGATCCAGCGCAGGTCCGTGAACGCCGCGATGCCGGCCTTGCCGCCGAAGTGGCCGAAGCCGCTGTCCTTCACGCCGCCGAACGGCATCTGTGCCTCGTCGTGCACGGTCGGGCCGTTCACGTGGCAGATGCCCGATTCGATGCGTGCCGCGACGCGCATCGCACGCGCGACGTCGCGGCTGAACACGGCCGACGACAGCCCGAACGCGTTGTCGTTCGCGCAACGGATCGCGGCCGCCTCGCCGTCGACGCGCACGATGCCCTTCACCGGGCCGAACGACTCTTCCGCGTAAATGCGCATCGCCGGTGTGACATGATCGAGCAGCGTGGCCGGGAACAGCGTGCTGTCGGCCTTGCCGCCGCACACGAGCGTCGCGCCGTGCGCGAGCGCATCGTCGATCAGCGCGTTGCAGCGCTCGACGGCCTTCAGGTCGATCAGCGAACCGAGCACGACGGGCCCGTTGCGCGGGTCGCCGAGCGGCAACGACGCGGCCTTGTCGGCGAGCTTCGCGACGAACGCGTCGGCAATCGATGCGTCGACCACGATGCGTTCGGTCGACATGCAGATCTGCCCGGAATTCGCGAACGCGCCGAACGCGGCCGCCGCGACCGCCGCGTCGAGATCGGCGTCGTCGAGCACGACGAACGGCGCCTTGCCGCCGAGTTCCAGCACTGACGGCTTCAGGTGGCGCGCGCACGCTTCGGCGACGATCCGGCCGACGCGCGTCGAGCCCGTGAAATTCACGCGACGCACGGCAGGATGCGCGATCAATGCATCGACGATGGCGCCCGCATCCTCGGGTGCGTTCGTCACGAAGTTGACGACGCCCGGCGGCAGGCCGGCCTCCTGCAGCGCCTCGACGATCAGCCCGTGCGTGACGGGACACAGCTCCGAGCCCTTCAGCACGACCGTGTTGCCGCACGCGAGCGGCAGCGCGAGCGCGCGCGTCGCGAGGATCACCGGCGCGTTCCACGGCGCGATGCCGAGCACGACGCCGGCCGGCTGCCGGACGCCCATCGCGAGCGAACCGGGCACGTCGGACGGGATCAGCTCGCCGCCGACCTGCGTGGTCAGCGACGCGGCCTCGATGAGCCCGCTCGCGGCAAGGTGCACGTTGAAGCCGGCCCACAGCGCGGAGGCGCCCGTCTCCGCCGCCATCGCGGCGACGAACTGCTCGTGCTTCGCTTCGAGCGCGGCGGCCGCCTTCAGCAGCAGCGCGCGGCGTGCGCCGGGGCCGAGCGCGGCCCAGTCGGGAAATGCGCGGGCGGCCGCATCGGCCGCCGCGCGCGCGTCGTCGACGGTACACGCGGGCGCTTCGGACGCGACTTCGCCATCGAGCGGGTTGCGGCGCACGAAGGTCGCGCCACTGGATGAATGGCGGCGTTCGCCGCCGATCAGCATCGCTACGGTTTGCATGACTTCTCCGGAAAGACGCGCAGCGCGCGTCAGGCAATCTCGACCTCGACGACGACCGGCGTCGCGGCGCGCAGTGCGTCGGCCAGCGCGTCGCGCAGGTGCGCGGCAGCGGTCACGCGCACGCCGCGGCAGCCCATCCCTTGCGCAAGCGCGACGAAATCCAGGTTCGGCAGATCGGTGCCCTGCACGGGGTCGTCCGGGCCGAAGCCGAACACCGGCGCGAAATCCTGCAGTGCCGCGTAACGGCGATTGTTCAGGATCACGAACGTGATCGGCAGCTTCAGTTGCGCGGCGCTCCACAACGCCTGAATCGAATACAGGCTCGAACCGTCGCCGATCAGCCCGATCACGCGCCGGCCCGGCTGCGCGAGCGCGACGCCGACGGCGGCCGGCATCCCGTAGCCGAGCCCGCCGCTGTCCATCGTGTAGAACGTGCCGCTGTGCGTGAACGGCAGGTGTTCCTGCATCACCGGCCGCGCGCTCGGCGCTTCCTCGACGACGATGTCGTGCGCGTCGCGCACGTCGGCGAGCGTCTGCAACGCGAACGCAACCGATATGCGCTCGCCGGCGGCGGGTGGCTCGACACGCGCACGCGGCGGCCGCGGCGCGGGCATCGGCCGCTCGGGCGGCGCCGGGCGCGCGAGCAGGTCGCGCGCGGCGAGCCGCAGGTTGCCGACGACCGCGTCGCCCGACGGCGTCCACGCGGCGACGCCCGGATCGTCGACGAGCTGCACGAGCGTCGCACCGGGCGGCACGTGCGGGCCGAAGCCCTCGATGTGATAGGTGAACGCAGGCGCGCCGAACGCAAACACGAGGTCGTGCCCGTCGAGCCGCGCGACGATCTTCTCGCGGATCGCGGGCAGGAAACCGGCGAAGAGCGGATGGTCCTCGGGGAAACTGCAGCGCCCCGACATCGGCGCGACGTACACGCGTGCACGGTGCCGCTCGGCGAGCCGCACGACCTCGTCCCACGCACCGGCGCGATCGACCGCCGCACCGACCACGAACGCGGGACGCCGCGCGGCGTCGAGCGCGTCGCCGAGCCGCGCGAGCGCATCGGGATCGGGCCGCACGACGCTGCTGACGTCGCGGTGCGGCAGCAGCTCGGCCGGTTGATCCCAGTCGTCGACCGGGATCGACACGAACACGGGGCCGCGCGGTTCCTGCATCGCAATGCGATACGCACGCGCGATCGCGGCCGGCACGTCCTGCGCGCGCGCGGGCTCGATGCTCCACTTCACGTACGGCTTCGGCAGCTCGGCGGCCTGCGTCGCGCCAAGAAACGGGTCGAACGGCAGGATCGCGCGCGCCTGCTGGCCCGCGGTGACGATCAGCGGCGTGCGGTTCTTGAAGGCGGTGAAGAGATTGCCCATCGCGTTGCCGACGCCGGCCGCCGAATGCAGGTTGACGACCGCCGCATTGCCGGTGGCCTGCGCATGGCCGTCGGCCATCCCGACCACGACGGCTTCATGCAAACCGAGCACGTAGCGGAAATCGTCGGGGAAGTCGCGGAACATCGGCAGCTCGGTCGAGCCGGGGTTGCCGAACACGCGGTCGATGCCGAACTGGCGAAGCAGGTCGATCACCGCATCGCGAACGGTGATCGATGCGGCGGAAGGGGACGAATGGCCGGACATGCTCGGCGCTCCTCGGTGGCTTGGCGGTTTCCACAGTATCGAAGCGCAACCCATTCTCGGATACTGTATTTTCTGCGATAAGCCATTACATTCCGGCATGACTTTCGATCTCCGACAATTGCGCGCCTTCACGACGATCGTCGCGTGCGGCAGCCTCGGCCGCGCCGCCGAAGCGCTGCACGTGACGCAACCGGCGCTGAGCCGGATCCTGAAGCGGCTCGAGGACCAGGTCGGTGCGCCCTTGTTCGAGCGTCACTCGAAGGGCGTCCAGCTCACCGCGTTCGGCGAGGCCCTGCTGCCGCACGCGACGCTGCTGCAGCACGAAGCCGAGCACGCGCGCGAGGAACTCGACGCGATGCGCGGGTTCGCGAAGGGCACGATCAAGGTCGGTACCGTGGGCAGCATCGCGAGCCTCGTGCTGCCGGTCGCGGTGGGCCGCGTGCTCGACCGCTGGCCGAACCTGCGCGTCGAGATCATCGAAGGCGTGTGGGACCGGCTCGCCGAAGGGCTGAACAAGCACGAGATCGATCTCGCGCTGTCCGCGCACGGGCCCGACACCGGCGAGATCGTCGCGATTCCCGAGTGCCGCTGGGAAGATCGCAGCCATATCGTTGCGGCGCCGCACCATCCGCTGCGTGCGCTCGGCCGCGCGCCGACGCTCGCCGATACGCTGCACGCGCGCTGGGCGATTCCGCCGCGCGGCACGGCGCCGTTCGACCACATGCGCGCGACCTTCGACGCGCACGGGCTCGCGCTGCCCGACATCGCGGTCGAGACACGCTCGGTCACGACATTGAAGAGCCTCGTCGCGCATGCCGGCTTCCTGAGCTGGATGGCCGAGCCGATGTACGGCGCCGAGCAGCGGGCCGGCACGATCGACACGCTGCCCGTGCGCGAGGTCGTCGCGGTGCGCACGCTCACCGCGTTCCGGCGCCGTCACGGCATCCTGCCGGGGCCGGCCGGCAAACTGCTCGAGGAACTCGTCGCGTTGACGCGTAAAGGACGCTGACGGCACTTTCCGCGCCGGCCGCCTGTTCGCGCCCTCCCCGCACTGCCCTGCCCGGGCGCCGCCGCAGCGCACCATCGAAATGCCGTTTCCCCGCCTTGACTTTCGCTCGTCCGAATACGATCATTCGCTCACGCAAAGAGCAAATGATCGTATTCGTCAAATACGTCGAGCACGTCGGTCTCATTCGACAGGAAAGAGTCAGGCACGAACAGGAGACACCGGATGAGCGCATCGCCCTCCGCCCGCACGCCCGTGCTGCTGCACATCGGCGCGGGCTCGTTTCACCGCGCGCACCAGGCGTGGTATCTGCATCGCGTGAACGCGGCCGTCCCGGCCGACGAGCGCTGGTCGCTGACCGTCGGCAACATCCGCGACGACATGCACGCGACGATGGACGCGCTCGCCGCGCAGCACGGCGCCTACACGCTCGAAACCGTCACGCCGCAAGGCGAGCGCGCGTACGAGACGATCCGCGCGATCACGCGCGTGCTGCCGTGGTCGATCGATCTCGCCGCACTGATCGACGCCGGCGCCGATCCGGCGTGCCGGATCGTGTCGTTCACCGTTACCGAAGGCGGCTACTACCTCGACGAACACAACCGGCTCGACCTCGCGAACGCCGATCTCGCGGCCGACCTGCAGGGCGCGCGCACGACGCTGTACGGTGCGCTCGCCGCGCTGCTCGCCGAACGCGTGAAGCGCGGCGCGGGCCCGCTCACGCTGCAGAGCTGCGACAACCTGCGCAACAACGGCGCGCGCTTTCGCGCGGGGATGCGCGAGTTCCTCGAACGGCGCGGGCTGACCGACCTGCTCGCGTGGTTCGATGCGAACGTTGCCACGCCGAGCGCGATGGTCGACCGCATCACGCCACGCCCGACCGCCGACGTGCGCGAGCGCGTGCTGGCGGCCACCGGCATCGACGACGCGTGCCCCGTGATGGGCGAATCGTTCATCCAGTGGGTGATCGAGGACCGCTTCGCGGCCGGCCGGCCGCGCTGGGAGCTGGCGGGCGCCGAACTCGTCGACGATGTACATCCGTACGAGGAAGCGAAGATCCGCATCCTCAACGCTACGCACAGCTGCATCGCGTGGGCCGGCACGCTCGCGGGCCACACCTATATCCACGAAGGCACGCATGACGCGGCGATCCGCCGCTTCGCGCACGACTACGTGACGCAGGACGTGATCCCGTGCCTCACGCCGAGCCCGCTCGATCTCGCGCGCTACCGGGACGTCGTGCTCGAACGCTTCGGCAACCCGTACGTGCTCGACACGAACCAGCGCGTCGCGGCCGACGGCTTCTCGAAGATCCCAGGCTTCATCGCGCCGACGCTCGTCGAATCGTTCGCACGCGGCGCGGCGCCGGTCGCCACCGCCGTATTGCCCGCGCTGTTCCTGCGCTTTCTCGAACGCTGGGCGAGCGGCACCTTGCCGTACGCGTACCAGGACGGCGTGATGGACGAAAGCGCCGCGCGGGCGATCGTCGGGGCCGACGACCCGGTCGTCGCGCTGTGCGCGAGCCGCGCGCTGTGGGGCTCGCTCGCCGGCAACGCGGCGCTGTTCGAGGCGCTGCGCGGCGGACTCTGGCGCGTCGACGCATGGCTCGCGGCTCGCTGACGCACATCCGGGCGAACCTGCCTTGGCACGTGCGCGGCGGCGCGGCTAAAGTAGCGACTCCCCACTGACGGAACGGATCGCTCATGTATCTCGGCATCGACCTCGGCACCTCGGAAGTGAAGGTGTTGCTGCTCGCCCCGGACGGCACGGTCGTCGGCACCGCCGGCTCGCCGTTCACCGTGTCGCGACCGCATCCGCGCTGGGCCGAACAGCATCCGGACGACTGGTGGCAAGGTACGCTCGCCGCGCTCGCCGCCCTGCGCGAGCGGCATCCGCACGAATTCGCGGCCGTGCGCGGCATCGGCCTGTCGGGCCAGATGCACGGCGCCGTGCTGCTCGGCCGCGACGATCGCGTGCTGCGCCCCGCGATCCTGTGGAACGACATGCGCTGCGCCGACGAATGCGCGCTGCTCACCGAACGCGCGCCCGATCTCCACGCACTGGCGGGCAATCTCGCGATGCCGGGCTTCACCGCGCCGAAACTGCTGTGGGTCGCGAAGCACGAACCCGCCGTGTTCGCGGCGACCGCCTGCGTGCTGATGCCGAAGGACTACCTGCGGTTCCGGCTGACCGGCGCGAAGGTGTCCGATCCCTCCGACGCGGCCGGCACGCTGTGGCTCGACGTCGCGCGCCGCGACTGGTCCGACGCGCTGCTCGCCGCGTGCGGGATGACGCGCGACCAGATGCCCCGCATCGTCGAAGGCAATGCGCCGTCCGGCACGCTGCGCGCGGATGTCGCACGCGAACTCGGGCTGTCGGAAGCCGTCGTGGTGGCCGGCGGCGGCGGCGACAACGCGACGAGCGCGCTCGGCATCGGCGCGATCCACGCGGGCGACGGCTTCGTGTCGCTCGGTACGTCGGGCGTGCTGAGCGTGGTCGGCGACCGCTTCATGCCGAACTCCGCATCGGCCGTGCATGCGTTCTGCCACGCGATTCCCGATCGCTGGCAATTGATGAGCGTCGTGCTGTCGGCCGCGAGCTGCCTGCGCTGGGTCTGCAAGCTGACCGGCACCGACGAGCCCGCGCTGCTCGCCGAAGTCGAAGCGCTCGACGCCGACTCACTCGCGACGGCCCCGCTGTTCCTGCCCTACCTGTCCGGCGAGCGCACGCCGCACAACGATCCGTACGCGCAGGGCGTGTTCTTCGGGATGACGCATGCGACCGAACGCGCGCATCTCGGCTACGCGGTGCTCGAAGGCGTGACGCTCGGCCTCGCCGACGGCCTCGACGCGCTGCATGCGGCCGGCGTCGAAACCGACCAGCTGTCGCTGATCGGCGGCGGCGCGCGCAGCGCGTTCTGGGCGCAACTGATCGCCGATGCGCTGAACGTGCGCACGCGCCAGCACGGCGGCGGCGAAACGGGCGCGGCACTCGGCGCGGCGCGGCTCGGCTGGCTGGCCGTCGGCGGCGATCCGCATGCGGTGCTGACCAAGCCGCCGGTGCGTGCCGAATACGCGCCGGATGCCGCCCGCCATGCGCTGCTGCGCGAACGCCTCGATGCGTTCCGCGCGCTGTACCGCCACGTGCGGCCGCTGTACGAACCGTCGCGCGCACGGCTCGCGTAAGCGCCCGCAGGTCACGCGCGCCGGCCGGCGGCCAGGTGCGCGACATGCGGTACAGTGGATGCCGTCATGCGGCCCGCCCAGATCCAAACCGAATCGCTATCGTGTCCAAGTCCTCAGAAAAACTCGATCTCGCCACGCGTGCCGCGTGGCTCTACTACGTCGCGGGCGACACGCAGAACGAAATCGCGGAAAAGCTGCAGGTGTCGCGCCCGGTCGCGCAGCGCCTCGTCGCATTCGCAGTCGAGAAGAACCTGATCCGCGTGCGTGTCGACCACCAGCTCGCCGACTGTCTCGATCTCGGCGCGCAGCTGTCGAAGCGCTACGGCCTCGCGATGTGCGAAGTCGTGCCCGTCGATGCCGATGCACCCGACGCGATCGACCGCAAGCTCGCAGTCGCCGGCGCGCAGGTGATGGAGCGCTACCTGAACGAAACGCGGCCGATGGTCATCGCGGTCAGCAGCGGCCGGACGCTGAAAGCCGCGGTCGCGCAGATCGCGCAGATCGACCGGCCGCAGCACCGGCTCGTGTCGATGGTCGGCGCGATCGCGGCCGACGGTTCGTCGAACCGCTACGACGTCGCGCAGTACATCTCCGAGAAAACCGGCAGCAAGCACTTCCTGCTGCCCGCGCCGCTGTTCGCCGACAGCGACGTCGAGCGCGCGCAGTGGTGCAATCACCGGCTGTACCGGATCGTCGAGGCGCTGTCGGGCAAGGCCGATGTCGCGTTCGTCGGGATCGGCAACATCGGCCCGCACTGCCCGCTCTACGAGGACGGCTTCATCACCGAACAGGAACGCGACGAGATGACCGCGCTCGGCGCGGTGGCCGAGCTGCTCGGCGTGCCGATCGATGCGCAGGGCACGCAGATCGCCGTATCGACGAGCGCGCGCGTGACGAGCGTGTCGCTCGCCACGCCGCCGAAGCGCCCGACGATCGCGTTCGCCGGCGGCCCGAAGAAACGCGATGCGGTGATCGCCGCATTGCGCGGCGGCTGGCTGTCGGGGCTCGTCACCGACGAGACCTGCGCGCGCGCCGCGCTCGACGCGAAGGCGGCCTGACGTCGAAGCCGCGCACGGCGCGCGGCAGCAAACGCTCAAGCCGTGTGCGGCGCCGGAAACGCATGCCGTCGAGCACGCCACGCGCCGACCCACGCAGCAGCCAGCAGCACGACGAGCACCCACGGAATCGCCCCGGCGCCCGTTGCGCCGAGCAGCATTCCGCCCGCGATGCCGCCGCCCGCGATCGCGAGGTTCCACACCGTCACGAGCATCGACTGCGCGACGTCGGCCGCGTCCCCCGCCGCATTCGCGGTGGCCGTCTGGAACAGTGTCGGCGCACCGCCGAACGCCAGCCCCCACAACGCGACGCCCGCGTACACGATCACCATTCCGGAACCGGCGCCGAGCATCGCCGCCGCAATTGCGAACATCGCGATGCTGGCGAGCGTCAGGCGTCGCTGCGCGGCGCCGATCCAGGCGCCCGTCAGCGCGATGCCGACCAGCGACGCGATACCGAACACGAGCAGCACCGCATCGACCTGCGCACCCATCCGCACGCCCGCGAGGAACGGTGCGACGTACGTGTACAGCATGTTGTGCGCGAGCACGTAGGCAAACATCACGGTCAGCACCGGCCGCACGCCCGGCAGCGTCATCACGCCGAGCACGGGCTCGCGCGCGCCGGCCTGCTGCCCCGGATAATCGGGCACGCGCCAGCGGATCCAACCGATCAGCACGAGCGCCGCGAGCGTGATGCCCGCAAACGCGACGCGCCACCCGAGCGCCGCGCCGAGCGCGGTGCCGGCCGGAATGCCGATCGACATCGCGACCGGCGCGCCGAGCATCGCGACCGCGATCGCGCGGCCGCGCTGCGACGCATCGACCATCCGGCTCGCGTAGCCGGCCAGCAGCGCCCACAGCAGCCCGGCCGCCATCCCCGCGACGAAGCGCGCGGCGAGCGTGAGCGCGTAGTACGGCGACACGGCCGTGAGCGCATTCGACACGACGAAGCCGGCCAGCGCGGCGAGCAGCAGGCTGCGCCGGCGCATCGCGCGCGTCGCGGCGACGAGCGGAATCGCCGCGACGATCGAGCCGAGCGCATACACGGTCACGAGCTGGCCGATCAGCGCCTCGGGCACGCGCAGGTCGACGCTCATCAGCGGCAGCAGGCCGGCCGGCAACGCCTCGGTGAGAATCGTGATGAAGGCGGCCGTCGCGAGCGCCAGCAGGTTCGCGACCGGCAGGCGCGCGTCGGCCTGCACCGGAAGAACGGCAACCTCGTCATCGATCGACGTGCAGTCGCTCATGCCGCGCTCCCGGTTTCGACGCCGTAGACCGCATCGCGCACACAGGTCACGATCCGCCCATCGAGGCCCTCGTACAGCGTGTTGGAAAACGCGACGACCGTCAGCCCGGCCGCGCGGTCGACGAACCACGTATGCCCGTACGCGCCGCCGCCGCGCCAAGTGCCGACCGACTCCGGCGACTGCGCGGCCACCGGATCGCGCAGCACCGAAAAGCCAAGCCCGAAGCCGAAACCGGGCATATCCCGCAGTTCGCGCGCACCCGGCTGGAGGCGCGCCATCTCGTCTCCCCATTCGCGACCGAGCCAGCCGTCGCGGCCCGTGCGCAGCGCGTCGAGCAGCGTCACGCAATCGCGCGCGGTGCCGATCATCCCCGCGCCGCCCGACGCCCACGCATCGGCATCGAACACGCGCGCCGGCTCGAAGCGGATGCCGATCGTGCCGTCGAACACCGGCACGAGATCGACGTCCGCCATCCGGCGCGGGGCGCCCGGCGTACCCACGTAAGGCGTCGCGAAGCGTGCGGCATCGTGCGCGACGAACGCGGTGTCGGTCATCCCGAGCGGTGTCGTGACGAGCGCGGCCACCGCGTCGGCGAGCGGCCGCCCGTCGACCGCCTCGATCAGCGCGCCAACCACGTCGAGCGCGAGCGAATAGCCCCACGACGTGCCCGGCGCGAACTGCAGCGGCACGCCGGCGATGCGTCGCAGGTTCTCGGCGAGTGAGAGGCCCGAGCGATCCATTCCGTCGGACACGCCGGCGCGCGCATACGGGCCGTCGCCGTCCGCTTCGAGGAACCGGTAGCCGAGGCCGGCCGTATGCGACAGCAGATGGCGCAACGTGATGACGGCGGGCGTACCGTCGGGCAACGTCGGACGGAATTCGGGCAACCAGCGCGTGACCGGTTCGTCGAGCGCGATGCTTCCGGCCGCGACCAGCCGCATCGCGGCGGCCGCCACGATCGGCTTCGTGACCGACGACAGACGGAACAGCGCGTCTTCCCGCATCGGCGTGCCGGCTTCGCGATCGGCGAGCCCGACGGCGCGCGCATAGCGCAGCTCGCCGTCCTGCGCGACCAGCACGACCGCACCGACCATGCACGCGTCGGCAAGCGCGCGATCGAGCGCGTCGTCGAGCCGGTCGCGCAGCGCGACGTCCGGTTCCACGCGCAAAGCGGAGACAGGCAGGGATGACATGACGTGACCTCTCAACAGTGAACGAGCGCTCATCGTAGGGAGCCGACGCAAGAAGAAAAACCGGGGTAGAGTTCCGGACAATCCGGACGTTGGCGTCCGCAATCGGAAACTCGCATGGAAAACCTCGGCGGCTTCGTCGTGTTCGTTCAGGTCGCGGAAACGCGCAGCTTCGTCGCGGCCGGCCGCGCGCTCGGGCTGTCGGCGTCGGCGATCGGCAAGCGCATCGCGCGGCTCGAGGCGCGCCTGAACGTGCGGCTCTTTCACCGCAGCACGCGCAGCATCGCGCTGACGGCCGAGGGCACGCGCTTTCTCGAACGGTGCCGGCGCGTGCTCGCCGAGCTCGACGCGGCCGAGCAGGAACTGACGCAAAGCGCCGAAGCGCCGCGCGGGCGCTTGCGCGTGAGCCTGCCGACGATCGGCACGCTGCTGCTGCCGGTGCTCGCCGATTTCATGGCCGCGTATCCGGAGATCGAGCTCGACATCGATTTCAGCGACCGGCTCGTCGACGTCGTCGACGAAGGCTTCGACGCGGTGCTGCGCACCGGCCAGCCGTCGGATTCACGACTGTCGTCGCGGCTGCTCGGCCACTTCCGCCAGCACCTCGTCGCATCGCCCGCCTATCTCGACCGGCACGGCACGCCGAGCACGCCGGCCGATCTCGCGCAGCACCGCTGCCTGCACTACCGTTTCCCGACCAGCGGCAAGCTCGAGACCTGGCCGTTGCGCGTGCCGCGCGCGGGCACGCCGCCCGAGGTGCCGGTCGCGATGGTCAGCAACAGCGCGGAAGCGCGCTTATGCTTCGCACTGCGGGGGCTCGGCATCGCGTGCCTGCCCATCTTCTTCGTGCGCGATGCGCTCGAAGACGGCACGCTGCGCGCGGTGCTCGACGAGCACGTCGCGAGCTGCACGCCAATCTACGTGCTGTGGCCGTCAGGCCGCCACCCGACGCCAAAACTGCGCGCGTTCGTCGACTACATGGCGTCGCACCTGCCGGTGTGAGCGCGGCCAGCCGTCATGCGGCCTTCGCGTGCACGCTCAGCCGGCGGAACGCCTGCCCGTGCTCGTCGAACAGGTGGCAGTGCTCGGCTTCCGCCTGCACGTGCAGCGCCGCGCCGGTGCGGTACGTGTCGAGCGGCGGAATCCGCGCGATCAACCCGTCCGGCGCGACGGCCGACTCCGCGTACAGATACGCGGCATCGCCAAGCGATTCGACGGCCATCGTCCGCGCGGCCACGCCGGTGGCCGCGGCTTCGACTTTCAGGTGCTCGGGCCGCACGCCGACCGTCACCGCCGCACCGCGCTGCAGCCCCGCCGCTTCGACTGCAACGCGCTGCGTCTCGCCGCTGTCGAAGCGCACGAGCACGCCACCCGCATCGGCCGAATCGACGGTGCCCTTCAGGAAGTTCATCTTCGGCGAGCCGATGAAGCCCGCGACGAACTGGTTCGCCGGCGCGTGATACAACTCGTTCGGCGTACCGACCTGCTGCACCGCGCCGCCCGACAGCACGACGATCTTGTCGGCGAGCGTCATCGCCTCGACCTGGTCGTGCGTCACGTAGATCATCGTCGTCTTCAGCTCGTCGTGCAGCCGCGCGAATTCCAGCCGCATCTTCACGCGCAGCGCCGCATCGAGGTTCGACAGCGGTTCGTCGAACAGGAACACCTTCGGCTTGCGCGTGATCGCGCGGCCGATCGCGACGCGCTGCCGCTGACCGCCCGACAGCTGCTTCGGCTTGCGGTCGAGCAGATGGTCGATGTGCAGGATCTTCGCGGCCTGCTTCACGGCCTGGTCGATCTCCGGCTTCTTCGCGCCCGCGAGTTTCAGGCCGAACGCCATGTTGTCGTACAGCGTCATGTGCGGGTACAGCGCATACGACTGGAACACCATCGCGATGCCGCGCTTCGCGCTCGGCACATCGTTGACTTTCGCGCCGTCGATCAGCAGGTCGCCGCTCGAGATGTCCTCGAGCCCGGCGATCATCCGCATCAGCGTGGATTTTCCGCAGCCGCTCGGGCCGACGAACACGACGAATTCGCCGTCGGCGATGTCGAGGTTCACGTTGCGCAGCACTTCGGTGTCGTCGTAGCGCTTCGCGATGTTGCGCAGGAGCACGCTTGCCATGATCTGTCTCCGTTCGTTCGTGATGCGCCGCGTCGAACGCGGCGCGCAATCGTTGTTGCTAGTTCGGCAGCACCGCGCCCGTCGCCTGCCAGCGCGCGACGTAGCCGGGCAGCTCGTGCATGTCGTCGAATACGTGACGCGCGCCGATCCCGCGCAGCGCGTCGATCTGCGCGGCCGACGCATGCCCGCCGCCGACGAAGCCGAGCACGGTCATGCCGGCCGCGGCGGCCGCGGTGATGCCGGTCGCACTGTCCTCGACCACGAGGCACTGGGCCGGCGCGACACCGAGCGTACGCGCGGCCGCGAGATACACGTCCGGTGCCGGCTTCGGCCGCGCGACGGCGTCCGCGCAGAACAGCCGGTCGCCGAAGAAGCGCGCGAGGCCCGTGCGTGCCAGTGCCGCCTCGACGTATGCGCGATAGCTGTTGCTCGCGCAGGCCGTCGTCAGCCGGATCGCGGCCAGCGCCGCATCGATGCCGTCGACCATCGGCGCATTGACGGCCGCCGCCTCGACCGCACGGCGGATCGCGTCGACATCGTCGGCCGACAGCGTGCGCCCGACGGCCTCGCCCGCGCCGGCCAGCACGCGCTCGATGCGCAGCCCGAGCAGCGGCATCACGGCCGGCCGCGCATCGACGCCCGGCCAGCGCGCATCGAGTTCGCGCACGATCACGTCGGCCGCCACGGCCTCGCTGTCGATCAGCACGCCGTCGCAATCGCAGATCAAGACGTTCGTCCCGGTCATTTGACGGCTCCGAACGTGAGCCCGCGCACGAGCTGCTTCTGCGACAGCCAGCCGACGATCAGGATCGGCGCGACCGCGAGCAACGAAGCCGCGGACAGCTTCGCCCAGAACAGCCCTTCGGGGCTCGAATACGACGCGATGAACACGGTCAGCGGCGCCGCGTTCGAGCTCGACAGGTTGATGCTCCAGAACGCCTCGTTCCACGACAGGATCACGAGCAGCAGCGCGGTGGACGCGAGCCCCGGCAGCGCCATCGGCATCAGCAGGTAGACGATCTCCTGCCACGTCGACGCGCCGTCGATACGCCCGGCTTCGAGAATGTCCTTCGGGATCTCGTTGAAGTACGTGAAGGTCATCCACACCGCGATCGGCAGGTTGATCAGCGTGTAGACGATCACGAGGCCCGACACGGTGTCGAGCAGCCCCGCGTTCTTCCACAGCAGGTAGATCGGCACCAGCACGCCGACCGACGGCATCATCTTCGTCGACAGCATCCACAGCAGCACCTTCTGCGTGCGGTGGTTCGGGAAAAACGCCATCGCGTACGCGGCCGGCACCGCGAACAGCAGCGAGATCACCGTGACGCCCGCCGAGATCAGCACCGAATTCCACGCGAACGCGAAGTAGTTGCTGCGCGCGAACACCTCGCGGAAGCTGTCGAGCGTCGGGATGAAGAACAGCGTCGACGCATATGCCTGCTGCTCGGTCTTGAACGCGGTGATCGCCATCCAGAAGATCGGGAAGAACAGCAGCAGCGCGATCAGCCACGCGAGCGTGCCGGGCAGCGCGCGCCGCACGAGGTCGAACACGGCCGGCACGCGCCGGCCTTCGAAGGTCAGGTCGCTCATTTCTCGTACTCTCCCTTCAGGTTGCGCGCGAGCATCCGCACGAGGAAGAACGACACGACGTTCGCGACCACGACGGCGATGATGCCGCCGGCGGACGCGAGGCCGACGTCGAACTGCTGCAGGCCGAGCGCGTAGATCAGGTACGACAGGTTGGTCGTCGCGTCGCCGGGGCCGCCGCCGGTCGTCGTGTAGATCTCCGCGAAGATCGACAGCAGGAAGATCGTCTCCATCATCACGACCACGGCGATCGCGCGCTTCAGGTGCGGCAGCGTGATGTAGAAGAACATCGCGATCGGGCCGGCGCCGTCGATGCGCGCGGCTTCCTTCTGCTCCTGGTCGAGCGACTGGATCGCGGTGAACAGGATCAGGAACGCGAACGGCAGCCACTGCCACGCGACGATGATGATCACGGCGGTGAGCGGGTAATCGGCGAACCAGTCGATCGGCGTCATCCCGAGCGCGCGCATCGCGTTCGCGACGAGCCCGTAGACCGGGTGCAGGATCATGTTCTTCCAGATCAGCGCGGACACCGTCGGCATCACGAAGAACGGCGCGATCGCGAGCAGGCGCGCGACGCCCTGCCCGTAGAACTTGCGGTCGAACAGCACGGCCATCAGCACGCCGCCGATCACCGTGATCGCGAGCACCGCGCCGATCAGCACGAGCGTGTGCCAGATCGCGGGCAGGAACGACGGATCGGTCGCGAGGAAGCGATAGTTGTCGATGCCCGCGAAACCCTTCACGTCCGGGTTCAGCAGGTTGTAGCGCGAGAACGAATACCAGATCGTCATCGCGAGCGGAATCGACATCCACAGCAGCAGTACCGCGACGGACGGCGAGACGAGCCAGCTCGCACCGCCGCGCGCGCGGCGCGGCGCGCCGGGCGGCGACGACGCGTCGCCGACCGACGGCGCGTGAGCGTGGCTCAGGGGAAGACGCAGGTGACGCATGATCGGAGTCCCTCCGGTTGATGCGCGGGCGCGAAGGTCAGCCCGCCTGTCAGCTTCGACGACGCGCACCGTGCGCCACCGCGCACGGTGCGGGCCGCGTTACTTCTTGTAGCCGGCCTGCCGCACCGCGCGGTCGGCGGCGGCCTGCCCGGCGGCAAGCGCCTGGTCGACCGTCATCTGGCCCGCCACCGCACCGGCGATCGACTGGCCGACCACCGTGCCGAACGACTGGAATTCAGGTATCCCGACGTACTGCACGCCCGTGTACGGCACCTTCTTCAGCGACGGATCGTTCGGGTCGGCCGTCTCGATCGCCTTCAGCACGAAGTCCGAGAACGGCGCGGCGGCCTTGTACTCGGGGCGCTGATAGGTCGACGTGCGCGTGCCCGGCGGCACCGACGCCCAGCCCTCGTCCTTGCCGACCATCTCGATGTACTGCTTCGACGTCGCCCACGCGATGAACTTGCGCGCGGCATCCTGCTGCTTCGACGTCTTCGGCACGGCCAGCGCCCATGCCCACAGCCAGTGCGAACCCTTCGGCGTGGCGGCGACCGGCGCGGCCGCGAAGCCGATCCTGTCAGCCACCTGCGACTGCTGTTTGTTATAGAGCATCCCGGCCGCGACCGTCGCGTCGATCCACATCGCGCACTTGCCCGATGCGGTCAGGGTCAGGTTCTCGTTGAAACCGTTCGAGCTCGCTCCCGGCGGGCCGTCTTTCTTCAGCAGGTTCACGTAGAACGTGATTGCCTTCTTCCACTCCGGCGACGTGAGCTGCGCATTCCAGTTCTCGTCGAACCAGCGCCCGCCGAACGTGTTCACGACCGTCGACACGTACGCCATGTTCTCGCCCCACCCGGCCTTGCCGCGCAGGCAGATCCCGTAGGTGCCCTTCGCCTTGTCGGTGAGCTTGTCCGCGAATTCGGCGATCTGGTCGTAGGTCGGCTGGTCGGGCATCTTCAGCCCCTTCGCCGCGAACAGGTCCTTGCGGTAGAACGTCATCGAGCTCTCGACGTAGAACGGCAGCGCGTACAGCTGGCCGTTGTACGACAGGCTGTCGCGCGCGGTCTTCACGATGTCGTTCAGGTCGTAGTCGGCGGGCAGGCCCGTCATCGGCGCGAGCCAGCCGCGCTTGCCCCACTGCGGCGCCTCGTAGGTGCCGATCGCCATCACGTCGAACTGGCCGCTGCCGGTCGTGATGTCGGTCGTCGCGCGCTGGCGCAGCACGTTCTCCTCGAGGATCACCCAGTTCAGCTTGATGTCCGGGTTCGCCTTCTCGAAGGCCGGCGACAGCTTCTTCAGCTCGATCATGTCGGGATTGTTCAGCGTCGCGATCGTCACCGTGCCGGCGGACGCGGCGCAGGCCGCCGTCGCGAGCGCGGCTCCGGCGAAGCAGCGTGCGGCGGCGTCGAGCATCTTTCGTTGCATGGCATGTCTCCTGTGTTTGTTCGAAGTGTCGTCGGTACTGCGTTGACTTCGCGGCCCGTCATGCCGGCCGCTGCATTCCGCACGCGCGCGCATAGTGCGCGATCACGTCGCGTATCCGGTGGCGCACCCAGGCGCGCGGCTCCTTCGCGAGCCCGCCCGCGCGGCAGGCCGCATACACGTCCGGCAACCACTGCGCGACGAGTGTCTCAGGCACCGGCTGCCGCGCGAGGTTGTCGAACAGCTGCTCGACCGCGGCCGCGACGGCCGGCTGCAGCCAGTAATAGCGGATCCGGTCGCTGTAGCTGAACTGGCGCGCGAGCCGCTGCTCGGTTTCGTCGCCGCGGTAATACGGTGCCCAGTGCTCGGGCTGCGCGCGCATCGCGGCGTCGACGACGTCGCGCAACCGCGAGCGCTGCGCGGGCTCGCCGATCAGCGCATCCTCGATGAAGGTCAGCGCGAACAGCGCCTCGCGCAGCGCAAACGTCAGCGCGGGGCCGACCTTCAGTACCGCGAAGTGGTCGCGCACGAGCGCGGCGAGCGCGCCCTCGGTCTGGTAGTCGGTCGAATGCGCCTCGAACACGAGGCCCGGTGTCTGCAGGATACTCGCGCCGAGCGACGCCGCCTTCGCGCTGTCGTAGTCGAGCACGTGACGATCGTCGAAGTCGACGCCCGGCTGCGCAACGATCGCGACGACCCGCGTCCACGCATCGTCGAGCCCGGCCGCCGCGAACGCGCGGCGATGCGCATCGAGCGTCGCCGCAATGCTGTCGCTGCGCGTGACCGCGATCTGTGCGATCGCCGCATCGCTGTCGTTACCGCTCACTTCGCCGCCCGGCGTCGGCACCTCGGTGCCGATCACGTAAACGGGCGCGATGCCGGCGCGCGCTGCCGCGTCTTCCGCCGCGCGGCACAGTTCGGCCGCGCGCGCGGCGATCGTGCGATCGTCGAGCCGCACCGGATCGTCCGCGCACGCCATGCTCGCGTCGAGGTGGATCTTTTCGAAGCCCGCTTCGACGTACGCGGCAACCATCGTGCCTGCCTCGCGCATCGCATCGGCCGCGCGGCGATGCCGCCACGGGTTCGGCCCGAGATGGTCGCCGCCGAGCACGAGCGCCGACGGTGCAAGCCCGCAACGTTGCGCGATCGCGTCGACATCGCGGCGGAAATCGGCGGGCGTCATGCCCGTATAGCCGCCGAGATGGTTCACCTGGTTGCAGGTCGCCTCGATCAGCAGCGGCGAACCGTCCGCACGCGCCGCTTCGCACGCGGCCTCCAGCACGAGCCGGTGCGCGCTGCAGATCGAATAGATGCCGCGCTGCGCGTCCGCGCGGTTCGCGTCGAAGATCATCCGCAGCACGGCATCCGCGTGCGCGGGACGTGTACGTTCGGCGAAGGTCGTCAAGCCGGACATGCCATACCTCGTTCGGTCAGGAAGCGGTCGATCTCGGCCGCGCTGCTGTTGCCCTCCATCGGGCCGCGCCGCGTGACCGCGATCGCCCCGGCCGCGTTCGCGCGGCGCAGCGCGGCCTCGATCGGCACGCCGGCGACGAGGCTCGCGACCAGCGTGCCGCCGAAGCAGTCGCCCGCGCCGGTCGGGTCGACTTCGTCGACCTGAAACGCCGGCGCTTCCGCACGGTTCGCGCGGTCGAACGCGACGCTGCCTTGCGCGCCACGCTTCAGCACGACACGCTCGAGCAGCGGATGCGTCGCGAGCAGCCCCGCGATCGCGCGCTCGGCCGGCTGCGGCCCGCAGAAGAACGGCAGGTCGGCTTCGCTCGGCAGGAACAGGTGGCACGCGGCGAGCATCGCGTCGAGCGCCGCGCGCATCGGGCGAAAGCTCAGCATTTCGGGCCGCACGTTCGGATCGAACGACACCTTCGCGCCGGCGCGCGCGGCCTCGATCACGCCGCGCTGCACCGCCGCGATCGCCGCTTCACTCGTCAGCGACGAGCCCATCACGTGGAAGTAACGGCAGCCGTCGAACATCGCGGTATCGACATCGGACGCGTCGACGCACGCGGCCGCACTGGTGGACAACGCGAACACGAAGCTGCGCGAGCCGTCGTCGCGATACGCGACGAACGCGGTGCCGGTCGGGCGTGCGACGCGGCGGATCCGCGCGACGTCCACCCCATCGCGTTCGAGCCGCGCGACGATCGCGTCACCAAACGCATCGCGGCCGACGCAACCCGCATACGCGACGCGCGCGCCGAGCCGCGCGGCCTGGTCGGCAAATATCGCGGGTGCGCCGCTCGGGAACGGCCCTGCGAACAGGCCCGGCGTCTCGAAATCCTGGCCGCGCTCGGCGGCAACGAATTCCGCCAGCAGTTCGCCGGCAACGACGATCTCGGCCATCAGGCGTGCCCTCCTCGTTCGACGGCGGCCACGATGCGCAGCAATGCTGCTGCATCGCAGGCAGGCCGGCAGGTGGCGCGTGCGCGGGGCGCCACGTCAGCTCATCCAGTTACCGCCGTCGACGTTCAGCGTCTGGGCGGTGATGTAATCGGCGTCGGACGACGCGAGAAACAGCGCGGCGCCCGTCAGGTCGCCCGGCACGCCCATGCGGCCGAGCGGCACGGCTTCGCCGACCAGCCGCTTCTTCTCGCCGAGCGGCCGGTTCTCGTAGCGCGCGAACAGCGCATCGACCTGCTCCCACATCGGCGTGTCGACGACGCCCGGCGCGATGCCGTTCACGTTGATCCGGTGCGGCGCGAGCGCGAGCGCGGCCGACTGCGTATAGCTGATCACCGCGGCCTTGGTCGCACAGTAGTGCGAAACGAGTGCCTCGCCACGACGCCCGGCCTGCGACGACATGTTGACGATCTTGCCGCCGCGCCCCTGCTCGACCATCCGCTGCGCGACGGCCTGCATCAGGAAGAACAGCCCTTTCACGTTGACCGAGAACAGCCGGTCGAACACGTCCCACGATTCGTCGAGGATCGGCCGCATGTCGAACAGCGCCGCATTGTTGAACAGGATGTCGACACCGCCGAAGCGCTCGACCGCCGTGGCGACGATGCGCTCGATGTCGTCGCGGCGCGTCACGTCCGCGGTGACGGCCACCGCGCGGCCAGGGTGTGCCTCGATGAGCCGCGCGAGCGAGCCGCCTGCCGGCTTCACGTCGACGAGCACGCAGCGCGCGCCCTCGTCCAGATAGCGTTGCGCGACCGCCTCGCCGATGCCGCTTGCGGCGCCCGTCAGGATCGCGACCTTGTCTTCCAGTCTCACTGGCTGCCTCCGGTTCGTTCTGCGTTACGACGGCTGCGAGGTGAGCTAACGCTCGCTAACCGATCAATTGCTCTGTTGGTGATCGAATGATCGGATAGGCGATTCGCGCTGTCAAGACGACGTGACGGCTTTCTATGACGCACTGCGGCACGATGGCGCAGCGTGGCGGCCCGTCGCGCACGCCCGGCAAGGCGCAGCCCGCACGGTGCGGTGCGGCCGGGTCGGCGATGAAGGGGACGGAGCGAGGACGGAAAGGGGAAATCGCGCTGCACGGCGCGGCGATACGTTATATCATCGCTGTACTTTGTTTCATCGCCCTGCCTCACGCCATGGCTACCTCCTCGTCCATTGACGCCCGGCTGTCCCGGGCCGACGCATTCGCCGCCGAGCACGGGCTCGCGTGGACGCCGCTGCGCCGTCAGGTCTACGAACGCGTGCTGGCCGCGCAGCGCCCGATCGGCGCGTACGACCTGCTCGCCGAACTCGAACCGCAGCGCGGCCGCGTGCCGCCCACGACCGTCTATCGCGCGCTGGATTTCCTCGTCGAGCACGGCTTCATTCACCGGATCGAATCGAAGAACGCGTTCTTCGCGTGCTGCGAGATCGGCGTGCCGCACGAAGGCCAGTTCCTGATCTGCGATTCGTGCGGCGACACCGTCGAGATTCCCGGCGGCGACCTCGCGAAGCAGTTGTCCGCGAGCGAGCCCGCGCACGGTTTCGAAGTCCACCACCAGGTCGTCGAGCTGAGCGGCCTGTGCGGGCACTGCAAGCACAAGCCCGTGCAACGCTGACGCATCTCGCGCGGCGCCCGCGCCGCCCCTTCCAACGAGGAGTTCCATGTCCATTGCCCTGAAGCGCGCGCCGCGGCGTGCCCTGTCGCCTGTCCGCTGGCTCGCCGCCGCCGTCACCGCGCTGTCGCTCGCGGCGCCCGCGTTCGCGCAGGCCGCGACCGTCAACGTCGTCGCCGCCGAGAATTTCTACGGCGATGTCGCGTCGCAGATCGGCGGCAGCCATGTCGCGGTGACGAGCATCCTCAGCAATCCCGACCAGGATCCGCACCTGTTCGAGGCGAGCCCGAAAACGGCCCGCGCGCTTCAGCACGCGCAGGTCGTGATCTACAACGGCGCGAACTACGATCCGTGGATGAGCAAGCTGCTCGGCGCGTCGAAGCAGGCGAAGCGCGCGACGATCGTCGTCGCCGATCTGGTCGGCAAGAAGGCCGGCGACAACCCGCACCTGTGGTACGACCCGGCGACGATGCCGGCCGCCGCGCGTGCGATCGCGGCCGAGCTCGGCCGCGCCGACCCGGCGAACAAGGCCGAATACGACGCGAACCTGCAGAAGTTCGTCGCGTCGATGAAGCCCGTCGACGACAAGGTCGCCGCGCTGCGCGCGCAGTACAAGGGGCTGCCGGTCACGGCCACCGAGCCCGTGTTCGGCTACATGTCCGACGCGATCGGCCTCGACATGCGCAACCAGCGCTTCCAGCTCGCGACGATGAACGACACCGAGGCGAGCGCGCAGGATGTCGCCGCGTTCGAGAACGACCTGCGCAAGAAGCAGGTGCGCGTGCTGATCTACAACAGCCAGGCTGAAGAACCGATGACCAAGCGCATGCTGAAGATCGCGCGCGACGGCGGCGTGCCGACCGTCAGCGTCACCGAGACGCAGCCGGCTGGCAAGACCTTCCAGCAATGGATGGCCGGCCAGCTCGACGCGCTCTCGACCGCGCTGGCCGCCGGCAAGAAATAAACAACCGTAACGAAATGACCGCAACTCCTCACGCACTCGCCGTCGATCGCGTCACGCTCGAACTGGGCGGACGCACGATCCTGCGCGACGTCAGCTTCTCGATCGAACCCGGCGAATTCGTCGGCGTGCTCGGGCCGAACGGTGCGGGCAAGACCACGCTGATGCGCGCGGTGCTCGGCCTCGTGCCCGTGTCGGCCGGCACGCTGTCCGTCGGCGGCGTGCCGGTCGTGCGCGGCAATCCGTCGATCGGCTACATGCCGCAGATCAGAAGCGGCCTCGCGAACCGCCGGATGCGCGGCTACGACTTCGTCGCGATGGCTGCCGACGGCCACCGCTGGGGGCTGCCGCACACGAACGCGGCAACGCGCCGCGACGTCGACCGCGTGCTCGATCTCGTCGGCGGCCCGACGCTCGCACGCCGGCCGCTGTCGGAACTGTCCGGCGGCGAACGGCAGCGCCTGCTGCTCGCGCAGTGCCTGCTCGGCAGCCCGAAGCTGCTGCTGCTCGACGAGCCGCTGATCAGCCTCGACCCGAACCACCAGCGCGGCGTCGTCGAACTCGTGCGCAACGTGCAGCGCGAACTCGGCATCACCGTGCTGTTCTCCGCGCACGAACTGAATCCGCTGCTGAACGCGCTCGACCGCGTGCTGTATCTCGGCAACGGCGTCGCGGCGCTCGGCACCGTCGACGAGGTGATCACGAAGCCCGTGCTGTCGCGGCTCTACGGGTCGCCGATCGACGTGATGCGCGTGAACGGCAAGATCTTCGTGATGTCGGGCGACGTCGAGATCGAGAAGCACGACCACGAACACGAGGACGACGACGGTCACTCGCACGACAGTGGCGGCGGCCACGGCCATCACCACCACGGACACGCTCATCCCGGGCATTCGCAAGATGTTTGAATACGACTTCATGATCAACGCCTTCGCGGCGTCGGGGATCGTCGCGGTGCTCGCGGGCATCGTCGGCTACTTCCTGGTGCTGCGCGGGCAGACCTTCGCCGGCCATGCGCTGTCGCACGTCGGCTTCACCGGCGCGACGGGCGCGGTGCTGCTCGGCATCTCGCCGATCTGGGGGATGGTCGGCTTCACGCTCGCGGCCGGGATCGGGATGGGCGCGCTCGGCGAAAAGCTCGCGGGCCGCGACGTCGCAATCGGCGTGATCCTGTCGGGCGCGCTCGGCTTCGGCCTGCTGTTCCTGCATTTCTACACGTCGTTCGCGACGCAGGTCACCGCGCTGCTGTTCGGCAACGTGCTCGCGGTGAGCCACGACACGCTCGCGGTACTCGCCGGCATCGGCGCGGTGAGCCTGCTCGCGCTCGCGCTGATCGCGCGGCCGCTGCTGTTCGCGTCGCTGCAGCCCGAACTGGCCGAAGCCAAGGGCGTGTCGCTGCGCACCGTGTCGATGCTGTTCCTCGCGGTGTGCGCGCTCGCGGTGGCCGCGGCGACGCAGATCGTCGGCGTGCTGCTGGTGTTCACGCTGCTGGTCGGGCCGGCTGCCGCCGCGCAGAACGTGACGACGCGGCTGTCGACCGGCGTGCTGCTCGCCGCACTGTTCGCGCTGTTCGAAGCGTGGCTCGGCATCGTGCTCGCGTATCACACCGACTGGCCGACGAGCTTCTGGATCACCGCGCTGTCGGCGCTCGTGTACGGCGCGAGCCTGTTGCGGCGCCACTGATCGCCGCTTGTCGGAAATAAAAACGCCGGCGTGCCCGAGGGCAGCGCCGGCGTTTTTTCATGCGCCCGCGATCCCGCGGCACGCCGTGTGCGTTACCTGCTTCCCGGCCCGCTCACCGTGCGAGCACGCGCGCGTGATGCGCGATGTGATCGGCGATGAACGTCGAGATGAAGTAATACCCGTGGTCGTAGCCTGCATGACGACGCAGCGTCAGCGGCTGGCCGGCCTTCGCGCACGCGGCTTCGAACACGTCAGGGTTGAGCTGGTTCGCAAGGAACTGATCGGCGAGACCCTGATCGACGAGGATGCCGTCCGCGAACTTCGGCGCATCGGCGCGCGCGACGAGCTCGCTCGCGTCGTGTGCCTTCCACGCTTCGCGATCGGCGCCGAGATAGCCAGAGAACGCCTTCTCGCCCCACGGGCAGCGCGTCGGCGCGGCGATCGGCGCGAACGCCGACACCGACCGGTACAGGCCCGGATGGCGCAGCGCAAGCGTCAGCGCGCCGTGCCCGCCCATCGAGTGCCCGAAGATCCCGAGCCGCGCGCCGTCGATCGGCAGCTCGGCCGCGACGAGTTCGCGCAGCTCGCCCGTCACGTACGACTCCATCCGGTAATGCGCGGACCACGGCGCTTCGGTCGCATCGACATAGAAGCCCGCGCCGACGCCGAAGTCCCACGCGTCGGTCTCGCCCGGCACACCCGCACCGCGCGGGCTCGTGTCGGGCATCACGAGTGCGAGGCCGTGCTGCGCCGCGTATTGTTGCGCGCCAGCCTTGATCGCGAACGTCTCGTCGGTGCAGGTGAGCCCCGCGAGATAGAACAGCGCCGGCACGCGGCCGTGCGCGGCCTGCGGCGGCAGGTACACCGAGAACTTCATCGGCAGGCCGATGGCCGCCGAATCGTGACGGTAGAAACGCTGCTCGCCGCCGTGGCACGCATGCGAGGAAACGAGTTCGAGCATCGCGGTGCGCTCCCGGTCAGTACAGCACGACCGAGCGGATCGACTCGCCGGCCTTCATCAGGTCGAAGCCTTCGTTGATCCGCTCGAGCGGCAGCGTGTGCGTGATCAGGTCGTCGATGTTGATCTTGCCTTCCATGTACCAGTCGACGATCTTCGGCACGTCGGTGCGGCCGCGTGCGCCGCCGAACGCCGAGCCCTTCCACTCGCGACCCGTCACGAGCTGGAACGGACGCGTGCTGATTTCCTCGCCGGCTGCCGCCACGCCGATGATGAACGACTGGCCCCAGCCCTTGTGCGTGCACTCGAGCGCCTGGCGCATCAGCTTCACGTTGCCCACGCACTCGAACGAGTAGTCGGCGCCGCCATCGGTCAGCTGCACGATGTGGTCGACCACGTTCTCGACTTCGTTCGGGTTGATGAAGTGCGTCATCCCGAACTTCTTCGCGAGCTCGACGCGCTTCGGGTTGATGTCGACGCCGATGATCTTGTCCGCGCCGACCATCTTCGCGCCCTGGATCACGTTCAGGCCGATCCCGCCGAGGCCGAACACGACGACGTTCGCGCCCGCCTCGACCTTCGCCGAGTACACGACCGCGCCGACACCCGTCGTCACGCCGCAGCCGATGTAGCAGATCTTGTCGAACGGCGCGTCCTCACGCACCTTCGCGACCGCGATTTCCGGCACGACGATGTAGTTCGAGAAAGTCGACGTGCCCATGTAGTGGAACAGCGGCTTGCCGTCGAGCGAGAAGCGCGACGTCGCGTCGGGCATCAGCCCCTTGCCCTGCGTCGCGCGGATCTTCTGGCACAGGTTGGTCTTGCGCGACAGGCAGAACTTGCACTCGCGGCATTCGGGCGTGTAGAGCGGAATCACGTGATCGCCCTTGCGCAGGGTGCCGACGCCGGGGCCGACGTCGACCACGACGCCCGCGCCTTCATGGCCGAGGATCGCCGGGAAGATCCCTTCCGGATCGGCTCCCGACAGCGTGTAGTAATCGGTGTGACAGATGCCCGTCGCCTTCACCTCGATCAGCACTTCACCTGCGCGCGGCCCTTCCAGATCGACTTCCTCGATCGTCAGCGGCGCGCCCGCCTTCCATGCAATCGCTGCTTTCGTCTTCATCGTGTGACTCCTGTCTGTGTGTGAGGTCGGCCCGGGTTCGCGCGTCAGCGCTCATGTCGACCAGCGTGGCGCTCGACCACGAGCGTGCCGGCTTCATGCTTCGCACCGGGTTCCATGCAAAGCTGTCGAAGCCGTGCCGCGCGTCGATCGCGCGCGGCACGGCGAAAGAATCTCGTGCTCGCCATGATGGCCGGTCCCGCCGCGCATCGCGTGCGGGAAACGGTCGCCGGCTTGCCACGATGCGTCATCGCTGACGCAAAAGAACAAGTATTCGAGTTTAAACGCCCGTCGTGAACCAGGCATCCGTTCGCGCATACAGATCGACGAAGCGCGCGTGGCGTGCGACCAGCAAGCGATCGTCGCGCGGCGCGGCAACCGGCGACGCGGCCGGCGCCAGCGCGTGCAGCGCGTCTTCCCGCCAGTGCCCGATCGCGACGCCCGCGAGCAGCGCGGCGCCGCGCGTCGCGGCGTTCGGGCAGTCGATCGCGTGGAGCGACGCGCCCAGTGCGTCGGCCAGCAACTGGCGCCAGCGCGGATCGACCGAGCCGCCGCCCGCGAGACGCAGCGTCGTCACCGGATCGCTGCGATCGGCGTCGCGGATCGCATCGAGCCCGGCGCGCAACGCGAACGCGACACCTTCGAACGCGGCGCGCATCATCGCGCCGCGCGTGTCGCCGAGCCCGAGGCCGAGCCAGCCGCCACGCGCATCGGGATTCATCCACGGCGAACGCTCGCCCGTCAGGTACGGCAGGAAGCACAGGCGTTCCGACGCGGCCTGGGCAAACGCATCGTCATACGCATCGGCCCACTGCGGGTAGCCGAGCCAGCCGCGCACGGCTTCGAGCGCGAGCCCGACGTTCTGCATCGCGGCCATCGTGTAATAGCCGCCGCCGGCCGCCGCGCGATAGCGATGCAGCCCGCGTCGCGCGGGCGGCAGCGCATCCGCGAGCACGACGATCTGGCCGCCGCTGCCGGTCGTCAGCAGCGCATCGCCGGCGGTGGCAAGCCCGCTGCCGAGCGCCGCGCAGGCGGTGTCGGCCGCGCCGGTCGCCAACGGCACGCCGGCCGGCAGGCCGAGTGCCGCGGCAGCCGGTGCACCGAGCACGCCGCAGCGCGCGGTCGACGGATGGACCGGTGCGAAGCGGTCCGCCGGCAAGCCGAGCGCGTCGATCAGCGCGAGATCCCATGCACCGTCGGGCGTCGCGAGCGCGGTCGCGCACGCATCGCTCGGATCGGCCGCAACGTCGCCGCCCAGCGCGATGCGCAACCAGTCCTTCGGCTGCACGGCCCAGCGGGCGGCGCGCAGCGCATCGGGTTCGTGCGCGGCCAGCCAGCGCAACAGCGGGCCGGCCATGCCGGGTGCGACGGGATTCGGTGCGACGGGCAGTCCGGCGACCGGCAAACCGGCATCGGGCCAGCTGGCCGTATCCGCTTCGCGCACCGCGCGCGTGTCGGGCCACAGCAGCGCGGGCCGCACCGGTTGCCCGGCCGCATCGATCAGCACGACGCCATGCATCTGCCCCGAAAACCCGATCGCCGCCACTTGCGCGCGCTCGTCGGCCGGCAGCCGCGCGGCCGCGCGCACGAGCGCCTGCCACCACGTATCGGGCGCGATCTCGGCCCAGCCGGGCTGCGGCGACGACAGCGCATAAGGTTCGCTCGCGACCGCGCGCTCGACACCGTCGGCATCGAGCGTGACGAGTTTGACGGAGCCGGTGCCGAGGTCGATTCCGAGCAGGCGCATGACGTGAGAGCGAATTCGAATGAACGGATGTCGATGATAACGGGATCGCGATGCGCGCCCCGTTTTTTGCCGTCGTCGAAGCAGGTCGAAAGTGCGGTCGCCGGCCGGGTTCCACCCGGCTGCACCTTGCGTGCAAAAGCGGCCGTTCGCGGGTTAACCCGGCACGATTTTTCCCAGGCACTTTTTGCCACTATGCCACCCGCCCGATACACACCATAAGGCGGCCTATATTTGACATGGGGGCCCGCGCTATTTTGAAGGGCTATAAAACCGGGAAACCTCACTCCTGCGGCAGTTTCCCGATGATCGACACCCTGCTCCATGCCGAATTGGCATATCGAACCAGCAAAGAACGGAATAGAACCCAGCACTCTTGTTGCATGGATTCATTCCGAATAATTTCGTATCACCCCGAAAACAAGATCATGGAGTGAGACAGATGCAATCGAACACGGTCCATCCGTGCGATGAGGTGCTGCCGACCGGCAAGCTGGTAACGCTTGGCCTGCAACACGTCCTCGTCATGTACGCCGGCGCTGTCGCCGTGCCGCTTATCGTCGGCGGCGCGCTCAAGCTGCCGAAAGACCAGATCGCGTTCCTGATCAGCGCCGATCTGTTTTCGTGCGGCATCGCCACGCTGATCCAGACGCTCGGCCTGTGGATCTTCGGGATCCGCCTGCCCGTCATCATGGGCTGCACGTTCGCGGCCGTCGGCCCGATGATCGCGATCGGCACCAACCCCGGCCTCGGCATCCTCGATATCTTCGGCTCGACCATCGCGGCCGGCATCATCGGCATCGTGCTCGCGCCGATGATCGGCAAGCTGTTGCGGTTCTTCCCGCCAGTCGTCGTCGGCACCGTGATCGCCGTGATCGGGCTGTCGCTGATGGAAGTGGGCATCAACTGGGCGGCCGGCGGCGTCGGCAACCCCGAATACGGCAGCCCCGTCTATCTCGGCCTGTCGCTGCTCGTGCTCACGCTGATCCTGCTGATCAACAAGTACGGCCGCGGCTTCCTCGCGAACATCTCGGTGCTGCTCGGCATCGTCGCCGGCTTCGCGATCGCCTTCGCGATCGGCCGCGTGAACACCGACGGCGTGGCGCACGCGCCGTGGGTCGGCTTCGTGATGCCGTTCCACTTCGGCCTGCCGCACTTCGACCCGCTGTCGATCGCGACGATGGTCACGGTAATGTTCGTCACGTTCATCGAATCGACCGGCATGTTCCTCGCGGTCGGCGACATGGTCGATCGTCCGGTCAACCAGGAGCGCCTCGTGCGCGGCCTGCGCGTCGATGGCCTCGGCACGCTGATCGGCGGCATCTTCAACTCGTTCCCGCATACGTCGTTCTCGCAGAACGTCGGCCTGATCGGCGTGACGGGCGTGAAGAGCCGTTTCGTGTGCGCCACCGGCGGCGTGATCCTCGTGCTGCTCGGCCTGTTCCCGAAGATGGCGCAGGTCGTCGCATCGGTGCCGCCGTTCGTGCTCGGCGGCGCGGGCATCGTGATGTTCGGGATGGTCGCGGCGAACGGCATCAAGGTGCTGTCGAAGGTCGACTTCGTGAACAACACGCACAACCTGTTCATCGTCGCCGTGAGCGTCGGCATGGGTCTCGTGCCGGTCGTGTCGCCGCACTTCTTCTCGAAGCTGCCGCCGGCACTCGCCCCGATCCTGCACAGCGGCATCCTGCTGGCATCGGCGACGGCCGTGATCCTGAACATCGTGTTCAACGGCGTGAAAGGCGAAAAGGACGCGCGCTGCGACATCCGCCGCACCGGACACGACTTCGACGGCCGCCCGGCCGACGTGCATCACTGATCGCCACGCGCCGGACGACGGCGCGAAGCGGTAACGAAAAACGCCACGGCATGCCGTGGCGTTTTGCTTTGGGGTGCGGACGACGCTCGGCGATCGGACGGTCCGCCATCGCGCTTGAAGGGTTGCCGCCGACGGCGCGGCACCGGATGCCGGATGCCGGATGCCGGATGCCGGATGCCGGATGCCGGATGCCGGATGGTCGCGCGGCGCGACGTGCCCGACGCAACGGGCTGCACCGGCGTTCGATGCACGCATCGCCACCCCGCCCGTGTTTGCCCCTCATGACTCGAGCGCACAAAAGAAAACGCCACGGATTTTCATCCGTGGCGTTTTCGTTTCCGCATACCGCCGGTTCGAAGGACAAGCGCGGTAAACCGCGCCTGCCCTTTCCTTGCACTTGCTTACCCGTTCGTCGCCGCCGCCGACGCAGGCGCCGGAGCGGCCGCCTTGTCGTAGTCGACCGGTGCATCCGGCGCGCGCGGCGTCTCGCCGGCCCGCTCGATCCACCCGCCGCCCAGCGAACGGTACAGGTTGACCAGGTTGGTCCAGCGTGCCAGACGCGCGTTGATCAACGACTGCTGCGCGGTGTACAGGTCCGTCTGCGCGGTCAGCACCGACAGGTAGCTGTCGACACCGTTCTTGTAACGCAGGTCCGACAGGTCGAAACGTCGCTGCTGCGCGTGCTCGTTGCGCTCCAGCGCCGCGATCTGCTGGTCGTACGTGCCGCGTGCGGCCAGCCCGTCCGCCACGTCGCGGAACGCCGACTGGATCGCCTTCTCGTAGTTCGCGATCTCGATGCGCTTCTGCACGTGTGCAAGATCGAGGTTCGCGATGTTCGCACCGCCCTCGAAGATCGGCAGCGCGATGTTCGGCGCGAACGACCAGGCCGCCGTGCCGGCCTTGAACAGACCGCCCAGCGTCGGGCTCGCCGTGCCGAACGCGGCCGTCAGCGAGATCTTCGGGAAGAACGCCGCGCGTGCCGCGCCGATGTTCGCGTTCGCGGCCAGCAGCGACTGCTCGGCCTGCATCACGTCGGGGCGACGCGTCAGCAGGTCGGACGGCAGGCCAGCCGGCACGTCCGTCAGCAGGTTCTGCGCGTCGAGCGGCATGCCCGCCGGCAGATCGTCCGGCAGCGGCTCGCCGATCAGCAGCACCAGATAGTTCAGCGCCTGCGCACGCGCACGCGCCTGCGCCTGCTGGTTAGCGAGCGCCTGCTCGACCACCGTCTGCGCCTGACGCAGCTCGAGCTCGGAGCCCGTGCCGTTGTCGAACTGCAGCTTCGTCAGATCGTACGACGCCTGCGCCGTCTTCAGCGTGTCTTCCGTGACCTTCAGCAGATCGTCGGTCGACAGCAGCGTCAGGTATTGATCGGCCACCTGCGACACCAGCGAGATCTCCGACGCCTGCCGCGCATACGCGGTCGCCAGATACTGCGCGAGCGCCTGATCCTTCAGGCTCTGCACGCGGCCGAACAGGTCGAGTTCCCACGACGCCGACAGGCCGACGTTGTAGGTCGTCGTGATGTTCCGGCCCGGCGCCACCGACAGCGCATTCGGCAGGCGCTGACGATTACCGGTACCTGTCGCATCGAGCGTCGGGAACAGGCCCGCGCGCGTGATCTGGTACTGCGCGCGCGCCGCCTCGATGTTCAGCACCGACACGCGCAGGTCGCGGTTGTTCTTCAGCGCGATCTCGATCAGCCGCTGCAGGCGCGGATCGACGAAGAACTCGCGCCAGCCGATGGCGGTCGCCGCCTGGCCGTTCGCGCTGCGCGCGCCGGCCGCACCCGGCTGCGTCGCGTAGACGCCGCCGGCCGGGTACGCCTGCGCGACGGGTGCATCGGGCCGCTTGTAATGCGGCGCCATCGTGCAGCCCGTGGCGAAGAGCGCGACCGCGATTGCAGTCAAAGCGTGTTTTTGCATCATCACTGTCCCTTGTTGCCTTCGTCGCCGTTGCCCGGCTTCTCTTCGTGGTGCGAGTGCTCCTGAGCCAGGCGCAGCGCCTCGTCGACGTCTTCCTTCTCGCCGCTGAAGATCGCGCGGATCTTCACGAAGAACATCGGGATCATGAAGATCGCGAGGAACGTCGCCGTGATCATCCCGCCGATCACGCCCGTACCGATCGCGTGCTGGCTGGCCGAACCCGCGCCATTGCTGATCGCGAGCGGCATCACGCCGAGAATGAACGCGAGCGACGTCATCAGAATCGGACGCAGCCGCAGGCGCGCTGCTTCCAGCGCGGCCTCGATCGGCCCCATCTTCTCCGTCACCTGCAGTTCGCGCGCGAACTCCACGATCAGAATCGCGTTCTTCGCGGACAAGCCCACGGTGGTCAGCAGGCCGACCTGGAAGAACACGTCGTTCTCGAGGCCGCGCATCGTTGCCGCCAGCAGTGCACCGATCACGCCGAGCGGCACCACCATGATCACCGAGAACGGGATCGACCAGCTTTCATACAGCGCCGCGAGACACAGGAACACGACGAGGATCGAGATCGCGTACAGGATCGGCGCCTGCGAGCCGGACTGGATTTCCTGGAACGACAGGCCGGTCCACGAATAGCCGATACCGACCGGCAGCTTCTTCGCGAGCCCTTCCATCGCGGCCATCGCCTGACCGGTCGACTTGCCCGGTGCGGCCTGACCCTGGATTTCCATCGCCGACACACCGTTGTAGCGCTCGAGCTTCGGCGAACCGTACGTCCAGTGACCGGTCGCGAACGAGCTGAACGGCACCATCCCGCCCGACCCGTTGCGCACGTACCAGATGTTCAGGTCTTCCGGCGTCATCCGGAACGGTGCGTCTGCCTGCACGTAGACCTTCTTGATCCGGCCGTCGGTATCCAGGAAGTTGTTCACGTACTTCGACGCCCATGCGATCGAGAACGTCTGATCGATCGCATCCGCCGTCACGCCGAGCGCGTTCGCCTTCTCGCGATCGATGTCGACCTTGTACTGCGGCGTATCGTTCAGGCCGTTCGGACGCACGCCCTGCAGCGTCGGATCCTTCGAGGCCATCCCGAGCAGCTGGTTACGCGCGGCCATCAGTGCATCGTGGCCGAGACCCGCGTTGTCCGTCAGCTCGAAGTCGAAGCCGGCAGCCGTACCGAGTTCAGGAATCGACGGCGGGTTGAACGGGATCACGATCGCGTCCTTGTAGCCCGCGTAGCGCCCGAACATCCGGCCGATCAGCGCCTGCACCTTCTGGTTCGCATGCTGACGCTGCGAGTAGTCCTTCAGGCGCACGAACACGAGACCGGAGTTCTGGCCGCGGCCCGCGAAGCTGAAGCCGTTGACCGTGAACGCCGATTCGACGATTTCCTTCTCGTCCTTCAGCAGGTAGTCGGAAATGTTCGCGAGCGTCTTCGCGGTCGTTTCCTGCGTCGAGCCCGACGGCGTCTGCACGATCACGAACATCAGGCCCTGGTCTTCATCCGGCAGGAACGACTTCGGCAGGCGCACGAACAGCAGGCCGACCGCGACGATCACGACCAGGTAGATGATGAGCCAGCGGCCCGACCGCTTGATCACGTGGTGCACGCCGACGTGGTACTTGTCGCGGCTGTTGTTGAACGTGCGGTTGAACCAGCCGAAGAAGCCCTTCTTCTCTTCGTGATGCCCTTGCGGGATCGGCTTGAGGATCGTCGCGCACAGTGCCGGCGTCAGAATCAACGCGACGAGCACCGACAGCACCATCGCCGACACGATCGTCAGCGAGAACTGACGATAGATCGCGCCGACCGACCCGCCGGAGAACGCCACCGGCACGAACACCGCCGACAGCACGAGCGCCACGCCGACGAGTGCGCCGGTGATCTGGCCCATCGCCTTGCGGGTCGCCTCCTTCGGTGACAGGCCTTCTTCCGCCATCACCCGCTCGACGTTCTCCACCACCACGATCGCATCGTCCACCAGCAGGCCGATCGCGAGCACGAGGCCGAACATCGACAGCGTGTTGATCGAGAAGCCCACCATCGACATGATCGCGAACGTGCCGAGCAACACGACCGGCACCGCGATCGTCGGGATGATCGTCGCCCGCAGGTTCTGCAGGAACAGATACATCACGAGGAACACCAGCACGATACCTTCGAGCAGCGTCTTGACCACTTCCTCGATCGACAGCTTCACGAACGGCGTCGTGTCGTACGGGTACTTCACGACGAGGCCGTGCGGGAAGAACGGTGCCAGTTCGTCGATCTTCGCGCGCACGGCCTTCGCGGTTGCGAGCGCGTTCGCGTTGGTTGCGAGCTGGATACCGAGTGCCGCGGTCGGCTGACCGTTGTACTTCGTGTCGAAGTTGTAGTTTTCGCCGCCGAGTTCGATCTTCGCGACATCCTTCAGGCGAACCTGCGAGCCGTCCTGGTTGACCTTCAGCAGGATGTTGCCGAACTGCTCGGGCGTCTGCAGCAGCGTCGATTCGGTGATCGTCGCCTGCAGCATGGTGCCCGGCGTGGCCGGCGTGCCGCCGATCTGGCCGCCTGCGATCTGCACGTTCTGTGCGGCGATCGCGGTCGACACGTCGACCGGCGTGAGGCCGTAGTTCGTCAGGCGGTTCGAATCGAGCCAGACCCGCATCGCGTACTGCGAGCCGAACAGCGTGACGGTACCGACGCCGTTCAACCGGCTGATCGGATCCTTCACGTGCGACGCCACGAAGTTCGCGAGGTCGTACTTGTTCATGCTGCCGTCTTCGGAGTTGAAGGCGAGCACCAGCAAGAAGCTGCTGCTCGACTTCGTCACCGAAAGACCGAGCTGCTGCACGACCTGCGGCAGAATCGGCGTCGCGAGCGACAGCTTGTTCTGCACCTGAACCTGCGCGATGTCGGCGTTGGTACCCGGCGCGAAGGTCAGCGTGATCGTCGCGTTGCCCGAGTCATCGCTGGTCGACGACATGTACAGGAAGTTGTCGAGACCGCTCATCTGCTGCTCGATCACCTGCGTCACCGTGTCTTCCACCGTCTTCGCGGAAGCGCCCGGGTAGTTCGCGGTGATCTGGATCGATGGCGGCGCGATCGTCGGATACTGCGAGATCGGCAGCGTGAAGATCGCCGCAACCCCGGCCAGCATCAGGATGATGGCGATCACCCACGCGAAGATCGGGCGATCGATAAAAAACTTTGCCATGAAACAGGCTCCCTGTTATTGCGCGCTCGAAGCAGCGGCAGCACTCGCCGGCGCAGCGCCCGATGCGGCAGCACCGGAAGCGGCAGCGGCGCCGGAACCGGCGGCAGCCGGCGCGGCGGTGGCGGCAGCCGCACCCGGTGCGGCATTGGCCGCCGGGGCGAGCTGCGCGGGGACCGTCTTCACGGTCGCACCCGGGCGCACCTTGTCGACACCCTGCACGATCACGTGATCGCCGGCTTCCAGACCGCCTTCGACGATCCAGTTCGCGCCTTGCATGCCCGTCGTCTTCAGCGGGCGCGGCTCGACCTTGTTGCCGGCGTTCACCACCATCGCGATCGCCTGGCCCTTCTGGTCATGCGTGACGCCGATCTGCGGCACCAGGAACGCGTTCTCGTTCACGCCTTCCTCGATCCGTGCACGCACGAACATGCCCGGCAGCAGCACGCGGCCCGGGTTCGGGAACACCGCGCGGATCGTCACCGAACCGGTGGTCTGGTCGACCGTCACGTCCGAGAACTGCAGCTTGCCCGGCTCCGAATAGGTCTTGCCGTCTTCCAGGATCAGCGACACCTTCGCGGCGCCCGGGCCGCTCGTCTTCAGGCGGCCGCTCTGCACGTCCTGGCGCAGCTTCAGGCCCTCGAGGCTCGACTGCGTGAGGTCCACATACACCGGGTCGAGCTGCTGCACCGTCGACATCAGCGTCGCCTGGCTTGCCTGCACGTACGCGCCCGGCGTCACCTGCGAGATGCCGACGCGGCCGGTGATCGGCGACACGACATCGGTATAGCCGAGGTTGATCTGCGCGGTATCGACCGCTGCCTTGCCTGCCGCGACGTCCGCCGCGGCCTGGCCTTGCGTGGCCACCGCGTTGTCGTAGTCCTGCTTGCTGACCGCGTTCGCGGCCACCAGCACCTTGTAGCGCGCGACCAGCGCATTCTGCGTGACGAGGTTCGCCTGCGCCTTCGCGAGCGTCGCCTTCGCGCTGTTCAGCGCGGCGACGTACGGCGCCGGGTCGATCTTGTAGAGGCGCTGACCGGCCTTGACGTCGGTGCCTTCGGTGAATTCACGGCGCAGCACGATGCCGTCGACCCGTGCGCGGACCTGCGCGACGAGGAACGCACTGGTGCGGCCCGGCAGGTCGGTGAAGACCGGTACGGTTTGCGGCTGGACAGTGACGACGCCAACTTCCGGCGTTTGCGGCGGCGGTGCCGATTCTTTCTTCCCGCACGCGGCCAGGAAAACGGCGGCCGTCGCGACAGTGATTAAGCGGTATGGAACCCGTTCGACGCGCATGGAGCGACCTCTGTGTATAACCAATGGAATAAGTGCCGCACCCGACCGGAGGGAGCGCAACACGGATGCGCCTCACGGCGCAGATCGAACACCTGAATTACTGGACTGCTAGATACAGCAAGCGGCACGAAACCTCCGTGCCAACAGGTTGCCCCGCACTGCGGACTGGTACTTTGGCGGGAATCAGCAGAGTGGGATATTAACTGATTGCCACTTGGGTCATTCGATCGTAGGGTGGTATTGTATATACATTCATGAATGTATGTAAAAAGCCCGTTTATGCCCAGCCGACTGTCCAGTCTTACGAATTGTTACCAGTCGCAAGCATAGCCCGTCTCCCAGACGGCGACGAGGGTTGCAGACCCTATATTCACCTACGATCGATCCAATCAGGCCTGCACATGGTCAGACGTACCAAGGAGGAGGCGCTCGAGACGCGCAATCGCATTCTCGACGCCGCCGAACACGTGTTCTTCGAGAAGGGCGTGTCGCACACGTCGCTCGCGGACATCGCCCAGCACGCCGGCGTGACGCGTGGCGCAATCTACTGGCATTTCGCGAACAAGAGCGAACTGTTCGACGCGATGTTCGACCGCGTGTTTCTGCCGATCGACGAACTGAAGCGGATGCCGCTCGACGCACCGGGCGGCAATCCGCTGGAGAAGATCCGCCAGATCCTGATCTGGTGCCTGCTCGGCGTGCAGCGCGACGCGCAGTTGCGCCGCGTGTTCAGCATCCTGTTCATGAAGTGCGAGTACGTCGCGGATCTGGAGCCGCTGCTGCAGCGCAACCGCGCGGGGATGAGCGAGGCGCTGCACGCGATCGACGCCGATCTCGCGGCGGCCGTGCGGCTCAAGCTGCTGCCCGAGCGGCTCGATACGTGGCGTGCGACGCTGATGCTGCACACGCTCGTCAGCGGTTTCGTGCGCGACACGCTGATGCTGCCCGACGAGATCGATGGCGAGCGGCATGCGGAAAAGCTCGTCGACGGCTGTTTCGACATGCTGCGCTACAGCCCGGCGATGCTGAAGGACGACGACTGACCGCGTGACGCGCGTTCGCCCGCGGCTTTCGTTTCATCGGGCGGCGCGGCAACCTCGCCAACGCGCCGCCCCCTCCTCCTCCCCGTCCGGTTCAGGCCGCCTTCGCGCGCTGCGCGCGGGCCCGCCGATTCGACGCAACGACCGAATCGCGCTTCGGCATCGGTACGCCGGCCAGTCCGGCGATCCACGCGTCGGTCGACATCACGGCCGCGAAATTCGACTGAAACACCACCCCGTACGCGCGGTGAATCTCCTCGGCGCTCGCCGCGCCCGCTTCGTTCTCGTACGGCAGTGCGCCCGTCGCGTCATCGAGGTACTCGACATTCAGCCCCGCGTGCGCCGCGTGATAGACCGTCGCCGCATTGCAGTTGTGCGTCATGTAGCCGGCCACCGCGAGCGTGTCGATCCCGTGCGCCTCGAGCCATTCGGCAAGGTCGGTCCCGGCAAACGAGCTGGCCTGCTGCTTCTCGATCAGGTGCGCGTACGGCCGGCCGGCGACCACCGCGTGCAGTGCGACGCCGTCGGAGCCGGGCGCGAAGATCGGCGCACCGGTCGGCGCGACGTGCTGGACGACGATCACCGGCACGCCGGCCGCATGCGCGGCATCGATCGCGCGGCCGATGTTCGCGAGCGACACGTCGAGCGGCGGGTATTCGATCGGCAGGTTGCCCGTCACGTACTCGTTCTGGACGTCGATCACGATCAGCGCGCGGCGGGAAGTCGGGCGGGAAACGGAATGGGCAGCGGAATGCGGGACGGCGTTCGACATGGCGGGCTCCTGGTCCGGGGGCGCGGCCCCGCCCCGGAACGGGACGGCCAGCGGCGCGATGCGATGCATTGTCGGCGCGCATCGCTCGCGCGGACAGTGGCCCGATAGCCATTCTTCGATAAAATCGGGCCATCGCCATTCCGGAGCCCGCCATGACCGCCGCCTCGTCCACCCGGCCCGCCCCGCCGGTTCCGACCGTCGTTGCCGTGATCGCGTACGACGGCATCAGCCCGTTCCACCTGTCGGTGCCGTCCGTCGTGTTCGGCAAGGAACGCGATGCGGCCGCGTCGCCCGTATTCGAGTTCCGTGTCTGCTCGGCCGAACGCGGCCCGCTGTCGACGACCGGCGGCTTCACGATCACCGCGCCATACGGGCTCGACGGGCTCGACGACGCGGACATCGTCATCGTGCCGGCGTGGCGCGATCCGGACGAAGCGCCACCCGACGTGCTGGTCGACGCGGTCCGCGCGGTCGCCGCGCGTGGCGCGCAGCTCGTCGGGCTGTGCCTCGGCGCCTACGTGCTCGCCGCGGCCGGCCTGCTCGACGGCCGCCCGGCCACCACGCACTGGGCATGGGCCGACGACTTCGCGCAACGCTTTCCACGCGTGAAGCTCGATCCGGACGTGCTGTACGTGGACGACGGCAACCTGATGACGTCGGCCGGCACGGCCGCGGGGCTCGACTGCTGCCTGCACGTCGTGCGGCGGCGCTTCGGCTCGGACGCCGCGAACCAGATCGCGCGCCGCCTCGTAATCCCGCCGCACCGCCAGGGCGGGCAGGCGCAATACGTGCCGCAACCGGTCGCCGCGCACCCGCGCGACGCGCGGCTCGCGGGCCTGCTCGACTGGGTACGCGCCCACCTCGACGCCGCGCACAGCGTCGATTCGCTCGCCGAACGCGTGTTGATGAGCCGGCGCACGTTCACGCGCCACTTCCGCCAGGCAACCGGTACGACCGTCACCGCGTGGCTGCAGGCCGAGCGGCTCGCGCGCGCGCAGCATCTGCTGGAAACCACCGGGCAGTCGATCGATGCGATCGCGCAGGCGGCCGGCTACGGGTCGAGCGTGTCGCTGCGCCAGCATTTCGCGGGCGCGCTCGGCACCTCGCCGTCCGCGTATCGAAGGGAATTTCGCGGCGCCGGAGCCGGCGCCGATGTCGTGCGGTAACGCGCGCGGCGGGCGGGCCTTGCCGCGGAACCGTCCGGCCGTTCAGCCGCCGTTGATCCAGCGCGCCGCGTAAAGCAGCAGCGCGACGAAGACGATCATCGCGGCCCAACCCCAGACGGGCACCGTGCCGGAGCCGCGATGCGGGAGCGCGCTGGCGGCGCGCCCGGTCAGCGCGCCACCGAGGTGCGGCGGCAACGCACGCTTCGTCGCGGCCACCAGCGCCGCCGGCCGCAGGAACACATGCTGGCGCCGCGGCGCGGCCGAGCGTGCGCGATTCGGTGCGAGGCCGTGCTTCGCCTGGACGACCGCGCAGAATTCGCGGAAGAAATCGTCGGTCCATTCGCGCAGCGTATTTTCGATCTGCCGCCCCGGCAGCTCGGTGAGCGGGCCGCTCGCTGTCACCCAGACCACGTACTCGATGCGCGTGGCGTTCGCGTCGTCATCCGGCATCAGCACGAGTTCGACCTGACCGCGCAGCGCGCCGAGCCCGTCGGCCCGCGCCTTGAAGTTGAGCACGCGGCGCGGCTGCCCTTCCGCGTCGCCCTGCTCGGCGGCCGCATGCGCCCGCACGTCGTAGCGGGCACGCAGCGGGCCGAGCGGCACCGTGATCGTCAGCGCGAACTCGCCATGCGCATGCTTCTCGAAGGATTCGCAATGCTCGAAGCTCGCGCGCAGCAACGCGAGATCCTCGAACGCCTCCTGTACGACAGGCGGCGCGAGCGGTACGCGTAATGTGTCGTTCAGTTCCATGACGCCTCCCCGATGAACGCGCGCCGCATCAGGACGTCTCGACGAGACTGTCGATCCGTGCGGCGTCGAAGGCGACGTAGTGCGCGAGCGCCGACGCGGCCTCCTCCGGTTCCTCGTAACTCCATGCGGCGTTTTCGATCACGCCGTCTTCCGTCTGCAAGTCGAAGTGCACGGCCTGGCCCCTGAACGGACAGGCCGACGTGACGCCCGATTTCACGAGCCGGCGCATGTTGACGTCGCCGCGCGGCAGGTAGTGGGTGTCCGGCAGGCCCGTTTCGCGCACGGTCAGCGCGCCGTGCGAATCGGCGTACGTGATGCCGCGATGGATCACGCGCACGCGATGGCGGTTCGGCACGATTTCGAGACGAGGGTCGGCTGCATCGGACATCGTTTCTCCTTGGGGCGGCCCGGCCAGACCGGACTCAGGAAACGAAAAAGCCACGGCACGCGTGCCGTGGCTTTCATTATGGGCGAAACCGCTGCCGAATGCGCGACCCCGCCCGGGGCCGCGCGCGGCGGGCTACTGGGCGCTCCACTGGAATGCGGTTTTCGCGCCGCCCTTCGCGCCGACCGTGACGGCGCGGGATTCCTCATTGCCCTGGTACGACGCATGCACGGTATAGCGGCCCGGCGGCACCTTCACGAGCATGTACGGCCCGCGCGCGTCGGTCTTCAGCACCTCATCGCCCTTGCCGTCGACGATCCGCACATGGACGTCGGCCAGGAACTCGCCGCCTTTGCCGGTGAACCGCAGCGCCAGCGGCCACATCGGCTCGTTGCGCTGGAACGCCGTCGATTCGTCCTGCCCGACGCCGCCGGACACGAAGGTGACGTCGCCCTGCTGGCGCGCGGCGGGCAAGCCGTCCGACTGCGCGTACGCGCCGGTCGCACCGGCTGCGAGGCCGGCGACCAGCGCCGCGGCGACGGCAAATCGGGACACGTTGCGTAGATATTGCATGGCTCCCTCCTTGGGGTCGGAACACATACAGGGCGCAGCGTCACGCGTTCGAACGGCGGCGGCGCCCGCCGCGGCCGGCCTGGCCGGCCGTCGGCCGTGGCCGGTCAGCTCAGGTCGACCGGCACGAAGATCTGTGCATTATCGCGCTGGATCAGTAGAGCAAGACTGTTGCCCGCGCCCTTGACCGCGTCGCGCAACTGCTCGGGGCTCGTGACCGGGCGGCCGTTGACCGCGAGGATCACGTCGCCGGGCTGGATGCCCGCGTTGGCGGCCGGCCCGCCGGCCTGCTGCACGATCAGGCCGTGCGACAGGTTGTCGGCGCTGCGCTCCTGCGGCGACAGCGGACGTACCGCGACACCCAGGCGCCCCTGTTCGACCGGACCGCCGTCATTCGACGCGAGCTTCGCGTCGGCCATCGCGCCGAGCGTCACGCTGATCGTCTTCTTCGACTTGTCGCGCCAGATCTGCAGGTCGGCCTTCGAACCCGGCTTCAGGTTCGCGATCTGCGCGGGCAGCGACGTCGAATCGGCAACCGGCGAGCCGTTGACCGACAGGATCACGTCGCCCGGCTGCAGGCCGGCCTTCGCGGCCGGGCCGTTCGAATCGACCGAGCTGACGAGCGCGCCGTCCGGCTTCTGCAGGCCGAACGAGCTCGCGAGCGTCTGGTTCAGCCCCTGCACGGCGACGCCGAGGCGGCCGCGGCTCACGTGGCCCGTCTTCACGAGCTCGTCCTTGACCTTGATCGCCTCGTTGATCGGGATCGCGAACGACAGGCCCTGGAAGCCGCCCGTCTGCGAGTAGATCATCGAGTTGATGCCAATCACCTCGCCCTGCAGGTTGAACAGCGGGCCGCCCGAGTTGCCGGGGTTCACCGGCACGTCGGTCTGAATGAACGGCGTGTAGTTCTCGTCCGGCAGCGCGCGCGACTTCGCGCTGATGATGCCCGACGTGACCGTGTTGTCGAAGCCGTACGGCGAACCGATCGCGACGACCCACTGGCCGACCTTGCTCTGCGCCGGGTCGCCGATCTTCACGGTCGGCAGGCCGCTCGCGTCGATCTTCAGCACCGCGACGTCGGACTGCTTGTCCGCGCCGACGACCTTCGCCTTGTATTCGCGCTTGTCGGTCAGCTTGACCGTGACGACGTTCGCGCCGTCGATCACGTGCGCATTGGTGAGGATGTACCCGTCGGAGCTGATGACGAACCCGGAACCGAGGCTCGCGCTCGGCTGGTCGTCCGGCTGCGCGTCGCCGCCCATGCCCGGCACCTGGCCGTAGAAGTGCTTGAAGAACTGGTAGAACGGGTCGCTCGGATCGATCGGCAGTTGCGGCTGCTGCTGCACGCGTCGCGACACCTGCTTCACGACATGCTTCGCGCTGATGTTCACGACCGCGGGGCCGTAGGTCTCGACGAGCCCGGAGAAATCGGGGATGCCGGTCTTGGCGGCCGCTTCGGCCGGCATCAGCGCGGCGGCCTGCGCCGGCGTGATGATCTGCGGATCGGCACGGTGGGTGCCGGCGACATAAGCGGCGGACAGGGCGGCCGCCACGGCGACCGCGACGGCGCCGCGCGCAAGGAATCGGGTGTTCATCGTAGGACCTCCTCTTTGTTAGGACGCAGCGTAACGACCCTGACTTAAAGGAGGCTTAATCAGCCCTAAGCGGCTGCCGACGCCCTTCCGGCACCGTTCTTCACACGGATTCGGACGGCTGTGGCGCCTCGGCCCGCATCTCCGCGTCGCGGAACACGACGCTGACGAGCAGGCCGCCCGCGGCCGCGTCGCCGAGCGACACCGTCGCGCCCTGCTGAGCGGCCACGCGCTTGACGATCGCGAGCCCGAGCCCGCTGCCCGACACGTCGGTGCGCGCTCGCGCGGAGCTGTCGCGATAGAAGCGGTCGAACACGCGCTCGCGCTCGTCGGCCGGAATGCCGGGCCCGCTGTCGCCGATCTGCACGCATGCGCGGCCGGCCGCGTCGCGGGTCAGCGACACGTCGATGCGGCCGCCGTCCGGCGTGTACTTCACCGCGTTGTCGAGCAGGTTGCCGAACATCACGCGCAGCGCGCCGACGTCCGCGACGACGCTCGCCGCGCGCGTTTCCTCGAAGCCGAGATCGATGTCGCGCCGCTGCGCGAGCGGCGCAAGCGCGGCCACGCATTCGGCGAGCAGCCCCTGCAGGTCGACCGGCTCACGCATCGTCGCGCCATCCGGCTCGGCGCGTGCGAGCGCAAGCAGCTGCTCCGTGAGACGCGTCGCACGCGATACGCCATCCTGGAGATCCGCGACCGCCTCGCGGCGCGATGCATCGTCCTTCGCACGGGCGACGAGCTGCGCCTGGATCTGCACCGCCGCGAGCGGCGTGCGCAGTTCGTGCGCGGCGTCGGCCACGAAGGCCTTCTGCGTGTCGAGCGCGGCCGACAGCCGCGCGAGCAGCCCGTTCAGCGCCCGTACGAGCGGCTGCACCTCGAGCGGCAGGCGCGCATCGGGCAGCGGATCGAGCGCTTCCGGCCGGCGTGCCTCGACGGCGCGCGTCACGCGGCCAAGCGGCGCGAGCCCGCGCCCGACGATCACCCACACGGCCGCGCCGAGGAACGGCAGCAGCACGATCAGCGGCCACAGCGTGCGCAGCGCGACGTTCGCCGCGAGCCGGTTGCGCACCGACAGCGGCTGCGCGAGCTGCACGACGTTGTCGCCGACGATCGCACCGTACACGCGCCATTCGCCGCGGTCGGTGCGCTCGGTCGAGAAGCCGAGCTCCGCGCGCGGCGCGATCGGCGCACGCGGATGCGAGAAGTACATCAGCACGCCGTTGCGGTTCCAGATCTGGATCACGATGCCTTCGTCGCCGTTGGTGCGCGAGCCGAACACCTGCGAGAACGGCTCGGACGGCAAGGCCGCGGCGATTTCCTGCAACTGGTAGTCGAACAGCTCGTTCGCCTCGGCGAGCGCCTGCCGGTAGATGAGCCAGCCCGCGATACCCACGCCCGCGACGACGATCGCGAGCAGCCAGATCAGCAATTGATGACGAATCGACCTCACGCGTCAGCTTTCCTTGACGACCATGTAGCCGAGCCCGCGCACGTTGCGGATCAGGTCCGAGCCGAGCTTCTTGCGCAGCGCGTGGATGTAGACCTCGACCGTGTTGCTGCCAATCTCCTCGCCCCAGCCGTACATCTTCTCCTCGAGCTGGCTCTTCGACAGCACCGCGCCGGGCCGTGCGAGCAGCGCTTCGAGCAGCGCGAACTCGCGCGCGGACAGCGCGACGGGCACGCCGTCGAGCGTCACCTGGTGCGAAGCGGGATCGAGCGTCAGCGCGCCGTGGCGGATCAGCGATTCGCTGCGCCCGGCCTGGCGGCGGATCAGCGCGCGCATCCGCGCGCCCAGTTCATCGAGGTCGAACGGCTTGACGAGGTAATCGTCGGCGCCCGCGTCGAGCCCTTTCACGCGATCGGCCACCGCGTCGCGCGCGGTGACGATCAGCACCGGCAGCGCCAGCCCGCGCGCGCGCAGCGTGCGCAGCACATCGATGCCGTCGCGCTTCGGCAAGCCGAGATCGAGCAGCAGCAGGTCGTACGTCTCGCCGCCGAGCGCCGTCAGCGCGGCGTCGCCGTCCTGCACCCAGTCGACCGCAAAGCCGTCCGAGCGCAGCGCCTTGCGCACGCCTTCGGCAATCATTCGATCATCTTCGACAAGCAGAATCCGCATCGGGACAGGCATCCATCGGGCGAGTGAAACACGGCGACCATTGTAGCGCCGCGAATCGCGTGCGCGGCACGGTGCAATGCAACAGAAAGGCGGATTGCAAGGGGCCTGTCCGGACTTGTCTCTACAATGTGCGCTTTGGCGCCGCGCGCGCCCTGCCCGAACGTCGTGCTTCTCCCGTATTCGCCCATGCCGATTTCCGATCTGTCCACCCGGTTCGCCCCCCGCGCCCGCGTCTGCCTGCGGGCCGCCGCCGTCGTCGCCACCTGCACGGCCCTCGCGTTCGCGCCGTCCGCGCAGGCCCGCAAGAAATCCCACAAGGAAGCGCGCAAGACCCCGGTCGTGTCGCCCGCCGCGCGTGCGGCCGGCCTGCCGGCGTCCGTGCTCGTCGCGCTGCAGCGCGCGAAGGTGCCGGCGTCGGCGATGAGCGTCGTCGTCGAGCGCGTCGGCGATCCGGAGCCGCTGATCGCGTGGAACGCGAGCCGGCCGATGATGCCCGCCTCGACGATGAAGCTCGTGACGACCTTCTCGGGCCTGTCGATCCTCGGCCCCGACTACCGCTGGCGCACGACCGCCTACACGGACGGCACGATCGACCCTGACGGCACGCTGCAGGGCAACCTGTACATCAAGGGCACCGGCGATCCGAAGCTCGTGCCCGAAGAGCTGATCGACCTCGTCGACAAGCTCCGCAAGGCCGGCGTCAAGCGCGTGGCCGGCGGCCTCGTGCTCGACAAGAGCTACTTCGCGGCGTCGACGCGCGATCTCCCTTCGTTCGACGACGACGCAAGCGCGCCGTACAACGTCGGCCCCGATCCGTTGCTGTACGCATTCAAGGCCATATCGTTCACCGTCACGCCGGGCGACGACGGCAAGGTGGCCGTCGACGTGCTGCCGCCACTCGCCGACCTGTCGATCGACAACCAGCTGGTCGAAGGCTCGGGCTCGTGCAGCGCGGCCGCCGCGGCCGCGCGCCCGACGCTGACGGCTGGCAGCGGGATCATGACCGCCTCGTTCGCCGGCGACTATCCGCTGCGCTGCGGCGCGCACACGACCAACCTCGCGATCCTCGATCACACGACGTTCTTCGCGCGCGGCTTCCTTGCGCTGTGGCAGCAGGACGGCGGCACGATCGCCGGGCCGGTGAGCGAAGGCAAGGTGCCGACCACCGCGCGGCCCCTCGCCGTGCATCACAGCCCGGTGCTCGGCAGCATCGTCTACGACATCAACAAGTTCAGCAACAACGTGATGGCGCGCAACCTGTTCCTGACGATCGGCGCGGTCAGCGGCAAGCCGCCCGCGACGCCCGAACAGTCGAGCCGCGTGATCCAGGCGTTCCTGCAGAAGAACGGCATCGCGATGCCTGACCTCTTGCTCGAAAACGGCTCGGGCCTGTCGCGCGAAGAGCACATGAGCGCGCTGTCGCTCGCCGCACTGCTGCAGGCCGCGAACGCAAGCCCTGTTGCGCAGACCTTCATCGATTCGCTGCCGATCGCGGGCATCGACGGCACGATGAAGAACCGCCTCACCAACGCCGGCGTGCTCGGCAACGCGCACATCAAGACCGGCACGCTGCGCGACGTGCGCGCGATCGCCGGCTACGTCGCCGGCGCCGACGGCCAGAGCTACATCGTCGTCAGCTTCATCAACAACGATCACGCGGAAGCCGCGCGCGCCGCGCACGACACGCTGCTCGAGTGGATCTACGCGGGCGCGCACTGACGTTTCAGCGCGCAGCGACACGATGCGGCGGCGCCGGCGGCCCGCTCGCGCCGACCTGCGCCGGCCACGGGGCGGCACCGCGCAGCGGGTCGCCCCTGCAGGCGGGCGGCACGGCCTGCCGGGGCCGCCGCACACGGAATTCCGCTCTCCCCGGTTTGAAACGGTAGCCGCCACCGGTGCGCAACGCACCGCACGCCAACCGCGCCCACAAAACAGGGCCGCACCGCCCGGCCCCGCGCCGCGCGGTTTCCGTAGAAACCCTGTCCTCAGAGGGAACCCTCTACGCTCCCCCCTCGCCTAGCGCGTGGCGATTGCGTAGGCTGTTGGCCTGACTGATATCTACAACGGGCCACACGCCCGGCCTCACGGCTTGCAGGGGAAAGAAGGAGACACGCCCATGCGATTCGACGTCGAATTGCTTCTGCTCGCGCTGGCGCCCGTCTTCCTGCTCTGCATCGCGTGGGAGGCCTGGCACCTCGCCCGCACTCGTGCGCAGGACCATGTCTATGCGTGGCGCGACACGCTGTGCAACGCAGCGCTCGCGCTGATGCACCAGGGCGCCGACAAGCTCGCATGGCTGTTCGTGATCCCCGTTTATGCGTACTGCTACCGGCACTATCGGCTGGTCACGTGGCACGACGGCTGGCTGTCATTCGCAGTGCTGTTCGTCGCGCAGGATTTCCTCTACTACGTGTTTCATCGCGCGAGCCATCGCGTGCGCTGGCTGTGGGCCGCGCACGTCGTGCACCACTCGTCGGAGCGAATGAATTTCTCGACCGCGTTCCGCCAGAGCCTGATGTACCCGGTCGCGGGGATGTGGGTGTTCTGGCTGCCGCTCGCGTTCGCCGGCTTTCCGCCGCAACAGGTCGTCGGCATCGTGCTGATCAACCTCGCGTTCCAGTTCTTCGTGCACACGCAGGCGATCGGCAAGCTCGGCTGGCTCGAATACGTGCTGAACACGCCGTCGATCCACCGCGCGCATCATGCGCGCAATCCGCGCTACATCGACCGCAATTACGCAGGCGTCCTTGTGATCTGGGATCGCCTGTTCGGCAGCTATGTCGAGGAAACGCCCGACGATCCGCCGCAGTACGGGATCGTCGAACGGCTCGGCTCGAACAACCCGCTCGTCGCGACGTTCCACGAGTGGGTATCGATGGCCGGCGACGCGTTGCGCGTCGACGGCTGGCGCAACAAGCTGCGCGCGATTTTCGGCCCGCCTGAATGGGCGAGCGCTTATCATGCGCAGATTGCCGAGGCCGCGAACCCCGATCCGCGCACCGTGCCGCTTGCGGCTGCGCGCGACCAATAAACCGTTTCAGCCAACGGCCGCCGTGCAGCCCGGAACCGAGCAGGCACACGGCAGATGAGAAACACATCAGGCCATATCTACGAGGAGATCGAACGATGCAGACACAACAACACGCACCTACCCGCACCCGGCAACGCATGCTGCGCACCGCGCAAGTCGCGATCGCCGGCGCCGCGCTCGCGCTGCTCGCCGCGTGCGGTGGCGGCGGTGACGACAACAACAGCGCGTCGAACACGCCGCCGTCGGGCGTGAAAATGCAGATCGTGTCGTTCGGTGACAGCCTGTCCGACGCCGGCACCTACTCGCAGATCAAGCTCGGCTTCGGCGGCGGCCGCTTCACGACGAACCCCGGCCAGGTGTGGACGCAGGACGTCGCGCAGTATTACGGCGACACGCTGCAGCCGGCCAACCAGGGCGGTTTCGGCGTGCCGCTGCAGGCCACCGGCGGCCTCGGCTACGCTCAGGGCGGCGCACGCGTGACGCAGCAGCCGGGCCTCGGCCACGCGGACGCGAGCGTGCCGAACGCGGACTACGCACAGGCGACCACGATGCCGATCGCCGACCAGGTCAAGCAATACGTGTCGCAGCACGGCAGCTTCAACGCCGGCCAGATCGTACTGCTCAACGGCGGCGCGAACGACATCTTCTATCAGGTCGCGGCGCTGCAGGCGGGCGCGATCACGCCGACGCAACTGCAGCAGAACATCGGGCTGGCCGCGCAGCAGCTTGCCGGCATCGTCCAGCAGATCGTCGCCGCCGGCGCGACCCACGTGTTCGTGTCGAACGTGCCGGACATCGGCGGCACGCCGCTCGCGCTGCAAGGCGGCACGCAGACGACCCTCACGCAACTGTCGATGCTGTTCAACGGCACGCTCGCCGCGACGCTGCAGGCGCTCAAGGTCGATACGACCAAGTTTGTGCTGATGGACACGTTCACGTGGCAGGACGGCATCCTCGCGAACTACCAGGCGAACGGCTTCACCGTATCGAACACCGATACCGGGTGCAACCTGAAGGCGATGGTCGCGGCAGCAACGCAATACGGCGTCGCGAACGCAACCGCATTCGGCTCGTCGCTGTTCTGCTCGCCGCAGACCTACACGGCCGCCAACGCGGACCAGACCTACATGTTCGCCGACACGGTCCACCCGACCACGCACCTGTACGCGCTGTTCGCGCAGTTCGTCCAGTCGAAGATCGCGGCGTCGGGCGTCGGCAAGTAAGCCGCCGGCCACGCGCCCAAACGAAAACGCCCGACCGGTTCGCCGGTCGGGCGTTTTTTCATGCGCGGGGCAATCGGCGCGGCGACGGTCGCATCAGCCGCGCCCCTTCGTCATTCGGTCGCTTCGAACGCCGCGGCCGCACGGCCGAGCCGGTCGTTGACCGCGATCCATTCGACGGTCTCGGGCAGCTTCTCGACGAGAATCCGCGCGACCTGCGCGCGGTCGAGCGCACGCAGCATCCCGTACAGCTCACGCGCATACGCGGACGGATCTTCCGGCGCCGCGACGAAATGCACGCCGTCGGCCTGCGCCCAGCGTCCCGCGCGCGATGCGCGTGCAACGAGCGCGACGCGTTCGCCGCCGGTCTGCGCGGCCGCGAGCAACGGCTCGAGCGCATCGAACGGCAGCAGCGCGAGCGGCGTGCGCGGCGCGTAATGCGCTTTCAGCGTGCCCGACGCACGCGGTGCGGTCGCATCGCTGCCGTCCGGCAGCCGCGGCGCGCGACCGAGCACGTCGGCGATCTGCTGCGGCGTCACGTGGCCCGGACGCAGCAGCGCCGGGAAGCCGCGCGACAGGTCGAGAATCGTCGACTCGATACCGACTTCCGATGCGCCGCCGTCGAGCACGTGCACGGTGTCGCCGAATTCGTCGCGCACGTGCTGCGCGGTGGTCGGGCTCACATGGCCGAACCGGTTCGCGGACGGCGCGGCCACGCCGCCATGTCCGCCGCGCCGCGCGCTGAACGCGGCCAGCAGCGCCTGCGCAACCGGATGCGACGGGCAGCGCAGCCCGACCGAATCCTGCCCGCCGCTCACGGCGTCCGGAATGCGCGCATGGCGCTTCAGGATCAGCGTCAGCGGGCCCGGCCAGAACGCATCGATCAACGCCTGCGCGTCGGCCGGCAGCGCGTCGGCCCAGTAGCCGGGATCGCCGCCCGGCGGCAGGTGCACGATCACCGGATGGTTCGCGGGCCGCCCTTTCGCCGCATAGATGCGCGCGACGGCCTCGGGATTCGCCGCGTCGCCGCCGAGCCCGTAGACGGTTTCGGTCGGAAAGGCGACGAGCTGGCCCGCGTCGAGCAGCGCGGCGGCCGCGTCGATCTGCGCGGCCGTCACGGAGTTCGGGAGATCGATGGACATCGGCTGGCGCCTCAGTCGAGCGGCACGCGCAGCAGCTGCGCGCACGCGGTGGCCGCGGCAACGGCTTCGTCGCGCGTTTCGGCCGTGAAGTTCACATGGCCCATCTTGCGGCCGACGCGTGCGTCTTCCTTGCCGTACAGGTGCAGGTGCGCGGCCGGCATCGCCGCGACCGTGTCCCACGGCGGCGTGACGGCATCGGCCGCCGCACCGTTCGGGAACCACACGTCGCCGAGGATGTTCAGCATCGCGGCCGGCGAATGCTGGCGCGGGTTGCCGAGCGGCATGCGCGTCATCGCGCGCACCTGCTGCTCGAACTGGCTCGTGGCGCACGCGTCGACCGTGTAGTGGCCGGAGTTGTGCGGGCGCGGCGCCATTTCGTTCGCGACGAACGAGCCGTCTTCCAGCACGAAGAATTCGACGCACAGCACGCCGACGTAGCCGAGCGTATCGGCGATCCGCACGGCCGCCTGCTGCGCCTCTTCGACGCGCGCGGCATCGGCCGCCGGCGCCGGAACGACCGTCAGCGCGAGAATGCCGTTGTGATGCACGTTCTGCGCGAGCGGGAACGCGGCCGAGCGGCCGTCCGCGCCGCGCGCGATCAGCGCCGACACTTCGTATTTCAGCGGCAGGCGCTTCTCGAGCACGCACGGCACGCCGTTCAGCGCCGCATGCGCGTCGCGCGCTTCCTGCGCGGTACTCACGCGCACCTGGCCCTTGCCGTCGTAGCCGAGGCGCGCCGTCTTCAGGATGCCCGGCAGCACCGCGTCGAGCGCGGCATCGTCGAGCGCGGCGAGCGCGGCCGACGATTCGATCACGACGTGCGGTGCAACGGGCACGCCCGACGCTTCGATGAAGCGCTTCTCCGCGATCCGGTCCTGCGCGACCGCGACGCAGCGGCCGGCCGGCGCGACGAAGGTCGTGCGCGCGAGGCAATCGAGGCTCGCGGCCGGCACGTTCTCGAACTCCGTCGAAACAGCCTCGCACAGGTCGGCCAGTTCGGCGAGCGCGGCTTCGTCGTCATACGCGGCGCGCAGGTGGCGGTCGGCGACCGCGCCGGCAGGGCTCGTCGGATCGGGATCGAGCACGGCGACGCGATAGCCCATCGACTGGGCGGCAAAGCAGAACATGCGGCCGAGCTGGCCACCGCCGACCATGCCCAGCCACGCGCCGGGCAGGATCGGGGAAACGGAATCAGGAGTTGCGGTCATGTCAGTGGTCGGTCGCGGCGGGCGCTGCCCGCCGCAGTGGGGAGGTCAGGCAGCCACGACGCGCGGCCGCCGGTGCGCCGTCATTCCAGCGGCGGCAGCACCATCGCGTGCGCGGCTTCGTTCTGGCGCACGCGGAACGCGGCGAGCCGGTTCGCGAAATCGACCGAATTGCCGGACAGGATCGACACCGCGAACAGCGCGGCATTCGCGGCGCCGGCCTCGCCGATCGCGAACGTCGCGACCGGCACGCCTTTCGGCATCTGCACGATCGAGTGCAGCGAATCGACACCCTTCAGGTACTTGCTCGCGACCGGCACGCCGAGCACCGGCACCGTGGTTTTCGCGGCCAGCATGCCGGGCAGGTGCGCGGCGCCGCCGGCGCCCGCGATGATCGCGCGCAGCCCGCGCTCACGCGCTTTCTCCGCATAGTCGAACATCTCGTCGGGCATCCGGTGCGCGGACACGACCTTCGCTTCGTACGGCACGCCGAATTCCTGCAGGATGGCAACTGCATGCTTCATCACGTCCCAGTCGGAACTCGAACCCATCAGCACGCCGACGAGCGGCGCGCTGTGCGTGTGGGCAGTCTGGACTTCACTCATGTGTTCTGTTCCCCGCTCAGACGAGCGCCTGGCCCGTGATGCGCTCGAGCGCTTCCTGATACTTCGCGGCCGTCTTCTCGACGACGTCGGCCGGCAGCGCCGGCGCCGGCGCCGTCTTGCCCCACGGCTGCGCCTCGAGCCAGTCGCGCACGAACTGCTTGTCGAACGACGGCGGGTTCGTGCCGACCTGGTACTGGTCGGCCGGCCAGAAGCGCGACGAATCGGCCGTCAGCGCTTCGTCCATCAGGTACAGCTTGCCGTGGTTGTCGAGGCCGAATTCGAACTTCGTGTCGGCGATGATGATGCCGCGCGTCGCCGCGTAGTCGGCCGCTTCCTTGTACAGCTTGATCGAGATGTCGCGGATCGTCGCGGCCAGCTCGGTGCCGATGCGGCGCTCGGTTTCCTCGAACGTGATGTTCTCGTCGTGCTCGCCCATCTCGGCCTTCGCGGCCGGCGTGAAGATCGGCTCGGGCAGCTTCTGCGCGTTCTGCAGGCCTTCCGGCAGCTGCACGCCGCACACGGCGCCCGACGCCTGGTATTCCTTCCAGCCGCTGCCGGCCAGGTAGCCGCGCACGACCGCTTCGATCATGATCGGCTCGAGTCGCTTGACGACCACGCCGCGGCCCTTGACCTGCTCGACCTCGTCGGCCGCGACGACCGCTTCCGGCGCGTCGCCCGTCAGGTGGTTCGGCACGATGTGCGCGAGCTTGTCGAACCAGAAGTTCGCCATCTGGTTCAGCACGCGGCCCTTGTTCGGAATCGGCTCGCCCATCACCACGTCGAATGCCGACAGGCGGTCGGTCGTGACGATCAGGAGCTTGTCGTTGCCGACCGCGTAGTTATCGCGGACCTTGCCGCGACCGAGGAGCGGCAGCGAGCGGAGCGTGGATTCGTAGAGGGTAGACATCGTCTTTTCGCAGATAAGGAGCCAAACAAAAAGGGAAACGCCGTTCCCCGCGGCAGGCGGGAACGGCGGTCTTGCAATACGTCGGCGAACCGGCCGGGCGACAGCGCCCGGGCGATTGCCGGCCGGCCCTCGTTCGGCCGGACGGAACGGCTGCGGGGCCGGATCAGATCCGGCCGGACAGCCTTGCCGTTGCCTTTCGGCGCGGCAATCGTACTACAGTCTTAGCGCACGACCTGTGCGAGCGCACCGGACTTGTACTGCTCGGCGATCTTGTCGAGCGACACCGGCTTGATCTTGCCGGCCTGGCCTTCGCAGCCGAACGCGAGGTAGCGGTCGACGCACACCTGCTTCGCCGCTTCGCGCGCGGGCTTCAGGTAGTCGCGCGGATCGAACTTGCCCGGGTTCTCGAACAGGTAGCGGCGGATCGCACCGGTGATCGCGAGACGCAGGTCGGTGTCGATGTTGATCTTGCGCACGCCGTGCTTGATGCCTTCCTGGATTTCCTCGACCGGCACGCCGTAGGTTTCCTTCATGTCGCCGCCGAATTCGCGGATCTCGGCCAGCAGTTCCTGCGGCACCGACGACGAACCGTGCATCACGAGGTGGGTGTTCGGGATGCGCGCGTGGATTTCCTTGATGCGCTGGATCGACAGGATGTCGCCCGTCGGCTTCTTCGAGAACTTGTACGCGCCGTGCGACGTACCGATCGCGATCGCGAGTGCATCGCACTGCGTGAGCTTCACGAAGTCGGCGGCCTGCTCCGGATCGGTCAGCAACTGCTCGCGGGTCATCGTGCCTTCCGCGCCGTGGCCGTCTTCCTTGTCGCCCTTCATCGTCTCGAGCGAGCCGAGCACGCCGAGTTCGGCTTCGACCGTCACGCCGATCGAGTGCGCCATCTCGACGACCTTGCGCGACACGTCGACGTTGTATTCATACGACGCGACCGTCTTGCCGTCGGCTTCGAGCGAACCGTCCATCATCACGCTGGTGAAGCCGCTGCGGATCGCGGCCATGCAGACCGCCGGCGACTGGCCGTGATCCTGGTGCATCACGACCGGGATGTGCGGATACGACTCGACCGCTGCTTCGATCAGGTGGCGCAGGAACGGCTCGCCCGCATACTTACGCGCGCCGGCCGATGCCTGCATGATCACGGGTGCGCCGACCTGGTCCGCCGCCGCCATGATCGCCTGGACCTGCTCCAGGTTGTTCACGTTGAAGGCCGGCAGGCCGTAACCGTGCTCTGCCGCGTGGTCCAGCAATTGACGCATTGATACGAGAGGCATTGTGGAACTCCTTGGAATGAAAACCGGTGCGCCCTGACGCCGGCGCGGCGCTCGCTCCCGTTCGAACCCGGGGTGGCGCGGCGCGGCTGAGCGTCGAATAGCCGCATTTTATCGCGAAGCGCCTCCGATTCCGACCGCCCGGTGGCGCCCACTCGCAATTTGTTACGTTCGCACGGCACAAAGCGGGCAAAAAAGAAAAAAAACCGCGCGGGGCATGCGACCCCGCGCGGCTTTCGTCAAAAATCGGGGCCCGATTGCCTCGGCCGCCGGTTTTTGGGCCGGGCAGCTGCCCGGCCGGTGCTCAATAGTGCTCGCCGACCCGCACGATCTTCAGCGTGTTGGTGCCGCCCGCCTGCCCCATCGGCTCGCCGACGGTCAGCACGACCATGTCGCCGTGCTGCACGTAGCCCTGCTTGACGACGATTTCGAGCGCCGCCTGCAGCGCCGAATCGCGGTCGCTGTTGAAGTCGACGTGCAGCGGCGTCACGTTGCGGTACAGCGCCATCGTGCGCTCGCTGCCGACGCGCGGCGTCAGCGCGAAGATCGGCACGTGCGTGTAGTGGCGCGACATCCACAGCGCGGTCGCGCCCGATTCGGTCAGCGCGACGATCGCCTTCGCACCCAGGTGGTACGCGGTGAACAGCGCGCCCATCGCGATCGACTGGTCGATCCGCGTGAACGTGCGATCGAGGAAATCCTTGTCCAGCTCGACGTGTTCCGACTTTTCCGCCTCGACGCACACGGCCGCCATCGTTTCGATCGTGACGACCGGATACTTGCCGGCGGCCGTCTCGGCCGACAGCATCACCGCGTCGGTGCCGTCGAGCACCGCGTTCGCGACGTCCGACACTTCCGCGCGCGTCGGCACCGGCGCGTGGATCATCGATTCCATCATCTGCGTCGCGGTGATCACGAGCTTGTTCGACTCGCGCGCCATCCGGATCATGCGCTTCTGCAGCGCCGGCACGGCCGCGTTGCCCACTTCCACCGCGAGGTCGCCGCGCGCGACCATGATGCCGTCGGACGCGTCGAGAATGCTCTGCAGCGCCGGAATCGCTTCCGCGCGCTCGATCTTCGCGATCATCTTCGGCTTGATGCCGTACGGCGCGCCCGCGATGTTCGCGAGCTGGCGCGCCATTTCCATGTCGGTCGCGTTCTTCGGGAACGACACGGCCACCAGGTCCGCGCCGAGCGACATCGCGGTGCGGATGTCTTCCATGTCCTTCGCGGTCAGCGCGGGCGCCGACAGGCCGCCGCCCTGGCGGTTGATGCCCTTGTTGTTCGACAGCTCGCCGCCCACCTTGACGATCGTGTGGATCTCGTCGCCGAGCACGCGCTCGACGGTCAGCACGATCAGGCCGTCGTTCAGCAGCAGCAGGTCGCCCGTGCGCAGGTCACGCGGCAGTTCCTTGTAGTCGAGCCCGACGCGCTCGTCGTTGCCCATCTCGCAGCCCGCGTCGAGGATGAAGGACTGGCCCGGCTCGAGCGTCGTCTTGCCGTTCTCGAACTTGCCGACGCGAATCTTCGGGCCCTGGAGGTCGGCCATGATCGCGATCTCGCGGCCGACCCTGCGGGCGGCCTCGCGCACCATCTCGGCGCGCTGGCGGTGATCGTCGGCCGTGCCGTGCGAAAAATTGAGCCGCACGACGTCGAGGCCCGCCTGCATCATCTGCAGCAGAATCTCCGGCGAACTGGAAGCCGGGCCGATCGTGGCGACTATCTTGGTGGCGCGCTGCATGAAACTCCTCATCTGGATCAAGGTGGATGCGCTGGGTGAAACGCTGCGAGAGCCGGAAACGGCGGGCCCAGCGGCGGCCGTTCCGGGGGGCGTGCCGGTGCTTGCGCCCGGCATCGCTTTGTTCTGAATCTCGTGGTGCTGCTCGGCCGCGTCGCCGGCGGCCGCCGGTGCGCGCGGGGCGGTGTTCGCCCGCGCGGGCGCGCGTTTGCGCTTGCCCGCGCCGGCCGGCTGCTCCGCTTTCGCGGAGCGCGCGGCCTTCGTCACCCCTGCGCGCGCCGCCACGCTCAGGCCGCCCGCGTTTCCAGCACTTCCACTGCCGGCAGCTTCTTCCCCTCGAGGAACTCGAGGAAGGCACCGCCGCCCGTCGAGATGTAGCTGACCTGGTCATGGATGCCGTACTTCGCGATGGCCGCGAGCGTGTCGCCGCCGCCCGCGATCGAGAACGCGGACGATTTGGCGATCGCTTCCGCGAGCGTCTTGGTGCCGTTGCCGAACTGGTCGAACTCGAACACGCCGACCGGGCCGTTCCACACGATCGTGCCGGCCTTCTCGAGCTGGCTCGCGAGCGCCTTGGCGGTATCCGGGCCGATGTCGAGGATCATGTCGTCCGCTTCGATGTCGGCGACCTGCTTCACCGTGGCCACGGCCGTCGGCGAGAATTCCTTGGCCGTCACGACGTCGGTCGGGATCGGCACCGATGCGCCGCGCTCGCGCGCTTCGTCGATGATCGCCTTCGCCTCGTTGACGAGGTCGGCTTCCGCGAGCGACTTGCCGATCGACAGGCCGGCCGCGAGCATGAACGTGTTCGCGATGCCGCCGCCGACGATCAGCTGGTCGACCTTGCCGGCCAGCGACTTCAGGATCGTGAGCTTGGTCGACACCTTCGAGCCGGCGACGATCGCCACCAGCGGGCGGGCCGGGTTGCCGAGCGCCTTGCCGAGCGCGTCGAGTTCGGCGGCCAGCAGCGGGCCCGCGCACGCGACCGGCGCGTACTTCGCGATCCCGTGGGTGGTCGCTTCCGCGCGGTGCGCGGTGCCGAACGCGTCGTTCACGTACACGTCGCAGAGCTTCGCCATCTTTTGAGCGAGCTCGTCCGAATTCTTCTTCTCGCCCTTGTTCACGCGGCAGTTCTCGAGCAGCACGACCTGGCCCGGCGCGACGTTCACGCCGTTCTCGACCCAGTTCGAGACGAGCGGCACGTCGCGGCCGAGCAGCTCGGCGAGGCGCTTCGCGACCGGCGCGAGCGAATCTTCCGGCTTGAATTCGCCCTCGGTCGGGCGGCCGAGGTGCGACGTGACCATCACGGCCGCGCCGGCGTCGAGCGCGGCCTGGATGGCCGGCACGGACGCGCGCACGCGCGTGTCTTCGGTGATGTTGCCCTGGTCGTCCTGCGGGACGTTCAGGTCGGCGCGGATGAATACCCGCTTGCCGGCGAGCTGGCCGGCGGCGATCAGGTCGGTAAGACGCTTGACTTGGCTCATGTTGAACAGATTGAAGTAGTGGATGGGGAAAGGGGGTTCACGCTGGACGTGCGCGGGCTGCCGCGAAAGGGCGCCGGATGCGGCCGTGGCTGGCGGTTCGCATGACGCGCACGGGTAAAAAATCTCGAACGGGCATTCTAGCCGATCCACCCGGCAGACTGCCCCGCGGGCGGCGAATTCCGCCTATTTGGGATCGCGCGCGGGAACGGACACATTGCCGCAACGCAGCAATGCATCCGCGCGAGCGGCCGGTGCCCGGCGGGCCTGCCCGGGCGGCTCATCAGAAGATCAGGCGCAGTACAGTGAACACGAGCATCCCGACGACGATCGTGCCGAGCATGCTGCGCCGCCACAAGAACCAGCCGAGGCCGGCGAGCGCCGCGTAGAACGGATGGTTGGACAGCGCGAACGACAGCCCGGCCGGCGTTTCGAGCACGTCGGGCAGCACGACGGCGACTAGCGCCGCCGCCGGCGCGTAGCGCATCGCGCGCTGCGCGCGCTCGGGCAGCACGGTGCGCTCGCCGCCGATCAGGAATAACGCGCGCGTGACCGCCGTGACGATCGTCATCCCGATGATGACGATCCAGATGTCGGTCGCGCTCATTCGATTTCCTTGTCATGCACGGTTTCGGTGCGGATGCGCCGCCAGTCGGCCCGCTCGACGAAGAAGTCGGCCATGCTGCCGGCCGCGAGCGCGGCGAGCACCGCGAGCGGCAGCGCGAGCCGGTACGGCAGGTCGAACGCGACGAGCGACACGACGCCGGCCACCGCGACGGCCGCGAGCGTCGAGCGGTTCGCGACCGCCGACACCATGATCGGGATCAGCGCGAGCGTGCCGGCCAGCTCCAGCCCCCAGCTCGCGGGAAAGAAGCTCGCGAGCAGGATGCCGGCGAGCGACGACACCTGCCACGACGCCCAGCTCGCGAGCGCCATCCCCCAGAAGTACGCTTCCTTGCCCGGCACGTAGCCGTTCGCGAAGCCCTGCTTCTGGAACAGCAGGTAGATCACGTCGCCGTTGAAATAGCCGATTGCGAGGCGCCGCCACAGCGGCAGGTAGGAGAAATGGGGGGCGAGCCCGGCGCTGAAGATCACGAAGCGCGTGTTGACCATCGCGGCCGTGAGCAGGATGGTCCAGATCGGCAGCTTCGCGGCGAGCAGCGGCAGCACCGCGAGCTGCGACGAGCCCGCGTAGACCAGCAGCGACATCGCGCTCGCCTGCCCGAGCGTCATCACCGACTTGCTCATCGCGATGCCCGTGACGAGCCCCCACGAGAAAATCGCCATCAACGTCGGGGAATAGTCGCGTGCGCCCTGGATCAGCGCGAAGCGGTCGGTGGCGGACAATCGAGCGAGCATGGGAAACGGGCCGCAGCGGGCGGTTCGTCGGGGCGGCGGCGCCTCCTGCCGGCACGGCCCGTCATTATTGGAATCGGTACCGGGCGATTATAGCGCCGGCCCTGCGCCGGCCGACCGGGTCGACGCCAAATGACGCTAAAATAAGCGTCTTTCCGGCTCAACGCTGCACATAACCCGCTGCACCTCACTGCTTCCAGGAGAATCCTATGTCAATGGCCGACCGCGACGGCAAGATCTGGAAGGACGGCAAGCTGATCGACTGGCGCGATGCCACGATCCACGTCCTGACCCACACGCTGCACTACGGCATGGGCGTCTTCGAAGGCGTGCGCGCATACAAGACGGCCGACGGCAGCACCGCGATCTTCCGCCTGCGCGAGCACACGAAACGTCTGCTGAATTCGGCGAAGATCTTCCAGATGGACGTGCCGTTCGACCAGGAAACGCTCGAAGCCGCACAACTCGAAGTCGTGCGCGAGAACAAGCTCGAGTCGTGCTACCTGCGCCCGATCATCTGGGTCGGTTCGGAAAAGCTCGGTGTGTCGGCCAAGGGCAACACGATCCACGTCGCGATCGCCGCGTGGCCGTGGGGCGCATACCTCGGCGAGGACGGGCTCGCGAAGGGCATCCGCGTGAAGACGTCGTCGTTCACGCGCCACCACGTGAACGTGTCGATGGTGCGCGCGAAGGCGTCGGGCTGGTACGTGAACTCGATCCTCGCGAACCAGGAAGCAACCGCCGACGGCTACGACGAGGCACTGCTGCTCGACGTCGACGGCTACGTGTCGGAAGGCTCCGGCGAGAACTTCTTCCTCGTGAACAACGGCAAGCTGTACACGCCCGATCTCGCGTCGTGCCTGGACGGCATCACCCGCGACACGATCATCACGCTCGCGCGCGACGCCGGCATCGAGGTGATCGAGAAACGCATCACGCGCGACGAGGTCTACACGGCAGACGAAGCGTTCTTCACCGGTACGGCCGCCGAAGTCACGCCGATCCGCGAGCTCGACAACCGCACGATCGGCAGCGGCGCGCGCGGCCCGATCACCGAAAAGCTCCAGTCGGCGTTTTTCGATATCGTGTCGGGCAAGAACGCGAAGTACGCGCACTGGCTGACGAAGGTCTGAGCGCGCCGCGCCACCGACCGCCCCACAAAAGAGTGATAAGAGAAAGTCTCATGAGTGAAATCAAGGAAATGCCGCTGGTCGAGCTGACGGCCAAGGATCTTCCCGCGTACTGCCCGAACCCGGCCATGACACGCTGGAGCGCGCACCCGCGCGTCTTCATCGACGTCTCGCACGGCGAGGCGCGCTGCCCGTACTGCGGCACGCGCTACAAGCTGCGCGACGGCGAGGTCGTCAAGGGCCACTGAGCCCCGGCGGCCGGGCTTGCAGGCCCGCCGACCCGCAAGGCGGCGCAGCCGGATCCCCGGCGCGCCGCCCTTCTCCATTCTGGCAACCCGAACGCGGCGCCTGAGCGCCGTGCTTCATTACGACATCGGAAGTCGACCTGATGCGTCGAGCGCTGGTTATCGCACCGAACTGGATCGGTGACGCATTGATGGCGCAGCCGCTTTTTGCGCTGCTGAAGAAAAACCATCCCCGCATCGCAATCGATGCCGTCGCGCCCTCGTGGGTCGCGCCCGTGCTCGAGCGGATGCCGGAGATCCACGATGTCTACGCGACCGATCTCGCGCACGGCAAGCTGCAGATGCTGCGCCGCTGGCAACTCGCGAGCGACCTGCGCGACGTCGGCTACGACGCGGCGTACGTGCTGCCGAATTCGCTGAAATCCGCGGTGATCCCGTGGCTCGCGAACATCCCGCTGCGGGTCGGCTACACGGGCGAGCACCGCTACGGGCTGCTGAACGTGCGGCACGCGAACCCCGACAAGTCGGGCGAGCGGCCGCCGATGACGGCCCACTACGCGGCGCTCGCATACGCGCCGGGCGCGAAGCTGCCCGAGTCGATGAAGACGCTGCCGCCGCCGCGCCTCGACGCCGACCTGAACGAGACGGCGCGCGTGTCCGCGCGCTTCAATCTCGACACGCGCAAGCCGCTCGTCGTGTTCTGCCCCGGTGCGGAATACGGCCCGGCCAAGCGCTGGCCGCCGGAGCACTTCGCGTCGCTCGCCAACATCGTCCACCAGTCGTTCCCGTACACGCAGATCGTCGCGCTCGGCTCGCAGAAGGATGCGGCGGCCGCGCAGGCCATCGCCGACCACGCGCCGAACGTGCGCAACCTGTGCGGGCAGACGTCGCTGTCGGAAGCGTGCGCGCTGATCGCGCGCGCGAACGCGGTCGTCACCAACGATTCGGGGCTGATGCACGTGGCGGCCGCGCTACGCCGGCCGCTCGTCGCGCTGTACGGATCGACCGATCCGCGCCACACCCCTCCGCTGTCGGATCTGGCGAAGGTACAATGGCTTCATCTCGAATGCAGTCCCTGCTTCGAACGCGAGTGCCCGCTCGGCCACCTGAAGTGCCTGCGCGAACTCGGTCCCGAGCAGGTATTCGGCGATTTGCGCGGCATGCTCGTCGGGCAACGCTGACCCTGGCCGGCAGCGTCGCACGACGCGCCGGGCAATCCGATTCACCGGTGTACGGCGGCTCCATCCGGGCCGCCGTGCTGAATACGGCGCGCGACGCGCGCGAGAGATAACCCCGATGCCACGTTTTGCCCGCCTCTTCGAAGCCGCCGCCGATACGCTGAACGCCTACTACCAGGCCGTCGCCGATGCCAATCTCGACGCGCTGCTGGGATTGTGGATCGACGAGGATTTCGCCAGCTGCGTATGGGCGGACGGCGAGCATCTGCACGGCCTCGACCAGATCCGCAGCGGGCTCGCCAACCGGCTCGCCACGCGCCCCGTGACGATCGAGCCGCTCGACATCCGCGTGTACGACAGCCTCGGCACGGTCGTCTATACGATCGCCGAAGCGCATCAGCAGGCCGACCTGACGGCCGAACCCGACATGGTTTTCGCCACGTACGTGATGATTCACGAACGCGGCGAGTGGCGCATCGCGCATATTCACGCGAGCCCGATTCCTGAACAAGCGGCCGGACAATTCGCCGCGAAGATCCGTCACGGGCAGGGTCCGCTGCACTGACGAAAAGACGAAGCAACGCATACGCGGGGCGATCATGAGTACGGCTTCTCCGCCCACCTCGCCGCTGACCGGGGCCCCGGCCCCCGACGACGACACACTGCGCTATCGCGCACCACGCTGGCTGCCCAACAGCCATGCGCAAACCATCGTGCCCGCGCTGTTCGCGCGACGCCCCGTCGTCGCTTACCGACGAGAGCGATGGGAAACCCCCGACCACGATTTCATCGATCTCGACTGGGTCGCGCATCTCGACAGCGCGGCGCCGGCGCCCGATGCGCCGCTGTTCGTGCTGTTCCACGGCCTCGAAGGCAGCTCCGGCTCGCACTACGCGCTCGCGATGATGGCCGCCGCGCGTGCGAAGGGCTGGCACGCCGTCGTGCCGCACTTCCGCAGTTGCAGCGGCGAGATCAACCGCCAGCCGCGCTTCTACCATCTCGCTGACAGCGCCGAAGTCGACTGGATCCTGCGCCGGCTCGCCGCGCAGCATCGCGGGCCGCTGGTCGCGGCCGGCGTGTCGCTCGGCGGCAACGTGCTGTTGCGCTGGCTCGGCGAGCATCGCAGCGACACGTCGATCCTGCGAGCGGCCGCCGCGATCTCGACGCCGATCGACGTGCACGCCGGCGGGCGCGCGTTGTCGCAAGGCTTTGCGATGATCTACACGCGCAGCTTCCTGAAGACGCTCAAGCGCAAGGCGCTCGCGAAGCTCGACCAGTATCCGGGGCTGTTCGACCGCGAAGCGATGCTGCAGGCCGTGACGATGCGCGACTTCGACGAGATCGTGACCGCGCCGCTGCACGGTTTCGCGGATGCGGACGACTACTGGACCAAGGCGACGACACGGCCGCTGCTGCCCGCGATCGACGTACCGACGCTGCTCCTCAACGCCCGCAACGACCCGTTCCTGCCTGAATCGGCGCTGCCCGGCCCGGCCGACGTATCGCCGGCCGTCGAACTCGACCAGCCCGCGGCCGGCGGGCACGCGGGATTCATGACCGGGCCGTTCCCCGGCCGCCTCGACTGGCTGTCGGCGCGGGTGTTCGGCTATTGCTCCAAATTCGTCGACCATGGATGACATCGTCCGGCAGGCCCTCGCCAAATGGCCGAACGTGCCGCACTGTACCGGCTGGCTGCTGCTCGACCGGCGCGGCGAATGGCGGCTGCGCGACGACGCGGCGCAGGCGGCCGGCGAGCTCGGCTCGCCGATCCGCCATGCGGCGCTGAACGCGTTCATTGGCCGCAACTACGAATGCGATGCGCAAGGCCAGTGGTTCTTCCAGAACGGGCCGCAGCGCGTGTACGTCGAGCTCGCCTATACGCCGTGGGTCGTCCGGCTCGCCGAGCGCGACGGGCAGCTCACGCTCGCCGACCAGACCGGCACGCCGTTCGAACCGGACGAGGCCTGGCTCGACGACGCGGGTGGCGTACTGTTTCGCGCGGCCGGTACGCCGCCGCGCATCGCGGCGCTGCACGATCATGATCTCGGGCTGTTCGCCGATCACGCGGATTTCGATACCGCGCCGCCCGTGCTGCGCTGGCGCGACAGCCGCACGCTGCCGCTCGGCAGCATTGTCTGCGCGGACGTCCCCGCCCGGTTCGGCTACGTCGCAAGCCCGGCGCAACAGGCACGCGGCGAGGCCGGCGCAAGTACCTGACCCGCGGCGGCTTCGCCCGCGTTTGCCGCGTCGCGGCCGCTACCCGCGGCCGTTCTTCTCGTCCTCGCGCTCTTCCTTGTAGCGCGCCTCGAATTCCAGCAGCCGCGCGCCGATCATCGACTGCTCGTAGAACGACACGTCCTTCGCGTCGCGCGCATCCTTCAGCTGGCGAATCGCCGACGGCCATGCGCCGTCGAGCGCGAGCTTCTCCGCTAGCGCGCGGCGCCGCGCCAGCACGTCGCCCTTGCCATCGCTCGCCTTCGCGAGATAGTCCCACCAGTCCGGCTGCTCGGGGTCGGCATTTGCCTGCGCGCGTGCCTGCGCCTGCGCTTCGGCGAAACGGCGCGCGGCGATCAATGCCTGAAGATGCACGACGATCGCGGCGTGCGACGCCGGCCAGCGCCGCTGCGCGAGCGCAGCAAGCCGCACCGCGTCGTCGGCGCGCCCCGCGCGGCGCGCGATGTCGGCGGCCAGCACGTCGAGGCTCGGCGAACCCGTCGCCGGATCGCCCTCGCGCCGCTCGCGCGCGTCGAACGCGGTGCGTGCCGACGCGAGCGCCTTGCCGGCCGCGTCATACTCGCCGAGCTGCGCGTTCGCGAGTGCGATGCCGTACCAGTTCGCCGCGACGTTCGGCGCCGTGCGATCGTCGATCTCGAACTGCATCCGGCGCGCCTCGGCCGCGATGTCGGTCGGCGCGCGGTTCTGCAGGACCCGCAGCCGCGCACGCACGAACCCGTATTCGGGCGACTGGCGCGGCTGCCGGTACGGCGCGCGACGCGCGCGATCCTCCATGTCGGCGATCCGCTCGCCGGTCAGCGGGTGCGTGCGCGCATACGCCGGCACGCCCGCATCGCCCATCGACGCGCGGTCGAGCCGCTCGAAGAAGCCCGGCATCCCGTACGGGTCGTAGCCCGCGCCCGCAAGCAACTGGAAGCCGACGCGATCGGCCTCGCGCTCGGCCGAACGCGAGAAGCGCAGCTGGTTGTCCACCGCATACGCCTGCCCGCCCACCGCGATCGCGCTGCCGAGGTCGCCGCTTCTCGCGAGCACGCCGGCCAGCACGCCGAGCAGCATCGTCGCGAGCGCCGTATAGCCGGTCTTCTCGCTCGCACCGATCATCCGCGCGATGTGCCGTTGCAGCACGTGCCCCATCTCGTGGCCGACCACCGACGCAAGCTCCGACTCCGTCTGCGTCGTGACGACGAGCCCGCTGTTGATTCCGATGAAGCCGCCCGGCATCGAGAACGCGTTGATCTGCGGATCGCGCACCGGGAACAGGTCGAAGTCCGGCGTGTAGCCGCCGATGAAGCGCGCGGCCGCGGCGGCCGCGAGCCGCGCCGCCATCGCGTTCAGGTAGTCGCGCACGAGCCAGTCGTCGAGATAGTCGGGATCGCGCCGCACTTCGCGCATCACACGCTCGCCGAGCCGGCGCTCGGCCTGCGGCGTCAGCGACCCGCCGGAGCCGTCGCCGAGATCGGGCAGTTCGAGCGCGCGAAGCGGCGCGCGCAGGCTCGCGGCCGGCGCCGATGTGCCGCCCGTGTCCGAAAACCGGCTCTCCGCGCCGCCGTACGTACCGAACACGCCGGGCGCGATGCCGGAGGGCACGGTGGAAATCGACCGGGCGCCGTCGGCCGCCGATTCGAGCGGCGGCGCGGACGCGCGCTGCGCATGGCCGCTCGGCGGCAACGCGAGCACCGCCGACAGCGACACGGCAAGCAACTGTTTGACACGCATGGCAGGATGAAAACGACGCCGTCCCGCGCGCCGGGCGCGCATCGCGGCGTTTGGTCTGAATATTCGGGTCATTGTACCGGCGGCAGCGTGACTGTCCCGTGCGGCATGGGTGCCATCTGCGCACCCGGCGCCGCGAATGCCACTGCTATGATAGGCGCCCGTTGAAACGTTGGATCGACTCGCGGCGCAGAGACGAGATTCGATGCCCCGCCCGATCGCGACGCCGGATCGAGGGACGTGCTCGCGCACTCCGTTCCACTAGAGGAAGACATGTCAGGACTCACCCATTTCGACGCCGCCGGCCACGCCCACATGGTCGACGTCGGCGGCAAGCAGGAAACGCAACGCATCGCGATCGCGCGCGGCACGATCCGGATGCTGCCGGCCACCTTCGCGCTGATCCGCGACGGCAAGGCGAAGAAAGGCGACGTGCTCGGCGTCGCGCGCATCGCGGCCATCCAGGGCGCCAAGCGCACGGCCGACCTGATCCCGCTGTGCCACCCGCTCGCGCTGACGCGCGTAGCCGTCGACTTCGAACTCGACGACGCGCTGCCGGGCGTCCATTGCGTCGCGCAGGTCGAGACGTTCGGCCGGACCGGCGTCGAGATGGAAGCGCTGACCGCCGTGCAGGTCGGGCTGCTGACCGTCTACGACATGTGCAAGGCCGTCGATCGCGGGATGGTGATCACCGACGTGAGCGTGCGCGAGAAGCGCGGCGGGAAGTCGGGGGACTGGAAGGCGGAAGACACGGCGGGTTGAATGCCAGCGGCGGCCGCAGCAGCAGCCATTCACGGGGCATCGTCGGCCGTAACGATGTCCCGTTCGAACGATAAAGAGCCAGAAAAACACATCACAAATGAAGACCCACACGCTGAAATACGGCGCGGCACTGCTGTGCGCGCTCGCCCTGCTGCCGGCCGCCGCATCGGCCGCCGGCACCTGCCCCGCCGCCGACACCGCCGCGCGCGCGGCCATCGACACGCAGCATCGCGTCCAGCAGATCCGCGTTCCGCCGAGCGACGGCGGCGGCGTCGACATTGCACCACCGCTGCGCGACGCGCTGCGTGCGTACAAGCAGGCGCTCGTCGGCGCGATCGACGCGCGGCTCGCGTGCAGCGACGAACAGGTCGACCCGGCCGCGCTGAAACGCACGCTCGCGACCACGCTCGGCGTGCCCGCCCAACCCACTACCCAGTTTAAAGATGGCGAATCGGCATTCGGCCGCAATCCGGACGTCGGCGTCGAACGCGGCGGCACGTCGCGCCCGTTGCTTTTCGTGCGCGCCGGTTTCGACATCGCATGCGGCGACGACAACGTGCTGACCGCGTACGCCTGGGAAAACGGTGCTTGGCGGCGCGTGCTGCGCTGGCAGGCCGGCGACTACAAGGACATCGGCGGCGCGTACGGCGCCGGCTTCTGGTTCTCGGCGCTACCCGGCGGGCAGGTCGCGGTCGTCCACGGCACGCCGTGGTGCGCGTCGCGCTGGAGCCAGTTCGCCGTGGACGTGGTCGCGCCGGCCAACGGCTCGGCCGTGCAGCGCACGGTGTTCCATTCCGAGAACAGCTACGTGCTCGACGAAAACCCGATCCGCTTCAAGGTGCGCCCCGACGGCTTCGAGGTGCGGGCGACGGTCGGCTCGAAGGACAGCGATGTGATGACGCGGCCGGGCGTCTTCCGCTATCGCGTCGACGGCGGCACCGTGCAGCGCGTACAGCCCGTTGCGCTCAACGGCCGCGATTTCGTCGACGAATGGCTGAAGGCGGACGATGCGCTGGCGCGCGAATGGAGCGAGCCCGCCGCCGCAGCGGCCGCGCTGAAAGGCCGACAGGTGTTCGAAAAGGCCAGCAAGACTGCCGACAGGGGGTTCGCGTACGGCCCGGTGCGCAGTTGCTCGGACAGCAAGGACCGCTTTCAGGTCGAACTCGATCTGACGGGCAACACCGGAGAAACGGTCGCGCGGCACTATGCGCTGATTCGCCAGGAGCGCAACGGGTTCACGCTGCTCGGGCTGAGCACGGCGGCCGAGCCGGCTTGCCGCGGCGCGAACCTGATGCCGCAGCACTGAACGTCGGGCGCGCGCCACAACGGCCGCGCGCATCGACTGTCGGCGGCCGAGCGAAACGGTGCGGGTGGCCGCGGCGAAGCCGGACGGCAACCCGCACGCAGGCCGCACCGCCTGCCCATCACTGGCCGCGCTGCGGCTCGAACACGAACGGTTGGGTCAGCATGAACGGGTTCGCGGTCGCGCCCGTCTGCACGCAGGTCGCGTGCGTCATCGCGTCGATGGCCGCGCGATCGGCCGCCGCATTGCGGCTGCTCGTGGTCACCGTGACGTTCTGCGCCTCGCCGGACGTCGTCATCAGCGCGCGCACGAGTACGGTCGCCGGGCGCGTGAGCGGCTTCGCGGTATCCGGATAGACGGCACGCGGAATGTGGCAGGTCAGCTTGCTTTCCTGCGACGACGACAGCATCGCGCAGCCGGAAAACAGCATCGCGACGGCGGGCAGGATCAGGTAGGTCGAGCGAATAGCCATGGTCGAATATCGTTCTTGAGCACTGTTCCGGACACACGCGCCGCGCACCGGGGAACATCGCCCGGCCGCACCGCGTGCGTCACACTGCGCCGCGGCCTTCGGACCGGCGCCCCGTTACGGCCGCACAGCCGATCGATGCCCGGCCGCGATCCTGCGTGGTGAACCTCCCGGATGGCCGGGGTACTGCTTGTGCTGACGCCGGCCCAGGCCCTATGCGAGCCGGTACGCACGCGCTTTCGCGCATTGTGCACGCGCCACCCGGAAAGCGGCGGTGATTTGACAATGGTTGACGCGAATCGCCGCGCGTTCAGCCAGAATCCGCGCAATCCGCGAGGTAATCGCTACGCGGCCGGATTCGCCGGGTTCGCGCCCGGCAGTTCGGCCCGACGCACACTACGACTTCCTCACCGCGCGGCACATGCCGGCATTCCCCGTCCGGCAGGCGCGGCACGCATCAATCCGAATCGTCGTCGTCCTCGTCGTCGGCCGCATCGGCCGGCACTTCGCCGTATTTCGCGACGACCGCCGCCTTGAACGGCTTCAGCGCCGGCTGCTGATCGCACAGCTTGTACAGCGCCGCCAGTTGCTGCGGCCAGTCCTTCAACTCCTTCGCAAACACGTGCAGGCGCGCGACGGTGTCGAGCGCATCGGTGTTGCGGCCCGCCAGCGCCTGCAGCGCCGCATAGCGGCGCAGCACCGTCTCGCCGGGCAGCAGCGCGATCGCGCGTTCATGCGCGGCGAGCTTGGCCGGCAGGTCGTCCGCCGAAATCGGCAGCAGCGTGGCCGCGCCGTATTCACCCCACGCGCCGAACAGCAGCGACGGTGCATCGCGGTACTGCGCGGCCGGATCGCTGCCGTAATACAGCACTTCCGCGCGCTGGTAGTCGCGCAGCACGGGCACCGCCGCCAGCACGCCGCCGACCGACAGCACCGCGAACAACCCGAACGCTGCGCGCCCCGGCAGGATGCGCAGCGGCTTCACGTCGAGCAGCCCGATCACGAACATCGCCGGCAACAGGAAGAACATGTACTGCTGCGGATACTCGACCAGCGCGTGCATCAACAGGATGCCGATCAGCGCAAAGCCGAACACGCGCATGCTCGACTGCGGCGCGCGCACCGCACGCACAAACCACGTCACGAGCGTGACGACGAGCACGCCCAAGCCGACGAGGCCGGACTTCGCGAGCAGGTCGATGAAGATGTCGTGCGAGTTGTTCGCAATCTCGACGCCGCCGAGCGAACGCACGAGCGCGAACTGGTGCGACGGGAACTCGCCCCAGCCGACGCCGAGCAGCGGATGCTCGCGGAACATCGCGAGCCCGTACTTCCACAGCGCGAGACGCGGCGCAATCTGCCCCGCGTCGCGCATCCGGTCGGCCGCGGATTCCGCGAGATTCAGGTGATAGTGCACGTTGGCCCAGCGCACCGCGACGTTCACCGCGATGAATGCCACCGCGAGCACGACCGGGATCAGCCACGCGCGCGCATTGCCCGGCGCACGACGCGATTCGAGCCACGCCATCCAGAAGCCTGCGACGACCATGACCCCGACCTGCAGCCACGGCCCGCGCGACACCGTCAGCGCGAGACCGACCGACAGCACGATCGACAGCGCGAACCACGCCCATACCGCGAGCCGGCGCGTCTGCACGAGATACAGGGCGCCGGCGAGCGCGAACGCGATGTAGCTGGCCAGATGGTTCGCCTGCGCCATGTTGCCGTACGGACGGCGATCGACCGCGACGTTGTACATCACGACGAACGGCGACAGCGCCGACTCGAGGTGGAACAACTGCGCGATCTGGGTTCCGACCGCGAACACGCCGCCGATGAGCAGCGCACCGGCCATCATCCGCGACACGGCCTCGGCCAGCCCGTCGCGCGCGAGCGCATAGCCGGCCTGCATCGCGACCAGCGCGGCGGCAAGATAGCCGACCGCCAGCCAGTTCATCGACGGCACCTTGAGCGGGATCAGCGCGACCTGCGCGATGAGCACCACGGCGAACCCGAGCGGCGCGACGAACGCGGCCGGCGCCGCAAACGGCTCGGCCGGGCGACCCGTGCGCGCGAGCAGCACGACGGACACCCCCACCAGCAGATACAGCACCAGCGCGGAAAACTCGGAATAGAAGGTCGGGATCGGATACGTGTGATTCGTGATTGCGTACGGCACGATCAGGGCGACAGCCAGTGCAACGAGCGGCAACGAACGGGAAAAAGTGGAGGGCATGAGCGAACCGGATGTCAGCAACCGGCGCACTATACAAAACTTTCCCCCCTCTGTGCGGGGCCTTCGCGCCGCGACCCGACGCGGGATGACCGCCCGGGCCGGCGGAAGCGGCGGCCGGCATGCTGCCCGCGCCGCCCTGCCCCGCCGCCGGCACTACGCGCGACACTCCGCCGGCGCATATTTCGCAGGCAGCGTCGCGGCGTCGCCCGGCAACGGCCCGGCCCCCGGCGCCGGCAACGACGACGCATCCTTGCCGGCGGCGAAGCACTCCCACGCGATCGCACCGGCCTGCATCGCGCCCTTTTTAAGCGGCACGCGCGCGGTGGGCGCATCGGCCTTGTCGGGCGCCGACGGCACGAGCACCAGCGTATTGGCGCCGGCCGCGGCGACGCGCGTGGTGAATGCGACCGTGATCTGGCCGGTCGCGCCGTCGATCGCGACGGATTCGACATTGCGGGTCGCGGCCGGCGGGCTGTAGCCGCCATCGAGGCTCGTGCCGCTTGCCGCGTTGTCGGCGACGGCAAGCCGCGCGGACGACGCGAGCGCGAGCCCCTCGCCGACGCGCGAGCGCGCCAGGTAATCCTGGTACGCGGGAATCGCATAGGCTGCGATCACGCCGACGATCGCCAGCACGATCATCAGTTCGATCAGCGTGAAGCCGGCCGGCCGCCAGCGCGGCGACGGCCGGTTCGCGCGCCGCAGATCGGCGGCCACGCGACGGAACAGGGAAATGGAAAAGGCTTCGAACATGGCAGGCTCCGGAAACGAAAAACGCCTGCCGGTAAAGGCAGGCGTCTCGATCGTAGCCAGCGGGCCGTGAATCCGGCAGTCGGCCGGACGGCCAATAGTCAGTGCGCGTGCGGTACGTCGCGGCGCTTCCTGAGCGTGTAACCGATCGCCACGACGAACAGCGCGCCTGCGATGCTCGCGCCGTAGAGGACCTCCGGCGTGTCGAGCACCGGCCAGCGGTCGCCGACCGGGTCGTTCACGATCAGCCCGCCCGCGATCCAGCCGAGCAGCCCGGCACCGAACGCCACGACGATCGGGAAACGGTCGAGCAGTTTCAGCACCAGCGTGCTGCCCCACACGATGATCGGCACGCTGACGACGAGCCCGAAGATCACCAGCGCGATCCGGTGCGACGGGTCGGCCTGCTCGGCCGCGCCGGCGATCGCGATCACGTTGTCGAGGCTCATCACCGCATCGGCGATCACGATCGTCTTCACCGCGTCCCACAGCCGGCTGGCCGGCTTGATGTCGTCGTGCGCGTCGGCGGCCGGCGCCATCAGCTTGATGCCGATCCACAGCAGCAGCAACCCGCCGCCGAGCTTCAGGAACGGCACGTCGAGCAGCGCGACCGCGAACGTGATCAGCGCGACGCGCAGCAGGATCGCCCCCGCGGTGCCCCAGATGACACCGCGCAGCCGCTGGTTCGCGGGCAGGTTGCGGCAGGCGAGCGCGATCACGACCGCGTTGTCGCCGCCGAGCAGGATATCGATGATGACGATCTGGAGTACGGCGCCCCAGTGGAGCGACGTCAGGAATTCGAGCATGGCGTGACGGGCAGGACGGCGGCCGCCTTGCAGGCGGCCCGGTTCATCGCCGGCACATGCGCGATGCATGCCCGGTGCTTACGAATTCATTGCGCGAGCATAACAAAAAACGCCGGCAAAGCCGGCGTTTTCTGCAGGACGAACCCAGGGGAAATATTACAGCGCCTTCTTCAGCAGACGGCCCATTTCCGACGGGTTGCGCGTGACGGTGATGCCGCACGCTTCCATGATTTCCAGCTTCGCTTCGGCCGTATCCGCACCGCCCGAGATCAGCGCGCCGGCGTGGCCCATGCGCTTGCCCGGAGGCGCCGTGACGCCAGCGATGAAGCCGACGACCGGCTTCTTCATGTTGTCCTTGATCCACTCTGCCGCATTGGCTTCGTCCGGACCACCGATTTCGCCGATCATCACGACCGCATCCGTGTCCGGATCGTCGTTGAACATCTTCATCACGTCGATGTGCTTCAGACCGTTGATCGGGTCGCCGCCGATACCGACTGCCGACGACTGGCCGAGGCCGAGTGCCGTCAGCTGAGCAACCGCTTCATACGTCAGCGTGCCCGAACGCGACACGACGCCGATGCGGCCCTTGCGGTGGATGTGACCCGGCATGATGCCGATCTTCAGCTCGTCCGGCGTGATCGTGCCCGGGCAGTTCGGCCCGAGCAGCAGCGTCTTGCGGCCTTCACGGCGCATGCGGTCCTTCACTTCGATCATGTCGCGGACGGGGATGCCTTCCGTGATACAGATCGCGAGATCCAGATCGGCTTCGACCGCTTCCCAGATCGCAGCCGCTGCGCCTGCCGGCGGAACGTAGATGACCGACACGGTCGCGCCGGTTTCTGCCTTCGCTTCCTTGACGCTTGCGTAGATCGGAATGCCTTCGAAGTCTTCGCCGGCCTTCTTCGGGTTCACGCCCGCGACGAATGCTTCGCGGCCGTTTGCGTATTCACGGCAGGCGCGCGTATGGAACTGACCGGTTTTGCCGGTAATGCCCTGCGTGATGACCTTCGTGTCCTTGTTGATCAGAATCGACATGTATTTTGACCTCTGTTCGATTGGCGTCGCGAGCGAACCGCGCCGCCATGCGTGTTCATTAGCGCGCGCTTACTTGCCTGCGGCAGCCGCGACGACCTTCTGCGCAGCTTCTTCCATGCTGTCCGCCGAGATGATCGGCAGGCCCGAATCGGCCAGCATCTTCTTGCCGAGGTCCTCGTTCGTGCCCTTCATGCGCACGACGAGCGGCACGTTCAGGTTCACGGCCTTCGAACCGGCGATCACGCCTTCCGCGATCACGTCGCAGCGCATGATGCCGCCGAAGATGTTCACGAGGATCGCCTTCAGATCCGGGTTCTTCAGCATCAGCTTGAACGCTTCGGTGACCTTCTCGGTCGTCGCGCCACCGCCGACGTCCAGGAAGTTCGCCGGCTCGCCGCCGAACAGCTTGATGGTGTCCATCGTCGCCATTGCCAGGCCTGCGCCGTTCACGAGACAGCCGATGTTGCCGTCGAGCGAGATGTACGCGAGGTCGAACTTCGACGCTTCGATTTCAGCCGGATCTTCTTCGTCCAGGTCGCGGTAAGCGACGATTTCCGGGTGGCGGAACAGCGCGTTCGCGTCGAAGTTGAACTTCGCGTCGAGTGCGGTGACCTTGCCGTCGCCCGAGACGTTCAGCGGGTTGATTTCGGCCAGCGATGCGTCGGTTTCCCAGAATGCCTTGTACAGGCCTTGCAGGATCGCGCGCGCTTGCGGAATCGAAGCAGCCGGCACGCCGATCTTCGCGGCGAGATCGTCGGCCTGAGCGTCGAGCAGGCCCGTCGACGGCTCGACGATGACCTTGTGGATCAGTTCCGGGTGCTTTTCGGCGACTTCCTCGATGTCCATGCCGCCTTCGCTCGAACCCATCAGAACGATCTTTTGCGACACGCGATCGACGACGAGGCTGACATACAGTTCCTGCTTGATGTCAGCGCCTTCTTCGATCATCAGACGGTTGACCTTCTGGCCTTCCGGACCGGTCTGGTGCGTGACGAGCTGCATGCCGAGGATCTGGTTCGCGTATTCACGAACCTGCTCGATCGACTTCGCCACCTTCACGCCGCCGCCCTTGCCACGGCCACCCGCGTGAATCTGAGCCTTCACGACCCAAACCGGGCCGCCGAGCTCTTCTGCCACCTTGACGGCCTCGTCAACCGAGAACGCCGGCTTGCCGCGCGGTACCGCGACTCCGAATTTCCGCAGGATTTCCTTACCCTGGTACTCGTGAATCTTCATGCGTGATTCCCTTCAGTCTGAGAGTTGGATGAAAAGTCGCTTTAGACGCTTCTTCGAATGATTTCCGTTCATTCCTTCGTGCTGCCATCACCGGGCACGTCCGGCCGGCTCGCGCCATACCAGCGCGGGTAGTACTGCCGCACGACCTCACCGTCGAACCGCAACGCCCGGCAGCGGCCGAGCTGGAAAGGCGCTTCGTCGTGTGCGCCGTCATGATCCGGCCCTTCGCCGCCCTCTTCGCGCACGTTCCACACATCACCGGCGAACGCCTGGATCGCTGCCGTCGGCAGCACGGCGCACAGTTCGGTGAGATGGGAGCAGCCTGCGACGCCGGCGAGCAGCCGGTTCGCGTTGCGGCGGAAATTGCGGAAGAGATTGAGCCCGATGAGGGCCCGATAGGCGGGAGGGGCGGATTGACAGTGACCGGGATAGGGAACCCATTCCGAAGACGCTTCGGCGTCGACGACATTGAGGTCACGATCGATAGTCACGCGCAGCCAGAGTTCGTGGATCGGCAGGCCCTGGGGCCGGATGCCCGACGCAAGCGCGACATCGCGCGGCTTGTGGTCGGTCAGGCAGGCTTCGATGTCCCACAAGCCGTCGCCGCGCTCGTAAGCTTCCGCTCGGATTGCGCGTTGATGTCGCAACTGACGGGGCACGGGCTCGGATAGCGGCATGCTGGAGGTTGAGGCCGAAGAGGAAAACCCGTGGATTTTAGCATATTGGGTATTTGAGACAGCTTGACGCGACGGCGGGTATTCCCGCCTGTCCGGAAGTGGTTGCGTTGCAGCAAAATCGCGCGCCATGCGCGCGATCGGCGCGGTCAGTCGTCGATCAGGAAATCGTCGCCGACCTTCAGCAACTTCACGATGGTCGCGCTCGAGAAGCCGCGTGCGGCGAGAAAGCGCGCCTGCTTCGCACGCTCGGCCGGCGTTTGCGGCAGTGCACCGAATTTCTTGCGCCAGACTGCCTGCGCACGCGCCCATTCGGTCTCGCGGAGTTGCGCGTTCACTTCCTCGACGAGCGTGTCGCCCACCGCATGACGCTTCAGCTCGCTGACGATGCGTGCGACACCAACGCGCGACGCGCGACGATGCACGAGGCTCTCGGCAAAGCGCGCGTCGGACAGCCAGCCTTCCTGTTCCAGCGCATCGAGCACCGGCTCGACGGATTCGTCGTCGCCGACGTAGGGCGCGAGCTTGCGCGCGAGTTCCGCGCGGCTGTATTCGCGGCGGGATAGATAGCCGAGCGCGCGGCCCTTCAACGATCGCTGAGGCTTCGACGACTTGCGCTCGGTCGCGCCCGGAGCGTCACCTGGCGAAGCACTGGAAGAAGAAGCACCCGACGCGCGACGTGTGCGACGCGGATGCTGGCTGCTGCGCGTATAGACATCTTCCCTGGCCGGCGCCGATGCGTCGGCTGCGCGATCGCCCGGGAAGCTGACACCGGACACGCGACGACGGGAGCGGTCGTGCGCGTCGAACGACTCATCGTCGTCGAACGGATCGTCCGGTGCGGTAATCTCAAACGAAACGAGGGCATCGTCGGATGCCCTCGTCGCGGTGCGGTTCGCGGCATGGCTGCCTGCGACCCGCCGATCGGCGCCCGAGGATCCGGCTCGCCGGCCGGAGCGACCCGCCGTTTCGGGCACGTCGCTCTCCTCCGGCTCGCCAGCCTGACCTCGGCGCCCGACCATCACTCTTCTTCGTCCATCGCCTCGGCTTCGTCCAGGCCAGCACCATCGGGCATGGTGACCACGCCAAGCGATTCGCGAATGCGGTTCTCGATCTCGCGTGCGATTTCCGGATTCTCGCGCAGGAATTCACGCGCGTTGTCCTTGCCCTGGCCGATCTTCTCGCCGTTGTAGCTGTACCAGGCGCCCGCCTTGTCGACGATCTTCGCCTGCACGCCGAGATCGATGATCTCGCCCTGACGCGAAATACCTTCGCCATACAGGATGTCGAAGATCGCTTCGCGGAACGGCGGCGACACCTTGTTCTTGACGACCTTCACGCGGGTTTCGTTGCCGATCACCTCGTCGTTCTTCTTGATCGAGCCGATCCGGCGGATGTCGAGACGCACCGACGAGTAGAACTTCAGCGCGTTACCGCCCGTCGTGGTTTCCGGGTTGCCGAACATCACGCCGATCTTCATCCGGATCTGGTTGATGAAGATCACCAGGCAGTTCGTGCGCTTGATCGTGCCGGTCAGCTTGCGCAGCGCCTGCGACATCAGGCGGGCCTGCAGACCCGGCAGCGAATCGCCCATCTCGCCTTCGATTTCGGCCTTCGGCACGAGCGCCGCGACCGAGTCGATGACGATCATGTCGATCGAGCCCGAGCGCACCAGCGCGTCGGTGATTTCAAGCGCCTGCTCGCCGGTGTCCGGCTGCGAGATCAGCAGCTCCGGCACGTTCACGCCGAGCTTCGCTGCATATTGAACGTCGAGCGCGTGCTCGGCGTCGATGAACGCCGCCGTACCGCCGATCTTCTGCAGTTCGGCAATGACCTGCAGCGTGAGCGTGGTTTTACCGGACGATTCCGGACCGTAGATCTCGACCACCCGGCCGCGCGGCAGGCCGCCGACGCCGAGCGCGATATCGAGACCGAGCGAGCCCGTGGACACGACCTGGATGTTCTCCGTCGCCTCGCCGTCGCCCATGCGCATGATCGAGCCCTTGCCGAACTGCTTTTCGATCTGGGCAAGCGCGGCGGCCAGCGCCTTGCTCTTCTCGGCGGTCATCCCGGAGCCCTTCTTGCTATCTTCCATGAATCGTCCTTTGCTATGATGAGCAGCGTCTGTTAGAGGCGCGCCCGCTTTCAAGCGCCGCCCACGAATGCAGACACTGTATAAAAAAACAGTGTTTTGTGCAAGCCCGCAATGCAGGCTGCGTTGTACACGAATAACTTCGGAGACAGCCGGCCGGCGCGAACGCCCTGCCGGCCATCGGTCAGCATCATGCGAATTCTCATCGCGGAAGACGACAGCATACTCGCGGACGGCCTCACCCGGTCACTCCGCCAATCGGGCTATGCGGTCGACCACGTGAAGACCGGCGTCGACGCCGATACGGCGCTGTCGATGCAGACGTTCGACCTGCTGATCCTCGATCTCGGGCTCCCGAAAATGCCCGGGCTCGACGTGCTCAAGCGCCTGCGCGCCCGCAATTCCAACCTCCCCGTGCTGATCCTGACGGCCGCCGACAGCGTCGACGAGCGCGTGAAGGGGCTCGACCTCGGCGCCGACGACTACATGGCCAAGCCGTTCGCGCTCAACGAACTCGAGGCGCGCGTGCGCGCGCTGACCCGGCGCGGCGCGGGCGGCGGCCCGACCGTCGTGCGCCACGGCTCGCTCGCGTTCGACCAGGTCGGCCGCATCGCGTATGCGAACGATCACGTGCTCGATCTCTCCGCACGCGAGCTCGGCCTGCTCGAGGTGCTGCTGCAGCGGATCGGCCGGCTCGTGTCGAAGGAGCAGCTCGTCGACCATCTGTGTGAATGGGGCGAGGAAGTCAGCAACAACGCGATCGAAGTCTACGTGCACCGGCTGCGCAAGAAGATCGAACCCAGCGGCGTACGGATCTCGACCGTGCGCGGCCTCGGCTATTGCCTCGAGAAGGTCGCGCCCGCCGCGCCGGCCGACACGGCAGCGCCCCAGCCCGCGGTGGCCGGCACGCCGCTGCGCTGAACCCGGGCGTCGCCGCGATGGCCACGCCGGCCCATACCCGCCACCCGACCGGCGCGCCGTCGTCGGCCGCCGACGAGGCGCGCGACGCGCGCTACGAGAACCCGTTCGCGCCACCCGACGAAACCGATGCGCCCGAGGCACCACGCCCGCGCTCGCTGTTCGGCGAGATCCTCGACTGGATGCTCGCGCCGCTGCTGCTGCTATGGCCGATGAGCATCGCCGTCACCTATCTGGTCGCGAAGACGATCGCGAACGGCCCGTTCGACCGCGCGCTCGAGACCAACGCGTACGTGCTCGCGCGGCAGATCCATCCGGTAAACGGTGTCGCCGAGCTGACGCTGCCGGAGCAGACACGCGACTTCCTGCGCGCGGACAACGTCGACAGCGTTTACTTCCAGGTGCTCGGCACACGCGGCGAGCTGGTCGCGGGCGAAGCCGACATGCCGCTGCCGCGCGACGAGGATCGCCCGCCGCCAGGCGTCGTCATGTTCCGCGACGACCTGCTGCGCGGCAACGACGTGCGCGTCGCCTATACGACGGTCGCGCTGCCGCAACCGGGCAACACGCAGCCCGTGCTCGTGCAGGTCGGCGAAACGCTGGACAAGCGCAACGCGCTCGCGAACGACATCATCAAGGGCGTGATCCTGCCGCAATTCGTGATCCTGCCGCTCGCGATCCTGCTGGTCTGGTTCGGGCTGTCGCGCGGCCTCGCACCGCTCAACGCGCTGCAGGCGCACATCCGCGCGCGGCGGCCCGACGACCTGTCGCCCGTCGAGGCGCAGCGCGCGCCGCCCGAGATCGAGCCGCTCGTCACGTCGTTCAACGACCTGCTCGCGCGTCTCGAACAGAACATGGCGCTGCAAAAGCGCTTCATCGCCGACGCCGCGCACCAGATGAAGACCCCGCTCGCGGGCCTGCGCACGCAGGCCGAGTTCGCGCTGCGCCACCCCGTCCCGCCCGACGTGCAGCGCTCGCTCGAGCAGATCGCGACGAGCTCCGAGCAGGCCGCGCGGCTCGTCACGCAGTTGCTCGCGCTGGCGCGCGCCGAGAACCGCGCGAGCGGGCTGACGTTCGAGCCGGTCGAGATCGCCACACTCGCGCGGCGCGCGGTGCGCGACTGGGTGCAGGCCGCGCTCGCGAAACGGATGGATCTCGGCTACGAAGGCCCGCCGGACGACACGCCGCTCGACGTCGATGGCAATCCGGTGATGCTGCGCGAGATGCTCGGCAACCTGATCGACAACGCGATCCGCTACACGCCGGACGGCGGCCGCATCACGGTGCGCGTGTGCGCCGAGCCCGCGGCGCGGGTCGTGCATCTCGAAGTCGAGGACACCGGGCCGGGCATCCCGGCCGCCGAACGCGAGCGCGTCGTCGAGCGCTTCTACCGGATCCTCGGCCGCGAAGGCGACGGCAGCGGCCTCGGGCTCGCGATCGTGCGCGAGATCGCCACGCAGCACGGCGGCACGCTGACGCTCGACGATCACGTGTACCAGCACGCACCGCGCCTCGCCGGCACGCTCGTGCGCATCAGCCTGCCGCTGACCGACACCGCCCCGGATTAACCCTGACGCGCGCCGCCGCAGCACGCCGCAATTGCGCCAAAACCGGCGATTTGCCGGACGTTCGAGGCAAGATGGGCACACAAAGCGACCGATTCGACGCGGGTTAACGCGCAGTCGTTTTGCACGCGCGAGTCAGTCCGCCGTAAGTTTCCGTACCAATAATCGTCCACAGGCCCGCTCACCCAAGGCGGCCGCATATCTATATCAAGGGACTTGGAGACGACTCATGGCAACGTTAGGCGGGCAAATTTCGCACGCGCCGATGACGGGCGAAGAGAAGAAGGTGATCTTCGCGTCGTCGCTCGGCACCGTGTTCGAGTGGTACGACTTTTACCTGGCCGGCTCGCTCGCGGCCTACATCAGCAAGAGTTTCTTCTCCGGCGTCAATCCAACCGCCGCGTTCATCTTCACACTGCTCGGCTTCGCGGCCGGCTTCGCGGTGCGGCCGTTCGGCGCGATCGTGTTCGGCCGGCTCGGCGACATGGTCGGACGCAAGCACACGTTCCTCGTGACGATCGTGATCATGGGCATCTCGACGTTCGTGGTCGGCTTCCTGCCCGGCTACACGTCGATCGGCATTGCCGCGCCCGTGATCTTCATCGCGATGCGGCTGCTGCAGGGTCTCGCGCTCGGCGGCGAATACGGCGGCGCGGCGACCTACGTCGCCGAGCATGCGCCGGCCAACCGTCGCGGCTTCTACACCGCGTGGATCCAGACGACCGCCACGCTCGGCTTGTTCCTGTCGCTGCTCGTGATTCTCGGCGTGCGCACGTTCATCGGCGAGGAAGCGTTCGGCAGCTGGGGCTGGCGCGTGCCGTTCGTCGCGTCGATCCTGCTGCTCGCGGTGTCGGTGTGGATCCGGATGCAGCTGAACGAATCGCCGGTGTTCATGCGCATCAAGGCGGAAGGCAAGACGTCGAAAGCGCCGCTGACCGAGGCGTTCGGCCAGTGGAAGAACCTGAAGATCGTGATCCTCGCGCTCGTCGGCCTGACCGCCGGCCAGGCCGTCGTGTGGTACACGGGCCAGTTCTACGCGCTGTTCTTCCTCACGCAGACGCTGAAGGTGGACGGTGCGAGCGCGAACATCCTGATCGCGATCGCGCTCTTGATCGGCACGCCGTTCTTCCTGTTCTTCGGTTCGCTGTCGGACAAGATCGGCCGCAAGCCGATCATCCTCGCGGGCTGCCTGATCGCGGCACTGACCTACTTCCCGCTGTTCAAGGCGCTCACGCACTACGCGAACCCGCAGCTCGAGATTGCGACGCAGAAGGCGCCGATCTCGGTGATCGCCGATCCGGCCAGCTGCGCGTTCCAGTTCAACCCGGTCGGCACGTCGAAGTTCACCGACTCGTGCGACATCGCGAAGGGCGCGCTCGCGAAGGCCGGCCTGAACTACGAGAACGTCGCGGCACCGGCCGGTACGACCGCGCAGATCAAGGTCGGCGACACGGTGGTCGCGGCCTATGACGGTAAGGCGGCCGACGCGAAGGCGCAGGGCGCGGCGTTCGACAAGACGCTCGCGTCGACGCTGAAGTCGGCCGGCTACCCGGCGAAGGCCGACCCGGCGCAGCTCAACTGGCCGATGACGATCGTGATCCTGACGATCCTCGTGATCTACGTGACGATGGTCTACGGCCCGATCGCCGCGATGCTGGTCGAGATGTTCCCGACGCGGATCCGCTACACGTCGATGTCGCTGCCCTATCACATCGGCAACGGCTGGTTCGGCGGCTTCCTGCCGGCGACCGCGTTCGCGATCGTCGCGGCGAAGGGCAACATCTACTCGGGCCTCTGGTATCCGATCGTGATCGCGCTGGGCACGTTCGTGATCGGCCTGCTGTTCGTCAAGGAGACGAAGGACTCGAATATCTACGCGCAGGATTGAGGCCGGGTGGCGGGCGGGTTCCGGTGAACGGCAACCCGCCCCGCGACGAGGCCGGCGCGGGCCGACAGCAACCTTTTTCACGGAAGACGAAAAAAGGTGTTGACAGCCAGACCGGCATTCTCCATAATTCATTTCTTCGGCGAATTAGCTCAGTCGGTTAGAGCGACGGAATCATAATCCGCAGGTCCGGGGTTCGAATCCCTGATTCGCCACCAAATGCGAGAGCCGCTGTTTCGAAAGAAACAGCGGCTTTTTCATTTGTTCCGCCAAAAACACACGCCGTCACATCACGTTGACCGTGTAAGCCTCCGCCAGTCGAACGCGACGATCATTCGGCCATCGTCAATCGCACACGTCCGGTCGAAATCGCGATGCGTGGCTTGAATTCGCCGACGCGAGCCGTCGCGCTGAATGGCCGCGATTTTTCATTTGAGCTCGTCACGCGCCCCGACACCGTTGTCTGCGCAAGACCGACGCCAACAAGAACGATTGAACACAGTCGCAATCGGAGACCCGCGCTTTCAGTTCAACGCTCCAGTACCGGCTCATGCTTTCGTGGCCACGATGATCGTGCCATTGCGCTCGAGACCGGAGCGGGTACGCAACCGATGCCGGCACCGCTCTCCATAAAAGGACGATCCACGCGCCGATGCCTGTATGCGGCGATACCGAACGGTGCAAAAGTCGATACCCCGCGCAATCGCACCCGGTACACAGCAGCACGGGCACTACACCGCACTTAGAATCGGTATGTCCAAATTTCTGCTGCATCCGGGCATAACGTCAATGAAAAAACGCCTCGCATGCTTCCTGTCGGTTCTGATCGGCATCGCCATCCCGCTTGCCTGCCACGCCGACCCTCTGCCAGACACCACCGTCGACGGCCTGCACTGGAGATTCGAGCAGTTGCACGACACCGGGCACGACGACGATTACGAAGTAGCCGCCCGTCGAAGCGAGCAGGTCCTGATCTGGGACAACGGCAAGAACCGGCAAGCTTATGCGGAAGCCGTGTTCCTGCTGGTCTCCGCCCCCTACGATCAGGTGCAGCCGCTGGTGCAACGCGTACTGCAACGGACGAGCCCGGTAACAGCCAATGCCAATAGCTGGCAGCTGCAGAATTTGCCGGATCCCTGGAGTCGTGTGCTGTTATCGCGCCGGCCGGACCTGCGCGCAGCCATCGCCGACCACGCGACCCTGCCGAAACTGCAGCTGGCGCTGCAACAAGGCGCGATCACCCGGCAGGAACTGGACTGGCGCATGGATCAGGCTCGGGCACGCGTCGACCGGCTGTTCCAGGGCTCAGGCGTGCCTGCGCTGCAGTCCACCTACGCATTCTGGGAAGCCCGCCAGGACCACAGCGATGGCATCACCGGTCAGTACCGGAGCGCGCTGTTCGTCAGGGTGCAGGACGTCAGCGCCATATTCGGGCACCCGGCGACGGTCGTTCAGTTCGGTCGCATCGACTCCCGGCCCAACCCCGACTACAGCCTGTGGAAAGCACTGACACTGCAGGACCTGGACATATTCAGCGGCAACCGGACCCAATCCAGCAGGACTGGCATATCCGTCGTACCGGGCGACGTGTTCACGGCATTGTCCGACGCGCTGTCCGCACTGCCAGCCAAGCTGGAAATCGCCACGTCGCCCGCTGCATGGCAGTTACCCACGACACCGTCGATGCCGCCCCCCGCAATCAAGCTGGTCGTGCCGGACCCGAGCGCCCCGGTCATCAAGCCTGCGATCATCCGCTGGGACAAGTTCGTGACCGACCCGTCGCAACGCACGTTGCTGTACCCGCACGACATCCTCGGCCTGCCGGATGGCAGCCTGCTGTTCAGCGCCCAGGTGGCCGACAACCGCGGCTGGAACGAGTATGTGTGGCGACTGCACGCGGGCAACGGTGGGTTGCAGGCGGACGAAGTCTGGCACGGCAAGGACGGCCCGCGACGGATGATGATCAACGGCGACGGCAGCGCCGTCTGGTTCGACGGCCAGCCGGATGCCAAGAGCAACCCATGCCTGTACCGATATGACCTCGCGAGCCGCAAGGTCGATCGTCATGAAGTCGTCTGGCCGAGCGAGACCGATTGGCGAGACCATCAGATGAGCGATATGCACTGGATTCTCGACGACGATCTGCCGGCCAATTTCTGGCATGACATCCGACGTGACGAGAAGAACGAGAACCCGGTCGGTTCCGAATTCCTGACCGTGCAGCGCCCGGCGTCACCGCCGTCGGCCACCGACGATCCATGGCCGTTCGTCACCACGCTGTCGTCGGTACGCCAGTCGCTGATGAACGAGATCAGCAACGGCAGCAATGCCCTGATCTGGCCAGTACGCTGGCGGCCTTCCGGGAGCTACTGGACGGAGGATTCGCAAGGGCTCGCCGAGCTGGACGCCCGCACCGGCCGCGCGCTGCGTACGATCGCCTTGCCCCAGCGCTTCGGCATGCCGAATTCCGTCAGCGCTGCCGGTATCGCGCAATGGGTGCCCAAGCCGCTCGGTTCGCCGCAGGGTCAATGGATCGCGACAGGTTTCGTGCTCCTGCTCGACGACGACGGCAGCATGCCGCCTCCCGTGAAGTATCCCGGCCCGAAACGGAAGCGCTTTGTCGGCATGCACGTGGTGGATCTCAAGAGCGGGCACGTGCTGTCGGCACTGCTGGGCAGTGCCGACAGCTTCAAGGCCGCCGCCCGTTCGGCGAACGGACGCTTCCTGGCAATGGGCACGACCTACACCACTGGCGGCTGGAAGCATCGCGTGGCACTCTGGGACGTCGCACAGGGCCGCACACCCGTGCAGCTCGACACATCGTCGATCCCCAAAGACAGCGAGATCCAGGCGCTGGCCTTTTCATGGAGCGGTTCGGCGCTGTGGGCAATCGGCACGCGCGAACTGATGCTGTGGCAATTGCCCGCCGCGCTGCGTGATCGCGCGACGCGTGGCGCTGCTCCGGATCAGTCCCACAATTGAGGCCGTGGCATTGACTGGCTGCCGACTTCCACGATCGGCGAAAATCGGACACGCGTTCGACCGGTCGGGCCGCTGCCTGCTTCTCCATGACCGGATTCAGCAGTGACCCGATCGCCAACGAAAATACCGAGGATCAGATGACGGAACGTAACGAATCGAACCGCGACAAGCCACGCGGACGCACGAGACGACGCCGGCTGGCGGCAGGTGTCGCGGTCGCCGCGGTTGCCGCTGCCGCGGTGGCAGGCGTGCGATACCTGTCACCGCCCGGCGGCCTGGACAAAAGCGAGATCGACGAGATTCTGAAAGCCGCGCTCGCGGACAAGAACACGGCGCCGACTGACGCCTGCGTCAGCCTGAGCGGCGCCGAGCTGCCCGCCGACGTCACTGCGGCGAGCTTGCTGAGAGTGGACGGGACGGTCCGGAAAGACGTGCAGGCGCTCATCGACCGCGGCCTGATCACCGTCAAATTCGACGCGGGCAAAGGCAAGCCAACCATCAGGAATCCGGATTACGAGCTGAGTGACAAGCATGTGCGCTTGAGCCACATCGAGCTTACCGCGTTCGGGAAGCCATACTACCGATATCAAGAAATCGAGTCGACCGATCCTTCGTCACCCGGCGGGAGCGTCCTGTACATGATCAACCTGTTCTGCGCGCACGTTTCATATGGCGGCGTCGAAAAATTCATGACGCCCTCCAAGAATCCGTTCGACGACAATCCGCATCTGGTGACGTGGGTCAATTTCCTGTGGAAACCGGACAAGCAAGCGACGCCGTGGCTGGCAGACCCGGACCTGCTGGGCGCGCTGTCGTTCTATCCCGAGGACGATGGCTGGGCCCACAAGGGGATTCTCCTCGAGCGGGACGACAACGCGCACTGGGCGCTGGGCAACAATCCGTACACCATCCGCTGGTAGCGGCGGCCTCCCCACGCGTGCCGGCGGCGCGCGCCGGAATCCACGATGGCCGGCAACACGGCCACCCGGGCAGCAGCCTGACGCCTTACGCCGCCACCGCGCCCCTCTGCACCTTCGCCGCCTGCGCCCCCACCCGCCCGCGCCAGTTCTCCCCGCCCTCCAGCGACGGCGTCGACTCGAACACCTCCGCGATCCAGTCGGCGAACACGCGCACCTTCTGCGACAGATGCCGGTTGTGCGGATAGACGATCGAGATCGGCTTCGGCTTCGGATTGCAGTCCGGCAGCACCTCGACCAGCGAGCCGTCGAGCAGGTTCGGCAGCACCATGAACAGCGTCGGCTGGATCATCCCGAACCCTTCGAGCCCGCACGTCACATAGGCATCCGAATCGTTGACCGTGACGCTCCCGTTCATCCGCACCTCGAACGGCTTGCCGTCGATCATGAACACCCACGGAATCGCACGCGCGCCGTGGCTCGAACGAAAATTCACCGCATGATGCTCGGCAAGATCGGCAATCTCGTGCGGCTCGCCGTGACGCGCGAGGTAGTCGGGCGACGCGCAGGTCACGCGCTTCAGCATCCCGATCCGCCGCGCGACCATCGACGAATCCTCGAGCGGCCCGACCCGGATCATGCAGTCGATGCCCTCCTCGACCGGGTCCACGTAGCGGTCGGAGAGCCCCAGTTCGAGCGTGATGTCCGGGTAGCGCTGCCGGAAAATCGACAGCGACGGCAACACGATGCGCCGCCCGAGCGAACTCGGCATGTGGACGCGCAGCACGCCGCTCGGCTTGCGGTTGCCGGTCTGGAAACTCGCGTCGGCCTCCGCGATCTCCGAGATGATCTTCATGCAATGCTCGTAGTACGCCGCCCCTTCCGGCGTCAGCGACAGCCGGCGCGTCGTCCGGTGCATCAGGCGCACGCCGAGCAGCGCCTCGAGGTTCTGGATGATGGTCGTCACCGACGCGCGCGGCATCGCGAGCGTATCGGCCGCGCGCGTGAAGCTGTTCGCGTCGACCACGCGGGTAAAAACTTCCATTGCCTGGATTCGGTCCATGCTGCTCCCCCTTCGAATCGCCAACAAAACAGAATAGAGCGCGTGACGGGCGCGGCACAAGCCCCCACCTATTGTTCTACGATCCTGAATAATTTCCGAATTTCGGACTGGAAAGCGATCGATTTCCGTGCAGTCTCTCGCGGCAATCGTTCCGGCCCCGACCCCGGCCGCACGGCGTGCGTTACCGCACGAACCGTTCGCGATACCCCTGCGGCGACACGCCCAGCACGCGCACGAAACAGCGTCGCAGCGTTTCCTCCGAGCCGAAGCCGCAACGCGCGGCGATCCGCTTGACGGGCCATGCCGTTTCGCCGAGCAGGCGTTGCGCGGCCTCGACGCGGATCTGCTCGACCGCGCGCGCGGGTGTGCGGCCGGTTCCCGCCCGGTAGTGGCGCACGAAGCTGCGTTCGCTCATGCGCACGCGCTCGGCCAGCGCGGGCACCGACAGGTCGGCCGTCAGGTGCTCGGCCATCCACGCGTGCAGTTCGCCGAACCGGTCGTCGGTGCGCTGCATCGACAGCATCGTGCTGAACTGCGCCTGTCCGCCCGGACGCTTCAGGAACACGACGAGTTCGCGCGCGACGTCGAGCGCGGTGGCCCGCCCGAGATCCTCCTCGACCAGCGCAAGCGCGAGATCGATGCCGGCCGTCACGCCGGCCGAGGTCCACAGCGCGCCTTCGCGGATAAAGATCGGATCGGACTCGACGCGCACGTTCGGATAGCGCGCCGCGAATTCGTCGCAGCGCGCCCAGTGCGTGACCGCACGCCGCCCGTCGAGCAGGCCGGCCTCGGCGAGCAGGAACGCGCCGGTGCAGACCGATGCCACGCGCCGTGTGCGCGCCGCCTGCTGCCGTACCCACCGCACCAGCCGCGCATCCTTCGATGCCGCATGCACGCCCTTGCCGCCGGCGACGATCAGCGTATCGGGATGGCGCGCCGCCGAACGCAGCGACTCCGCCATCACGACCAGGCCCGACGACGTCTCGACGGGCCCCGCATCGGCCGCGATGACGCGCGGCGCATACGGCGCCGGCTGGCCGCGCTCCAGCGCAAGCTCGTTGACGGACGCAAACACCTGCAGCGGCCCCGACACGTCGAGCAGCTGCGCGCGAGGGAACGCGAGGACCAGGATCGAACGCGGAGCGGCAGGCATGGCGATTGGCTGAAAACGTGGGTGATATGGCAATTTCGCCAAACACTACGCGCCTAGAATCGATCTGTCCATCCCGTGCCCGCAACGGTTCGTTCCCCTTCCACTCGGAGTCTTCGCATGACCCTGCATATCGGCTTTCTCGTGTTTCCGGGCGTCCAGCAACTCGATCTCACCGGCCCGCACGACGTGCTCGCGTCGCTGCCCGACGCCACCGTCCATCTGGTCTGGAAGTCGCGCGACACCGTCGCGTCGAGCAGCGGGCTCGCGCTCGCGCCGACCTGCACGTTCGACGACTGCCCGCCGCTCGACGTGATCTGCATTCCGGGCGGGATCGGGATCAACGAGTTGCTGCTCGACGCCGAGACGATCGCATTCGTGCAGCAGCGCGCGGCCACCGCGCGCTACGTGACGTCGGTCTGCACGGGTGCGCTGCTGCTCGGCGTGGCCGGCCTGCTGCGCGGGCGGCGCGCGACGACGCACTGGGCGTTCCACACGCTGCTCGAGCCGCTCGGCGCGGTGCCGGTGCGCGAGCGCGTGGTGCGCGACGGCAACCTGATCACGGGCGGCGGCGTCACGGCCGGCATCGACTTCGCACTGACGATCGCCGCGGAACTGGCCGGCGACGAAGAAGCGCAGGCGATCCAGTTGCAGCTCGAATACGCACCCGCGCCGCCGTTCGACGCCGGTTCGCCCGACACCGCGCCGGCCGCGGTCGTGAAGCGCGTCACCGAACGGTCGGCAGCCGGCTTCGCGAAGCGCAAGGAGATCATCGGACAGGCGCTGCGCGCGATGTCGAGCTGAATACGCACACCGGGAAATCGACTCGAAGACTGGAAGACTGGAAGACGACGCGCATTCGCGCCGGAGAACCCATCGATGAACATCATCCGCAGCGCCGCCTTCACCGCCGACCGCGCGTGGGGCGCACTCGACATCGCGAACCTGAACGGCATCACGGTCCGCCTGCACTGGACCGACCAGCCGTATCGGTGGCATGTGAACGACGGCGAGGAAGTGTTCGCGGTGCTCGACGGTCGCGTCGAGATGCGCTATCGCGATGCAGGCGTCGAGCACGCGACGGTACTCGAAACGGGTGACGTGTTCCATGCGGCGGCCGGCGCCGAGCACGTCGCGCATCCGCTCGGCGAAGCACGCATCCTCGTGATCGAAACCGAAGGCAGCGTCTGACGGCCGGCGGCGATATGCCGACGCCGCGCGGGTGGCAACCGCCTCCGCGCGGCAGGTGTCATCCGGTGATCGTCCCGGTGGCCTGCGACGCGATCAGCTTCGGCTGCGGCGTGCACAGGCACTGGCACAGGTCGTGTTCGAGCGCGACGACCTTGCCCATCACGGTCATCGTCCGCTCGCCGCCGTCGGACACGATCACGCCCGGCGACTTGCAGGCGGCGCAGAACACCGGCGCGCCAAGATAGGCGAGTTCGCGTCCGTCGAACGACGAATTGGCGATCCCGTCGAGCACGACACCGCCGTGGTCGGTCGTGTCGCCCTTCAGAATGAATTTGCGGCTCATGTTGCCGGTTCTTCCCTCGGAATCGCCGTGCAGCGCGGCAGCGCGCAGGCAGTCGGAATCCGCCCGTCGATCGCGGGCGTCCCGCGAGCATATCACCGCCCGCCGCAACCACCGCCGTCAGGACTTGTACCGTATGTCGCCGGATGCCGCCGTTCAGACGAACAGCGCGATGCACAACGCGGCACCGCACAGATACGTGCCGAGCGCGCCGACGAAACGCACGGGATTCGGGTTGGCCATCGTCGGCCAGGCGAGCAAGCCGATCACCAGCAGACAGCGGCACGCGGTCGCCGCGACGATCAGCGTCAGGATCGTGCGCGATGGATCGTGTGCGCCGAAGTAGAGAAACAGCACCGCGAGAAACGGCGCGTATTCGGCCGTGTTGCCGTGCGCGCGCACGATCTTGTGCAACCCGTTCGCCGGATCGGGCGCACACCCGGAACCGGTGGTGCAACGGAAGCGCGTGACGGACACGACGAGGCCGAGCCCGAACAGCAGCAACCCGAGGATGGCCGTGCAAACGAGCGCGACGGGGTGGATCGGCATGGGACTCCCGGCAAAAACGGAAATGCGCCGCACATCCGGCGATCGTACCCGTGGCCGGCTCGCGCGGCTATCACGGAAACCCGCAGCATCGCCGTTCGCCGGACACCATTTTACGGTCGGGTTCCGATCCCAATTGTCGCTCCGCCGCACCGCACGAATCCGGCGCATTGCCCGCCTGCCCGGCCGTCCGGGCCTGCCCGCCGACACGCCCGCCACGCGGGTGCCTCGGCACGAAACGCGCAAACGTTGCCCTGCGACGGCATGCACCACCGCGACGCAACGCGGGTTACAGCGCGTCACAGGCACGCGCGTTGCGTCGACGCATCTCGGTAGTGAACGCCCTTGGCAGCCCGCTGCGGAGGACTACACTAATCCTTAATGGGGTGCGGCCGGAGCCCGTGCCTTCAGGGAGACGCCGCCATGAATCGGCCGCTGAATCGTATCCTGCCGCGCGTGACCGGTCTCGCATCGGTCTGGACGTGGATCAAGTGGTCTTTGCTGGCCGCGCTGCTGATCGCCGTGGCGATCGTTGCGCGACTCGTGCAGAGCGAGATCGAAACGTCCCGGCTGCAGGCGCACTACCTGTCCGAGCTCACCCGCGATGTCGGCTACACGGTCGAGACGGGCCCGAGCGATCACATCCGCTTCCCCGCCAACGGTCCGTACGACCAGCGCCTCGGCTACGCGATGATTCCGGCGTTCCAGGAGCGGCTGCTCGCGCGCGGCTTCGTCGTCAGCAAGCAGGCGCGCGATTCGCAGCGGATGCTGTTGCTCGGCGATCGCGGGCTGTTCCTCCCGTTCGAAGAGAAGGACCAGGCGGGCCTGATGCTGTTCGACTCGACCGGCGCGCCGCTGTTCACGACCGCGTTCCCGCAGCGCGTCTACGCCGACTTCGACATGGTGCCGCCCGTGGTCGCGAATTCGCTGCTGTTCATCGAGGATCGCTACCTGCTCGACGCGAACGAGCCGAACCGCAACCCGGCGATCGACTGGGGGCGCTTCGGCCGCGCGGTCGCCGACCAGGCGTTGCACGTCGTCAACCGCCATCAGGCACGCCCGGGCGGCAGCACGCTCGCGACGCAGATCGAGAAGTTCCGCCATTCGCCCGAGGGCCGCACCGCGACGCCGCCCGAGAAGCTGCGGCAGATCGCGTCCGCATCGGTGCGCGCGTACCTGAACGGCCCGCAGACGATGCCCGCGCGCCGCACCATCGTCGTGCGCTACCTGAATTCCGTCCCGCTCGCCGCACGGCCGCATGTCGGTGAAATCACCGGCATCGGCGACGGTCTCGCCGCGTGGTACGGCCGCGACTTCAACGACGTGAACCGGATCCTGTCCGCGCCGACGACCGGCGACAACGTCGACGAACAAGGCAAGACGTTCCGCGAGGTGCTGTCGCTGATCATCGCGCAGCGCGCGCCGTCGTACTTCCTCAACCGCGGCTATCCGGCGCTGCAGAAGCTGACCGACAGCTACCTGCGGCTGCTGTCGAACGGCGGCGTGATTTCACCCGCGCTGCGCGACGCCGCGCTCACCGCGCAGATCGAACGCAGCGCGCCGCCAGCCGCCGCGCACGTGCAGTCGTTCGTGTCGCGCAAGGCCGTGACGTCCGCGCGCGCGTCGCTGCTGTCGGCACTCGGCATCAGCGATCTGTACCAGCTCGACCAGTTCGACCTGCAGGCGACCAGCACGCTCGACAACGGCGTGCAGCAGGCGGTCGCCGAACGGCTCGCCCAGGCGTCGACGCGTGACGGCGCGCAGAAAGCGGGCCTGTACGGTTTCGAGATGCTCGCGCCGAAGGACGACCCGGCGCACCTCACGTATAGCTTCACGCTGTACGAACACCGCAACGGCGCGAACTTGCTGCGCGTGCAGACCGACAGCGTGAACGAACCGTTCGACGTCAATCGCGGCGGCCGCATCAACCTCGGCTCGACCGCGAAGCTGCGCACGCTGATCACGTACCTGCAGATCGTGTCCGACCTGCATGCGCGCTACGCGAACCTGTCGAACGCGGAGCTGGCCCGCGTGAAGCCCGACCCGATCGACGGGCTGTCGCACTGGGCGCTCGACTATCTGTCGCATACGCGCGACCGCTCGCTGCAGGCAATGCTCGACGCGGCCGTCGAACGCAAGTACTCGGCCAGCCCCGACGTGTTCTACACGGGCGGCGGCGCGCAGGTGTTTTCGAACTTCGAGAAATCGGACAACGGCCGGATCCTGACGCTGCACACGGCGTTCGAGCACTCGGTCAACCTCGTGTTCGTGCGGCTGATGCGCGACATCGTCCACTACGAGACGCTGCAGGCGGCCGGCCCGTCGTCGTCGTGGCTCGGCGATCCCGAGCAGCGCCAGCATTACCTGCAGCAGTTCGTCGACGGCGAAAGCCAGGTCTACGTGAAGCGCTACTACACGCGCTATGCGGGCAAGGCGCCCGACGACGCGCTCGCGCTGATGCTGAAGGACGTGCGCAAGTCGCCACCGAAGATCGCGACGGTGCTGCGCAGCGTCGCGCCGAACGAATCGCTCGCGTGGTTCGATGCGCAGATGCGCGCGCAACTGAAGGGCACGCCGGCCGCCACGCTGTCCGACGACGACCTCGCCAAGCTTTACGCGAAGTACGCGATCGACCGCTTCAACCTCAACGATCGCGGCTATATCGCGAGCGTGCATCCGCTCGCGCTGTGGACGCTCAACTACCTGCGCGCGCACCCGGGCGCATCGCTCGCCGATGTCCAGCGCGACAGCCACGATGCGCGTTTCTACACGTACTCATGGCTGTACAAGACGCGCTACCACGCGACCCAGGACCGCCGCATCCGCCGCATGGTCGAGCTGCGCGCGTACGCGGAGATCACGAAAGCGTGGCGCGCGCTCGGCTACCCGTTCGCGGAGGTCACGCCGTCGTATGCGGCCGCGATCGGCGCATCGGGCGACCAGCCCGACGCACTCGCGAAACTGATCGGCCTGATCGCGAACGGCGGCCAGAAAGCGCCGACCGAGACGATCACGCGGCTCGACTTCGCGAAGGGCACGCCGTACGAGACGCGCTTCGTGCGCGCGGCCGCGCAGCCGCAGCCGATGCTGTCGCCGGAGATCGTCAACGTGGCGCACACGCTGCTGCGCGACGTCGTGCTCAACGGCACCGCGCGCCGCCTCGCGGGTGGCTTCACGCTGCCCGACGGCAAGACGCTCGACGTGTACGGCAAGACAGGGACCGGCGACCAGCGCTTCAACGTCTATGCGCGCGGCGCGCGGCTGATCGAGTCGCGCAAGGTCAATCGCAGCGGCACGTTCGTGTTCGTGCTCGGCGACCGGTTCTTCGGGGTCCTGACCGCAACGGCGCATGAACCGTATGCGGCGCGCTACGACTTCACGAGCGCGATGGCCGTGCAGTTGCTGAAGTCGATGGCGCCGGCGCTCGCGCCGCTGATCGAACGTCCGGCCGGCACCGGCACGCGCACCGTGGGCCCCGCCCCGCAGGCGGAAACGCCCGCGCCGGATGCCGCTGCCGCGCAACCGTCCTGACGGCCACGCGCCCCTTCATGCGCCGACGCGCCGCTCAGTGCGAGCGGCCGTCGTAGTGCGTGACCGGCAGCGCGTCGAGATCGACATCCTCGAGACAGCGCACGTTGATCGCGGCCATCGCGGTGCCGTTCGGGTGGACGCCTTCGCCGAACGTGTGAATCCCGCAGCGCTTGCAGAAGCGGTGCTTGATCACGTGCTTGTTGAACATGTAGGTCGCCAGGTTCTCGTCGGGCGTGAGCAGCGTCATGCTCGTGCGCGGCACGAACCACATCAGCGCGCCCTTGCGCTGGCAGATCGAGCAGTTGCACGCCATCACGCCCTGCAGGTCGCCTTCCGCCTCGAACTTCACGTCGCCACAGTGACAGCTTCCGCGATAAAGCATGGTCGTCTCCCGGTGCGGCCCGTGCGCATCAACGGCGCCCCGTCGGGACACCGTTGGCCAGGCCGATCCAAGCGGGTACAGTAGCGCGCACATGCGCTGCACGCAATGTCCGGCGGCGCCCGTCCCGACCCTGCCCGAACCAAGGAACACCGTCATGCTCGAACTGCGCCCCGGCTGCGAATGCTGCGACAAGGACCTGCCGCCCGATTCGGCGGACGCGCGCATCTGTACGTTCGAATGTACGCGGGCGGCGAGCCGTTCTGCGCGACCTGCGCCGACGACGTGCTGAAGGGCCGCTGCCCGAACTGCGGCGGCGACCTGGTCGCGCGCCCGCGGCGGCCGGCGAGCCTGCTCGCGAAATACCCCGCGTCGACCGAGCGCATCCACAAGCCGGGCGGCTGCGCGAACGCCTGACGGCGCCGCACCGCTCGCGCGTGCCCGTCACGACATCTCGATCCGCGCGCGCGTCACCGCGAGCAGCGCCGCCATCGCGCGGCGCGCACCGTCCTCGTCGCGCACGCGGATCGCGTCGCTGACGGCCGTGTGCTCGGCGAGCGACGCGTTGTACACGTCCGCGCGGCGCGCATTCAGGTGCAGCTGCGCCTCGAGCGTGCGATCGATCAGCGTGCCGAGCGGCACCAGCAGCTCATTGCCGCCGGCCTCGAGCACGCTCAGGTGAAAACGCAGGTCGGCGCGCACCCATTCGTCGACGTTGCGCGCGGCGGCCATCGCGCGCGCCGCGCCGTCGATCGCGTCGAACGTGTCCGGCGTATGCATGCGCGCGGCGAGCGCGGCCGCGTAGGGCTCGACCATCTCCCGCATCTCCTGCAGCTTCAGTGCGAACGCGAGCGGTGGCGCAACGCGCGCGTACCAGTCGAGCAGGTCGGCGTCGAGCAGATTCCATACACCGCGCGGCCGCACGCGCGTGCCGATCTTCGGCCGCGATTCAACGAGCCCCTTCGACGTGAGCGTACGCAGCGCCTCGCGCATCACAGTGCGGCTCACGCCGTACATCTCCATCAGGTCGGGCTCCCTCGGCAGCAGCGACTCGGGCGGGTAGTCGCCGCGCAGGATCGCCGTGGCGAGCCGGAAGGCCGTCTGTCCATGCAGGTCGCGTCGAATGATCGTTCTCCGTTATGCCGGCACCCGGGCGGGCCGGCTGCCCGCTATCTCACTATCTGCACAATAGTGCTATTAATACTATTTTTTATCGGGCTACGCTAGGATAACCGCGAAAGCACGCGACCGTGCGCCGCGCCCGACTGTCCGCGCCGGTCAACCCTGGAGACCCGCATCGTGAAAATCACCCGCCTCGAAACCTTCGTCGTCCCGCCGCGCTGGCTGTTCCTCAAGATCGAAACCGACGAGGGGATCGTCGGCTGGGGCGAGCCGATCGTCGAAGGCCGCGCGCATACGGTCGAGGCCGCGGTGCAGGAACTGGCCGACTACCTCGTCGGCCGCGATCCGCTGCTGATCGAGGATCACTGGCAGGTGATGTACCGCGCGGGCTTCTACCGCGGCGGCCCGATCATGATGAGCGCGATCGCGGGCGTCGACCAGGCGCTGTGGGACATCAAGGGCAAGCATCACGGCGTGCCCGTGCATGCGCTGCTCGGCGGCCAGGTGCGCGATCGCATCAAGGTGTACTCGTGGATCGGCGGCGACCGGCCGAGCGACGTCGCGAACAATGCGCGCGCGGTGGTCGAGCGCGGCTTCAAGGCCGTGAAGATGAACGGTTCCGAGGAGCTGCAGATCGTCGACACCTACGACAAGGTCGAGCAGGTGATCGCGAACGTCGCAGCGGTGCGCGACGCGGTCGGCCCGCACGTCGGGATCGGCGTCGACTTCCACGGCCGCGTGCACAAGCCGATGGCGAAGGTGCTCGCGAAGGAGCTCGACCCGTACAAGCTGATGTTCATCGAGGAGCCGGTGCTGTCGGAGAACGTCGAGGCGCTGCGCGACATCGTCAACCAGACCAACACGCCGATCGCGCTCGGCGAGCGGCTGTACTCGCGCTGGGACTTCAAGCACATCCTCGCGGGCGGCTACGTGGACATCATCCAGCCCGACGCGTCGCACGCGGGCGGCATCACCGAGTGCCGCAAGATCGCGACGCTCGCGGAGAGCTACGACGTCGCGCTCGCGCTGCACTGCCCGCTCGGCCCGATCGCGCTTGCCGCGTGCCTGCAGCTCGACGCGGTCAGCTACAACGCGTTCATCCAGGAGCAGAGCCTCGGCATCCACTACAACCAGGGCAACGACCTGCTCGACTACCTGCGCAACCCCGAGGTGTTCCGCTACGAGGATGGCTTCGTCGCGATCCCGCAGGGCCCGGGGCTCGGCATCGACGTGAACGAGGAGAAGGTGCGCGAGATGGCGAAGACGGGCCACCGCTGGCGCAACCCGGTGTGGCGCCACGCGGACGGCAGCGTCGCCGAGTGGTAAGCACGGCGCGCGGCTGCGGCCCGCGCGGTCGGTATCGATTCGAGAACGGCTGCCCGACGGGCAGCCGTTTTTGCATGCGCGCTGCGACGCCCGGCACGTGCCGGGTGCGCGCGGGCGGCCTTGCGGCGCGCCTCTCCGCGCAAGCCCTGCCGTCAGCCGAGGGCCGCGAACCCCGGCACGCTGAACGACAGCACGGCTGCCGCGACGAACACGCCGATCATCGTCAGCGCTTCGAGATGCAGGATGTTGCGGAACGTGTGCGCATCCTCGGTCGATGCGGTGCGGCGCAGGCGCGGCAGTGCCGAGAAGCGGTTCAGGCCGCCGAGCACGAGCGCGAGCGCGACGAGCAGCAGCTTCAGCAGCAACACGCGCCCCCACGTGCTGCCGTCGAGCGGCGCGAGCGAACCGCCGAGCCCGCGAATCGCGTTGAGCGCGCCGGTGCCGAGCACGAAGACGACCGAGACGATCGACGTCCGCGACAGGTGCTGGCCGATGCGGATCAGCGCGCCGCGCGCGACCGACGAACCGAGCGCCGGCAGCACCGCGAGCCCGCCCGCGAGCACGAGGCCGCCCCACACGGCCGTCGCGAGCAGGTGCAGTGTCTGTACGCCGACCGCCGCGGACAGCGCGCCCGTATCGGCCGCATGGCCGAGCGACGCCTTGCCGGCCGAGACCACGATCACCGCGAACCACAGCACCGCATGCGCGACCGGGCCCTCCGGCTTGGCCAGCGCGACGATCGCGAGCACCACGGCGCCGCCGAACGCGACGCTCCACGCGAAGCCCGTATGCGTCTGCGTCAGCATGACGGGAATCGCGGCGAACGCGCCGCCGAGCCCCGCCCCGCTCATCGTCGCGGCCTCGTAGACGAGCCAGCCGAGATCTGCGAGCACCAGCGCCAGCGCCGCCGCGGCCAGCGAATGTTGCGCGCGCAGCCAAGCAGGATGCGACGGCGCGACGACCGGACGGGCGCCGTCCTTGCCGAGCCATGCCTTGAGCAGCGCCGAGCCGACCGCCATCGCGAACGCGGCGTCCATCAGTGCCGCGAGCGCGACCTGACCGATCCACAAGCTGTCGAACTTCATCGCGCACACCCTCCCGAAAGCGGCAGGCCGACGGAGCGGCGGCAACGGGACGGACAGCGTGAGGAAGGCAACGGCACGGTAGAAAACGTCATCGATGAATCCGGAAACGGGAGAAATGACTGGACCTGCGGCGGAGGCGGCGCCGCGCGACCCGCGAGTGTACGGTCTTCGATGGTGAAAACGCACGCCGGTTCACACCAGCACGTCGCAATGCGCGTCAAATTGTCGCAAGTCGCAAACGGACAGGAACCGATGACCTTTTGCCAAATAGCCGTCATTACCCATCGATGATAGAATGCCGCGTCGCAGCAGCCCGGCTGCCTTGCCGTCATGCGCCGAGCCGATCGTAGCCCGGACAACAGGTCCCCGTCGAATAAACATGGAGTCTCGTGTGTCTTCAAGACGCCTCTTCCGTCCGCTGCTCGCCGTTCTGATGTTCGGCGGCGCGGGCCTTATGAGCGCTGCCCAAGCGCAGACCAAGCCCACGGAGCAAGCGCAAGCCCAGCAGGCGCCGCTCAAGGCACCCGATACCATGGCCGAGCGCGTGCGCGGCTGTACGGCCTGCCATGGTGTCCATGGCCAAGGCACCGACAACGACTACTTCCCGCGTCTTGCCGGCAAGCCGGCCGAGTACCTGTACAACCAGCTCGTCAACTTCCGTGACGGCCGGCGCAAGTACCCGCCGATGAACTACCTGCTGACGTACCTGAACGACGACTACCTGCGCGAAATGGCCGAGCACTTCTCGGCCGAACGCCCGCCGTATCCGGCGCCGGCGAAGCCGACGCTGCCGGCCGCGACGCTCGCGCGCGGCAAGCAGCTCGTCACGCAAGGCGATCCGTCGCGCAAGCTGCCGGCCTGCGTGGCCTGCCACGGCGCGACGCTGACCGGCATGCAGCCGGCGATCCCGGGCCTGGTCGGCCTGCACGCCGACTACCTGAGCGCGCAGATCGGTGCATGGCGTTCGGGCAACCGTCACGCGAAGGCGCCCGATTGCATGCATGAAGTCGCTTCGAAGCTTTCCGACGAAGACGTGACCGCCGTGACCGCATGGCTCGCCGCGCAACCGGCGCCCGCCAACCCCGTGCCGGCTCCGGCGCGTTCGATGAAGACTCCGCTCGCCTGCGGCAGCGAACCGCAATAAGGCAAGGGAGACAGACACAATGAAACGCAAGTCCCTGTTTGCACTCTCGGCCGTCGCGATCGTCGCGGCTGCCGCCCTCGTGCCGGTCCTGTGGCCGGGCAACGACACGCTGCACGGCGCTTCCGCCGTCGCGGCCACGCCGGCCGACCAGGCCGCGCTGATCAAGAAGGGCGAATACCTCGCGCGCGTCGGCGACTGTATCGCGTGCCACACCGTGCGCGGCGGCAAGTCGTTCGCGGGCGGCCTGCCGATGGCGACGCCGTTCGGCACGATGTACACGCCGAACATCACGCCGGACGACAAGGATGGCATCGGCAAGTGGACGTCGGACGACTTCTACCGCGCGATGCACACCGGCCGTTCGAAGGATGGCAGCCTGCTGTACCCGGGCTTCCCGTTCGCGAGCTACACGAAGGTCACGCGTGCGGATTCCGACGCGATCTACGCGTACCTGCGCTCGGTCGCGCCGGTATCGGTGCCGAGCCGTCCGCATGAACTGAAGTTCCCGTTCAACAACCGCAACCTGCTGATCGGCTGGCGCACGCTGTTCTTCAAGGAAGGCGAGTACAAGCCGGATCCGACCAAGTCGGTTGAATGGAACCGCGGCGCGTACCTCGTCGAAGGCCTCGGCCACTGCTCGATGTGCCACACGTCGATCAACATGATGGGCGGCCCGGTGAGCTCGGCAGCCTTCGCGGGCGGCCTGATTCCGCTGCAGAACTGGTATGCGCCGTCGCTGACGAACGACAAGGAACTCGGCCTCGGCGACTGGCACGTTGAAGAGCTCTCCAACCTGCTGCAGGCCGGCGTGTCGAACAAGGGCGCCGTGTTCGGCCCGATGGCGGACGTCGTGCACAACAGCCTCCAGTACATGAACGACGAAGATACGCGCGCGATGTCGACGTATCTGAAGTCGATCCCGCAGAAGGCTGAAGCGCCGAAGAACATGCAGTACGAGCCGTCGAAGCAGTTCGGCAACGCGCTGTTCGACCAGGGCAAGAAGATCTACGCGGACAACTGCGCGACCTGCCACGCCGCAACCGGCGCAGGCAAGCCGCCGGCGTATCCGCCGCTCGCGGGCAACCATTCGATCGTGATGGAATCGGCAGTCAACCCGATCCGCATGGTGCTGAACGGTGGCTATCCGCCGAGCACGTTCAAGAATCCGCGTCCGTACGGGATGCCGCCGTTCGCACAGTCGCTGTCGAACCAGGAAGTTGCGGCGGTCGTCACGTATATCCGGATGTCGTGGGGCAACAACGGTACGCCGATCTCGCCGCAACAGGTGAGCGACCTGCGTTCCGCGCCGCTCGACTAAGAAGCGGCTGACACAAACGGGGCGCGGCTGCGGGAAACCGCGGCCGCGCCCTTTTGCATTTTGCGATGTCACCTCCCGCGCGGGCCGCGCGAGACGTCGCCGATCATAAAACTGAAGAGTGGTATCTATGTCTTTCGAATCTCTCGGCTTGGCCGAACCGCTGGTCAAGGCGGTCAACGAGCTCGGCTACACGTCGCCGACCCCGATCCAGCAGCAGGCGATCCCGGCCGTCCTCGGCGGCGGCGACCTGCTCGCCGGCGCGCAGACGGGCACCGGCAAGACCGCCGGCTTCACGCTGCCGATCCTGCAACGCCTGCATACGTTCTACGCCGAGCATCGCGGCGCGAAACGCGCGGTGCGCGCACTGATCCTCACGCCGACGCGCGAACTCGCCGCCCAGGTCGAGGAAAGCGTCCGTGCGTACAGCAAATACCTGAAGCTGCGCTCGACCGTGATGTTCGGCGGCGTCAGCATCAATCCGCAGATCGATGCGCTCAAGCGCGGCGTCGACATCGTCGTCGCGACGCCGGGCCGCCTGCTCGACCACATGCAGCAGAAGACGATCGACCTGTCGGATCTCGACATCCTCGTGCTCGATGAAGCCGACCGGATGCTCGACATGGGCTTCATCCACGACATCAAGCGCGTGCTCGCGAAGCTGCCGCCGCAGCGCCAGAACCTGTTGTTCTCGGCCACCTTCTCCGATGAGATCAAGGCGCTCGCCGACAGCCTGCTCGACTCGCCCGCGCTGATCGAAGTCGCCCGCCGCAACACGACCGCCGAAAGCGTCGCGCAGAAGATCCACCCGGTCGACCGCGATCGCAAGCGCGAACTGCTCACGCACCTGATCCGCGAACACAACTGGTTCCAGGTGCTCGTGTTCACGCGCACGAAGCACGGCGCGAACCGGCTTGCCGAGCAGCTGACGAAGGACGGCATCAGCGCGATGGCGATCCACGGCAACAAGAGCCAGTCGGCCCGCACGCGCGCGCTGGCGGAGTTCAAGAACAGCACGCTGCAGGTGCTCGTCGCGACCGATATCGCCGCGCGCGGGATCGACATCGACCAGTTGCCGCACGTCGTCAACTTCGACCTGCCGAACGTGCCGGAAGACTACGTGCACCGGATCGGCCGCACGGGCCGCGCGGGCGCGACCGGCGAAGCCGTGTCGCTCGTGTGCGTCGACGAAAAGCAACTGCTGCGCGACATCGAGCGGCTGATCAAGCGCGAGATTCCGCAGGAAGTGATCGCGGGCTTCACACCCGATCCGAACGCGAAGCCGGAGCCGATCCAGCAGCGCCGCGGCCAGCAGCAACCGCGCGGCGGTGGCGGTGGTGGCGGCGGCGGCAATCGCCAGCCGCGTGCAGGCGGCTCAGGCCAGCCGGCCGCGAAACGCGATGGCAACGCGCAACCGAAGGCTTCTCAGCAGAAGGCCGCGAAGCCACGCACGCAAGGGCAAGGCGGCGCCGGCGGCAGCGGCGGACGTCCGGCCGGCGGCGGCAACAGCGCACGCCCGGCGAGCGGCAATGCCGCGCACCCGAACCGCAACCGTTCGTCGCGCAGCGGCCAGCGCGGTCACTGAAGCCGCGCGGCCGCGCGCCGCAGGTGCTCGACCTGGCGTTGCCAGCGCGCGAGCACCGCGGTGCGCTCCCCTTCCAGCGTGAACGTGACGCCTGTCGCGAGACGCGCATAGCCGACCCGCTGCGCATCGCCGTGCGCGATCGTCGCAGCGAATCCGGCCAGTCCGCCGAAGTCTCCTTCGAGCGGCGCCATCCTCAATTGCGCCTGAAAGAACGCACCGTCCGCGACGAGCGTCAACGCGGCCGTACGCCGTTGCGCGATCGCGCGCGCCGCACGCGATTGCGGCCAGAGCGCCAGCAGCAGCGTGCGCGCATCGTGCGCGTAGATCTCGCCGACGCCGAGCAGTGTCGTGCGCAACTGGCCATCGTCGGTTGCGACGATCAGCGAGGCGGCGACGTCGGCATGACGCTCGAGCGCGGTGCCGTCGAACAGCGAGACGACGGCCGGCGGCCACGCATCGAACGTCCATTGTTCGAGCGCGTGGCGATGGGTATCGGTCATGATGGCGTGGCCCCGGTGGAAAGCGGATGAAGACCCCGCAGCATACGCGCGTCGGGCCGCGCCGCGGCGATCAGCGCAGGAACACGTGCCGCGTGATCTTGGTGAGCGGATAGTGGACGCCCGGCTGGATCTTCGCGGGCAGGTCGAGCGGCTTGAGCAGCATCTTCACGCACATGTCGGCCGACAGGTTGCGCCGCACGAGCTTGCTGATGCGCGCGGCGCGCTCGCGGTTGTACTGGCTGTCGCCGACACGATCCGGATAGCGGACCGCGAACACGTGGCGCAGCGCGATCTCGGAATCCTCGTTCTTGATTTCCATCACGCGGCGGGCCAGCGCGCCGAGCACCGCGAGCCGGCCATTGCCTTCGAGCTGGTTGTACTTCTTGAAGAACTTGAAGAAGTGCTTGTAATGACGCACTTCGTCCGTGCGGATGTTGTCGGTGATTTCCTTCAGCACGGGCTCGTCCGAGCATTCGTTGATCGCGCGATAGAGCGTGGCCGTGCCCGTCTCGACGACGCAGCGCGCGACCATCTCGAGCGCACGGGTCTTCTCGAACGCCTCGACCTTGCAGGTCTTCGAATACTCGGCGAAGAAATTCGCGAACGCGGTGTCCCAGTCGAACTCCGGCCACACGTGCGCGATGTACGCCTTCAGCGCGCGCCCGTGCTGCAATTCTTCGTGCTCCCATGCATTGTTGAGCCATGCGGAGACTTCCGGATCGTCGTTGAAGAACTGGCTCAGATTGCTCGTGTAGAGATCCGAGCCGCTTTCGATGAACGACGACGCGCACAGCAACAGCAACAGATCCTCGTTCGCGGCGGCACGCTGACGATCGATCCGGTTCAGATCGATGTCCTCGATGCGCCACGGCATCACATGCGTCGTTTTGGTGTCCATGGTGGTGCGCTCCCAGTCGTCGCGCGGGGGCCGGCCCATGCCTTCGGCACAGGCGCCAACCGTCCCGCAGGCGGCGTTTTACTTGCGTTATATAGTGGATTGGTCCGGCCGAACCATGCTGGCATCTTAGCCGGACTTTGATGTTCGTGCTCCAAGCACTGACCATACCCGACGAGCGCAGTTCCACGCCGTCTGTTGCCGTTGGTTAGACGAGTCCTTCAAACCGCTTGCGCCCGCTCGCCGATACGGCCGCGGCAAACGAAACGGGCGGCCGTTCGGCCGCCCGTGAAGCGCAGGAAATGCCGGCGAAAGCCGGCAGCAATCCGTCAGAAACCCGCTGCCAGACCGTCGCGCCGGCTGTCGCTCGCGGCCACGTAGCCGCGTTCGCGATCATCGCGATCGAGACGCCAGATGAACTGCCCCGAACCGAAATCCATGTAAGGATCGTCGATCGACTTGATCGTATGGCCGCGTGCGGCCAGTGCCTCGACGGTCGCGCGATTCATCGTCGCTTCGACGTCCAGCGTGAAGTCGCGATTGACCTTCCAGCGCGGCGCATCGCAGGCAGCCTGCGGTTGCTGCCCGTAGCCGAGCATTCGCACGACGGTCTGCAGGTGCCCTTGCGGCTGCATGTCGCCGCCCATCACGCCGAAGCTCATCACGGCCTCGGTGCGGCCGTCGACCTCCTCGGTGACGAACGCCGGAATGATCGTGTGAAACGGCCGCTTGCCGCCCGCGACGACGTTCGGCGAAGCCGGGTCCATCGAGAAGCCGTGCCCGCGGTTCTGCAGCGCGATGCCGGTGCCGGGCACGACGAGCCCCGAGCCGAAGCCCATGTAGTTCGACTGGATGAAGCTCACCATCATCCCGCGCTCGTCGGCCGCCGACAGGTAGACCGTGCCGCCCGAATGCGGCCGGCCGGCGCCGAAGTGCGTCGCGCGCGCGGGATCGATCAGCTTCGCGCGTTCGGCGAGATATGCGTCGTCGAGCATCTGCTCGGGCGTGACGTCCATCGCGCGCGGATCGGCGACATAACGATAGACATCGGCGAACGCGAGCTTCATCGCTTCGATCTGCAGATGCTGCGAGTCGACCGAATCGACTGGCCATTCGGTCAGGCCCGCGTGCTCGGCGATCCCGAGTGCGATCAGCGCGGCGATGCCCTGCCCGTTCGGTGGAATCTCGTGGATCGTGTGGCGGCCGAAGCGCTTGCCGATCGGTTCGACCCATTCGGGCCGGTAGGCGTGCAGGTCGGCGGCGCTCAGCGCGCCACCGCCTTCGCGGGAGAACGCGGCGATGCGCTCGGCGAGCGCGCCCTCGTAGAACGCGCGGGCGCCCTCCTTCTGCAGTGTGCGCAACGTCTGCGCATGGCCCGGCAGACACATGCGCTCACCCACCTGCGGTGCGCGGCCGTGCGGCATGAAGGTGTCCGCGAAACCCGGCAGCCCCTTGAGTTCCGGCACCGCGGCCGCCCACTTGTGCGCAACGATCGGCGGCACCGCATAGCCGCGCTCCGCGATCTCGATCGCCGGTTCGAGCAGGTCCGCGAACGGCAGCGAACCGAATTTCGCATGCAGCGCCTCCCAGCCCGCGATCACGCCCGGCACGGTGACGGTATCCCAGCCGCGCGTCGGTTTGTTCGCGATGCCGTTGCCCGCCTCGCCATGGCGCTGGCGGAAATAGTCGACGTTCCATGCGGTCGGCGCGACACCCGACGCGTTCAGCCCGGACAGCCGCTCGCCGTCCCACACGAGCGCAAATGCGTCGCCGCCGAGCCCGCACGACACGGGCTCGACGACCGTGAGCGCGGCCGCGGCGGCCAGGGCCGCGTCGACCGCGTTGCCGCCCTTCCACAGCATCCGGAGGCCGGCCTGCGCGGCGAGCGGGTGCGACGTCGACACGACGTTGCGCGCGAACACCGGAATACGGGTCGTCGGATACGGGTTGTGCCAGTTGAAGCCAGTCATCGGTTCCACCTCGTCGAAAGCTGAATGAACGCGCCGGACGCGCACCCGCGTGCGCGCGCAATCCGCCATTGCAGCGCGATCGGCGCAATCGCACAAATTCATTTGTTACATCAATCCATGCAGTTTCCGCATGAATATCGGGCAACCGTGCCGGCCGGGCCGGCCTAACGCCGTTGCCGCCCTTACAATACCCGCTCCGTCTCACGACACGACCATCGAGCCATGACCCGAGATCCCCGCCTCACCCTCAACGCGCGCCAGCAGGAATTGCTCGAATGGGTGCAGCGCGACGGCTTCGTGACCGTCGACGATCTCGCCGCGCACTTCGCGGTGACGCCGCAGACGATCCGCCGCGACGTGAACTGGCTCGCCGACCTGAACCTGCTGCGCCGCTACCATGGCGGCGCGAGCCTGCCGACCAGCTCGGAGAACGTGTCGTACACGGCGCGCCAGCGGATGTTCCACGACGAGAAGCGGCGCATCGCGGCGCTCGCGGCGTCGCACATTCCCGACCAGGCATCGCTGTTCATCAACCTCGGCACGACCACCGAGGAAGTCGCGCGCGCGCTGAACCGTCACCACGGGCTGCACGTGATCACGAACAACCTGAACGTCGCGTCGATGATGAGCGGCTACCCCGACTGCGAGGTGCTGATCACGGGCGGCATCGTGCGGCCGTGGGACAAGGGGATCGTCGGCGAACTCGCGATCGACTTCATCCGCCAGTTCAAGGTCGACTACGCGATCATCGGTACGTCGGCGATCGAGGCCGACGGCACGCTGCGCGACTTCGACACGCGCGAGGTGCGTGTGGCCGAGGCGATCATGCAGCATGCGCGCACCGTCTATCTCGTGACCGACCATTCGAAGGTCGGTCGCCCCGCGCTGGTGCGCCAGGGGCATTTGAGCCAGGTGCACGCACTGTTCACCGACAAGCCGCTGCCGCCCGAGATGGCCGACACCGTTGCGGCTGCGGGTACCCAGGTGTACGTCGCGGAGTGATGGCTCCGATGCTGCACCGCACCTGAAACTTCAAGTGAAATCAAGAAGTTGGCGTCGCAAGCAAACCGCTTGCGCGCGGCCGGGCTGTCAAACGGAAAATTAACGGGGCACGATTTGTCGTTGCCTGCGCGCTCGACTAGACTCCAGTTCCCCGGCCCGTTCGGCCGTTCCGCCTGTGCCAGGGCGCGGACGAATGACATGGCCGGCGAATGCAGCTTTTCCCCCCAAGCCATACCCCGCTGGGTATCGCGCGTCGGCTTTTGCGCCGGCCGCGCGGGCTGACTGGTCGCCATGGAGAGAACGATGCTGAGTCCGCATGAATTCGCCACGCTATTGCTTGTGAAGGACGCTCCCGATCAAACCAACATGGATCGGGACGAAATCGACGCACTGCTCGAACAGCAGCTCGTCCGTCTGGAAGGACTCGGGTCGGGGCGCAAATACTGCGTGACCGAAACCGGCGACGCCGCGCTGCGATCCATCAAATACCGCTATTCGTAAAACCACACCGCTCCTGACCTGACCGCGCCGCCCGCATGCCGGGCCGCGCGGCCATTCCCGCTTCCCTGCCGCCGCCCCACCGCAGCCTGCTTCAGCCGCCGCGCAGCGTCGGATCGACCGCCGCCCGCCAGCTGATGGCCTGCGCGCGCGCACCGTTGAAGTAGGCGATCCAGCCGGCGCGCGTCGCCGCGTCGGGCGCCGCATAGTGCGTCGAAAGTTCGTTTACGAACGCACAATAGTTCGCTTCGGTCAGCCCGCGATACCGCTTCGCCACGTACGCGTCGTACAGCGTCGAATAGACCGGCTGCGCATCCGCGCCCCAGTCCCGCGCCGTGCCGCCGCACGACGTCTGCAGGTCGACGAACGACGGCGCCCGCCAGTTGCCGGTAAGCGGCGGCGTGCCGGCACTGCAGCCCGCCAGAAGGACGGCGCACACGCCGGCCCACATCCCAATACGCATGATTCACCTCGCGAAACGGTCGATTCCGCCAGTATCGTCCGGGATCGCGCCGTGCGCTACTGGCCCCGCTTTTTCGAACTTTACTTTTTCGATTTCGTTCGTTAAATTTCGAATTCGAACATTTTCTGTTCACCCATTTCCCTCAGACGATAAGGACAGCAGGTGACCCAACCGAATCGCTACGATCTGCTCGTCGTCGGCGGCGGCATCAACGGCGCGGGCATCGCGCGCGATGCGGCCGGCCGCGGCCTGTCGGTCATGCTCTGCGAGCAGGACGATCTCGCGTCGCACACGTCGTCGTGCAGCACGAAGCTGATTCACGGCGGCCTGCGCTACCTCGAGTACAACGAGTTCGGACTCGTGCGCAAGGCGCTGCAGGAGCGCGAGACGCTGCTGCGCGCGGCGCCGCACATCATGTGGCCGCTGCGCTTCGTGATGCCGCACATGCCGAACCTGCGTCCGGCCTGGCTGATCCGCATCGGCCTGTTCCTTTACGATCACCTCGCGAAACGCGAACTGCTGCCCGGCTCGCGCGGCATCGACATGCGCCGCCATGCGGCCGGCGCGCCGCTGATCGATTCGATCAAGCGCGGCTTCGTCTATTCGGACGGCTGGGTCGACGACGCGCGCCTCGTCGTGCTGAACGCGATGGATGCGAAGGAGCGCGGCGCCGAGATCCTGACGCGCACGAAGCTGGTGTCCGCCGAACGTCGCGGCGACGAATGGGAGGCGCGGCTGCAGCACGCCGACGGTTCGATCCGCGTCGTGCATGCGCGCGCGATCGCGAACGCGGCCGGCCCGTGGGTCGGCGAAGTGCTGAAAGGCGCGCTCGGCCGCGGCGCGCACCACAGCGTGCGACTCGTGAAGGGCAGCCACATCATCACGCGCCGCCTGTTCGATCACGACCACGCGTACATCTTCCAGAACCCGGACAAGCGGATCATCTTCGCGATTCCGTACGAACACGATTTCACGCTGATCGGCACGACCGACGTCGAATACACGAACGATCCCGCGAAGGTCGCGATCGATCGCGACGAGACGCAGTACCTGTGCGACTCGATCAACCGCTACTTCAAGCGCAAGATCTCGCCGGCCGACGTGCACTGGACCTACTCGGGCGTGCGCCCGCTGCTGGAAGACGAGAACGCAGCGAACGCATCGGCCGTCACGCGCGACTACCGCCTCGAGCTGGACGATGGCGCGGGCGCCCCGCTGCTGTCGGTGTTCGGCGGCAAGATCACCACCTTCCGCAAGCTCGCGGAAGAAGCCGGCGACATGCTGTGCAGCGCGCTCGGCCGCGACGCGAAGACCTGGACGGCCGGCGTCGCGCTGCCGGGCGGCGACATCGCGAACGCGAAGTTCGACGCATTCGCCGATACGTTCGCCAAACGCCATGCGTGGCTGCCCGCCGCGCTCGCCCGCCGCTATGCGCGCGCCTACGGCACGCGCGCGGAGCGCGTGATCGACGGCGCGAAATCGCTCGCCGATCTCGGCACCGAAATCGCACCGGGCATCCACGACGCCGAACTGCGCTACCTGCGCGATGCCGAATGGGCAACCTGCGCGCAGGACGTGCTGTGGCGCCGCTCGAAGCTCGGCCTGCACGTGGCGCCTGGCACGCTCGACGCGGTGACCGCCGCGGTCGATGCGTGGTTCGCCGCCGCGCACGCGCCGCAGGCCTGATCCGAATGCAGTTGCAGTTGCCGTACCGACGTTGACTCACCGACGCGCCGCCCCACGCGGCGCGCATCACAACTAAGCCAAATCCACGGATGGAGATGAGAGACATGCAGGATCAGTACATCCTCGCGCTTGACCAGGGCACCACGAGTTCCCGCGCGATGCTGTTCGATCGCCAGGGCAATATCGTTTCGATCGCCCAGAAGGAATTCGAGCAGATCTACCCGCAACCCGGCTGGGTCGAGCACGACCCGCAGGAAATCTGGTCGACGCAAGCCGGCGTCGCCGCTGAAGCCGTCACGCGCACGGGCCTGAACGGCACGTCGATCGCCGCGATCGGCATCACCAACCAGCGTGAAACCACGATCGTCTGGGATCGCGAGACGGGCCAGCCCGTGTACAACGCGATCGTCTGGCAGGATCGCCGCACGGCCGACTTCTGCGATTCGCTGAAGGCGCAGGGCTTCGAGGCGAAGGTGCGCGCGAAGACCGGCCTGCCGATCGATTCGTACTTCTCAGGGACCAAGATCCGCTGGATCCTCGACAACGTGCCGGGCGCACGCGAGAAGGCCAAGCAAGGCAAGCTCGCGTTCGGCACCGTCGACAGCTGGCTCGTGTGGAACTTCACGAAGCACGAACTGCACGTGACCGACGTGACGAACGCGTCGCGCACGATGCTGTTCAACATCCACACGCGCGAGTGGGACAACGAACTGCTCGACATGCTCGACATCCCGCGCAGCATGCTGCCGGAAGTGAAGGCATCGTCGGAAATCTACGGCCACACGAAGACCACCGTGTTCGCGTCGAAGATCCCGCTCGCGGGCATCGCGGGCGACCAGCAGGCGGCGCTGTTCGGCCAGATGTGCACGCAGTCCGGCATGGTGAAGAACACCTACGGCACCGGCTGCTTCCTGATGATGAACACCGGCGACAAGCCGATCGAATCGAAGAACAACCTCGTCACGACGATCGCCTGGCAGATCGGCGACAACGTGCAGTACGCGCTGGAAGGCAGCATCTTCATCGCGGGAGCGGTGGTGCAATGGTTGCGCGACGGCGTCGGCATCATCAAGTCGGCCGCTGAGATCGAAGCGCTCGCCGCGAGCGTGCCGCATACCGACGGCGTCTATCTCGTGCCGGCCTTCGCGGGCCTCGGCGCACCGCACTGGAACGCGCGGGCGCGCGGCTCGGTGTTCGGCGTCACGCGCGGTACGACCTCCGCGCACCTCGCACGCGCGGCGCTCGATTCGATCGCGTACCAGTCGCTCGACGTGCTGGCCGCGATGGAAGCCGACTCGGGCATCAGCATCGGCGAGCTGCGCGTCGATGGCGGCGCGAGCGCGAACGACCTGCTGATGCAGTTCCAGGCGGACCTGCTCGGCGTCGACGCGGTGCGTCCGCAGATCACCGAGACGACCGCGCTCGGCGCGGCCTATCTCGCGGGTCTCGCGATCGGCTACTGGAAGAACCTCGACGAAGTGCGCGACCAGTGGCAACTCGATCGCCGCTTCTCGCCGTCGATGCCGAAGGAGCAGGTCGAACGCTGCATGTCGGGCTGGCAGCGTGCGGTACGTGCCGCGAAGGCATGGGCCGACGACGCCCAGTAATCCTCAGACATCCGGACGAAATACAACAACACCGGCGGACCGCGCAACGCGCGAGTCCGCGATGACATACGAGAGACAACCATGTCACCTTATATTGCAGAGTTCATCGGCACAGCGATCCTCGTGCTGCTCGGCAACGGCGCGGTCGCAAACGTGCTGCTTGCAAAGACCAAGGGCAAAGGCGCGGACCTGATCGTGATCGTGATGGGCTGGGCGATGGCCGTTTTCGTCGCCGTCTACGTGACCGCGTCGTTCAGCGGCGCACACCTGAACCCGATCGTCACCATCAGTCTCGCGCTCGCGGGCAAGTTCGCGTGGTCGAAAGTCGGCGGCTACATCCTCGCGCAGATGCTCGGCGGGATGGCGGGCGCGCTGCTCGTGTGGCTCGCGTATCGCCAGCACTTCGCGAAGGAAGCCGATGCGGACCTGAAGCTCGCGGTGTTCTGCACGGCGCCCGCGATCCGCAGCGTCACGCACAACGTGCTGACCGAAGCGATCTGCACGTTCGTGCTGATCCTCGGCGTGCTGTACCTCGCGTCGCCGCAGGTTGGTCTCGGCGCACTCGACGCACTGCCTGTCGGCCTGCTCGTGCTCGGCATCGGCATCTCGCTCGGCGGCCCGACCGGCTATGCGATGAGCCCCGCACGCGACCTGTCGCCGCGCATCATGCACGCGCTGCTGCCGATCCCCGGCAAGCGCGACAGCGACTGGCGCTATGCATGGGTGCCCGTCGTCGGCCCGCTGCTGGGCGGCGCCGCGGCGGCTGGCCTGTACCTGCGCCTGCACGCGATGGCCTGAACGCCGGCCTGTGACGAAGCGCGTGGCAATCGACCCGCGCGCTTCGGGAACAGGCTCGTTCGCCTGACCGCCGGCACGCCGGCATAGCGGCGCGGGTATCGCACCCGTGCCGCTTCTCCCCTCCTTCGTACTCGTTTCCACGGCCTGTGGCGCGCGCCAGTTGCGCATTGCGCGCATCGTTTCGCTACCTGCCGCCCGCCTCTCCGATCAGCGATTTCAGCTTCACGTTCACGTCCGCCACTGCGGTCGGCGTCACGTCCGCCCCACGCTCGACCAGCATCCGCGCAACCCGCATTTCCTTGACGAACCCCGACGCGCGGCCGAACCCACTCGCCGCGACGAGCCGCGCACCGGCGTCGAAATGGAAATGGATCTCCGCGTCGTCGCCGAGCACGCGCGCGACCGACCGCTCGCCGAGCGCCGGCTCACCGGCCACATGCAACTGCGCGTCGTATTGATCCGACCAGAACCACGGCATCTCGCGATACGGCTCGTCGGCGCCGAGCATGTTGCGCGCGGCGACGCGCGCCTGGGTCTCGGCGCCGTGCCACGTCTCCTGCCTGACCGGCCGCCCCGACAATGCACTCGGAAACACCGCGACGTCGCCGGCCGCGTAGATGCCGCGCGCCGACGTTTCGAGCCGCGCGTTCACGACGATGCCGCGCTCGACTGCGAGGCCCGCATCGCGCGCCAGCTCGTCGGCCGGCTCGATGCCGATGCCGGCGACGACCGTATCGGCGATCAGCGTGTCGCCGTCGTCGAGCACGACGGCCAGCGCACCGCCCGCCGTGCGCTCGATCGCAACCGGCTTGCAGTTCACGCGAATGGTCACGCCCTGCCGTTCGTGAAGCGCGTGCACGCGCGCCGCGATCGTCTCCGGCACCGCGCGCCCGAGCAGGCGCGTCGCTGCATCGAGCACCGTCACGCGACAGCCGCGCAGTCGCGCCGACGCCGCGACTTCGAGACCGATGAAACCGCCGCCGATCAGCACGATCCGTGTGTCGGGCACGAGCCGCGCGCCGAGTGCCGCTGCGTCGTCGAGCGTGCGCAACGCAAACACGCCGTCGAGCGTCGCGCCCGGAATCGTCAGGCGACGCGCGCGGCCGCCGGTCGCGAGCAGCAACGCGTCGTAGCCGAATACGCTGCCATCCGACACGCGCACTTCACGTGCGCCCGGATCGATGCGCTCGACCGTCGCGACAACCGGCTCGATGCGATCGGCCGCCCACGCGTCCGGATCGCGCAACCGGCACTGCGCCGCGCTGCGTTCGCCGGTCAGCACGCCCTTCGACAACGGCGGCCGCTCGTACGGCAGGTGCGCCTCCGCGCCGATCAGCACGATCCGCCCACCCCAGCCGGAGTCGCGCAGCACCTGCGCCGCGCGGCCGCCCGCGTGGCCCGCGCCGACGATCGCCATCACCCGGTCGTTCGTCATCGCGTCACACCTCGATCAGGATGCGGCCGTCTTCGATCTTCGCGCGGTACGTGCGCAGCTTCTCGCATGCGGGTGCGGACAGCGGCCGGCCATCGCGGACGTCGAAGCGCCCGTTGTGCTTCGGGCATTCGATCACGTGGTCGATCACGAGCCCGTCCGCGAGATGCACGTGCTCGTGCGTGCACAGGCCGTCGCTCGCATAGACTTCGCCGTCGATGCGGTAGATCGCGTACGTGTGGCCGGCATGGTCGAAGCGCGCGACGTCTTCGTCGTCGATGTCGTCGAGCGCGCCGGTGTCGATCCATTGCGTCATGTTGCGTGTCTCCTGGGTGGGAAGGTTCGTTGTCGGTCACGCATGCGCGGCATCCGGCACGGGCCGCACGACGTAATCGGTCGGGTCGCGCGTCTGCCGGACCAGCGCCGGCACGATCTCCGCATACGCGGCCAGCGTGCTGCGGTACGGCGGCGGCATGTCGGCCTTCACCGCCTCGTGCAGTTTCGGCAACGCATGGAACGGCACCATCGGGAACATGTGGTGCTCGACGTGGTAGTTCATGTTCCAGTACAGGAAGCGGAACACCGGATTCATCATCACGGTCCGGCAGTTGCGGCGGTGATCGAGCACGTTCTCGGGCATCCCCGCGTGCTGCGTGAGGCCGAAATACAGGTATAGCCACGCACCGTAGAGGCTCGGCAGCCCGATGTAGAGCAGCGGCAGGATCGTGTGCCAGTAGAGCGAAGCACCGGTCACGAGCGCGTACACCGCGAGATGGATGCGAGACTCGCGCACCACCTTCGGTCGTTCCGATTCGGGCACGTAGGTACGCTCGTCGTCGTCGAGCCGGCCGGTGAACGCAATCGCGATCATCTTGCGCAGCTCGCCGGCCACATGCTTCAGCGCGACGACGTTCAGCGCGAGCGAAAGCCAGTCGGTCGGCTTCGGCGCGGCGATTTCCGGATCGCGCCCGACGACCAGCGTATCGGTGTGATGGCGCGCATGGCTCCAGCGCCACGCCGTCGCGCGGCGGAACACCTGGAACGACGCGACCTGATACAGCACGTCGTTCATCCAGCGCGTGCGGAACGCGGTGCCATGCCCGCATTCGTGCCAGCGCGAATCGGCCGGGCTGCAGTAGAGCGTGCCGTACACGAAGAACGCGGGGATCGCCCACGCCGAATGCGTGCGCCACGCCAGCCACGCGAGCACACCGCTGATCGCGATCGCCGCGTACCAGAGCAGCGTGTCGCGGATCGCGCGCGCGTCGCCGCGCTGCATCAGCTGCTTCATCAGCGGCCGCGGCACCGCGCACCGGTACCACTCGGCGTTGACGAGCCCGGCCGCGTGCGCGCGCTCGCCGGCACCGCCGATCATCCGGTACTCCTGACGGCGCGCCGCCGTGCGGTCGTGCGCCTGATCGTCGAGATGAGCCACGTGCGTCTCCTTGATTCCTTGTTCGTAGGAAGCGCGGCAAGCGCTTCGGCATGGAATCAAAATTAGGCCCGCGGCCGCCTCCGCTCAATCGAAACGTTGACGAAATTTCGCCATCGCTTTAGCGTTCCTCGCATCGCCACGTCTCGATGGCGACACCACGATGGAGACAACCATGGCAGGCGAATCCGGGCCGCGCTGGCGCAAGCGCACCGCACGCTTCGACGAGATCGCGGCGCTCGCCGGGGTCAGCACGACCACCGTCGACCGTGTGCTGAACGAGCGCGGCAGCGTGTCGGCACAAGCGCGCGAGCGCGTGGTGGCGGCCGCGCGGCAGCTCGGCGTGCCGCGTCAGTTGCCCGACACGCGGCACGGGCTGATCCATGTCGACGTGCTGCTGCCGGACACCGACGCGGCATTCTTCCGGCGGCTGCAATTGGCGTTGCAGCGCTCGCTGCAGATGCTCGACCGGCGCGTAGTCGTGCACCGGACGATCCTGCCCGCCGCCGACGACGAGCGGGCCGCCGCGCTGATCGAAAAGCCCGCGTACCGGCGCGCGGCACTGATCGTGACGGCGCGCGACACGGCCCGTGTGCGCGACGCGCTGGCCGGCGCGATCGCGCGCGGCGAGACCGTCGTCACGATGGTCACCGACATCGGCGGCATCGACCGCGTGCACTTCGCGGGCATCGACAACTACCGGGCCGGGCGCACCGCCGGCTACTACATCGGCCGCCTGGCGGCACGCCCCGGCCGCGTGCTGCTGCTCGGCGGGCGCATGGGCTACCGCGCGCACGCCGACCGGATGGCCGGCTGCCGAGACCAGCTCACCGAAGCGTTCGCCGCCGTCCGCTGCGCCGACGAGCCGGTCGAGACGCTCGACCAGGACGACCGCTGCTACCGCGCCGTGACGAAGGCGCTGCAGGCGCACGACGACGTGGTCGCGATCTACAACAGCGGCGCCGGCTCGGCCGGCATCGAAGCGGCGCTGCGCAAGGCCGGCGCCACCGGCCGGATCGTGTGGATCGGCCACGAGATGATCGACCTGCATCGCACCTTCATCGAAGCCGGCGCGATGGACCTCGCGATCGACCAGGATCCGGACGGTCAGGTGATTTCCGCGCTGCAACACGTGCTGCATGCGTGCGGAATCGTCGAACAGCCGCCGCCGGCCGACCCGGTCGAATTCCGCGTGTTCTGTCCGGCGAACGTGAGGACCAGCGCCTACCTGCCGACCTGAATCCCGCCGCTGGGTGAAGCGTTTGTCGCACCGTCTGTCGCACCGCATGCGCGTTGCAAAAAAATCGACCGCCGCATTGGCGATTTTTCGCCAACGTTTGTCATGCAGCCCGCGCCGCGCATCCGTACATTGGGCAGCCAATCCCATGACAACGGCGGACAGGAGACGATGGCTGAACCGATTCTCATCGGCGTGAACCTCGACGGCGTGCTCGAACACGACGGCCTGCCGTTGCCCGCGCCCGCCGAACGCTTCCGGATGGTCGCCGGCGCCGGTGCATTCGACTACGTCGAAAAGAACCCAGCGCGCGGCGAAGACCTGTCGCCGTATTTCGCGCTGGTCGAACGCCATGCGCTGCCGATTCGCGTGATCGGCGGCATCTGGTGCGCGGGCCGCGACGAAGCACACGTCGCCGAAATCGTCGACGCGGGTGCGCGCTTCGGCAGCACGGTGCTCAACTGCCAGTTGCTCGCGCATCACGCGGACGGTCATCCGCTGTCGGATCGCGAAGTCGCCGATTTCTACCTGCGCACTTACGAGCGCGGCGAGCCGGCCGGTTGCCTGCCGAGCCTCGAAGTGCACGTCGACATGTGGAGCGAGGATTTCACGCGCATCGCGCGCGTCGCGCGGCATGTCGAGCAGGCCGGCGTGCCGTTCCGGATCACGATCGATCATTCGCACCTGCTGTTCAAGATCGGCAATCGCGCCGAACTCGATGCATCGGGCCTGCGCGAAGCGGCCGACGGCGGCCGCCGGATGCTCGACCCTGCGTCGCCCGACGCCCTCTACACCGACTGGATCGCGCGCGGCTGGGTCCGGCACGCGCATGCGCGCAGCGTGAGCCCGAACAATCCCGACAACCCTTGGATGCGCCGCGCGAACGGCAAGCCCGGGCGCGGCATCCAGTATCCGTTCGTCGCGCCAGCGCCGGGCGCCTATCACGGCACATGGCACGCGGCGGCGCTCGACACGTGGAAGGCCGCGCTTCGCCAGTTGCTGCAATCGCAGACCCACGCACAACCGTCGCGACTCGAACAGATCAGCTGCGAGTTCATCCCGTTCCCCGACTACGGCGGCGGCGCACGCTATTCGATCTTCGACAACAACATCGCGTGCGCGCACTGGCTGCGCGACACGTGGCATGCCCTCGCCGCGCCGTCGACAGCCAACCTCGTGCACACCGGCACCTGATTCGAACCCGCCCCCACTCGAACCCCAAGGACAGAACGATGACGCAAGCCTTCCATTTTTCGCTGAACCGGATGAGCGCGCCGCGCTTGCCGTTCGACCGTTACGTCGCGCTGTGCAAGCGCCTCGGCGTCGACACGATCGAGATCCGCAACGATCTCGACGGCGTCGAGATCGCCGACGGCACGCCGGCCACCGCCGTGCGCGCAACGGCCGAAGCCGGTGGCGTGACGATCCTGACGATCAACGCGTTGCAACGCTTCGAGCAATGGAACGCCGAGCGCGCGGACGAGGCGACCGTGCTGGCCGACTACGCGACGCAATGCGGCGCGCGTGCGCTGGTGCTGTGCCCGACCAACAGCCGGAGCGACGCGCGCAGCGCGGACGTGCGCCACGCCGACCTCGTGAAAGCGCTGAAAGCGCTCGAGCCAATCCTCGCCGCGCGCGGCCTGCTCGGCTTCATCGAGCCGCTCGGCTTCGAGGAATGCGCGCTGCGCCGCAAGTCGGATGCGGTGAAAGGCATCTACGACGCGGCGGGCGAACAGGTGTTCCGGCTCGTGCACGACACGTTCCACCATCACCTGTCGGGCGAGGACATCTTCTTCCCGAACCTGACGGGCCTCGTGCATCTCTCGGGCGTCGAGGAAGACGACCTGCCGGTCGACCGGATGCGCGACGGCCATCGCGTGCTGGTCGGCGGCGCCGACCGGCTCGGCAATATCCGGCAACTGCGCGAACTGCTCGCGCGCGGCTACCGCGGCGCGTTCTCGTTCGAGCCATTCGCGAGCGAGATCGCCGAAGCCGACGATATCGAGGACCGGCTGCGGGCGAGCATCGACTACGTGCGCGGCGCACTGGCGGATCGATGACCGCCGCCACGGTGCATGGCCGACTCGAGCCGCGTGCCGATGGAAAACCACGAAATCAACAGGAGAACGGAATGATCGAATTCGCGTTGTTCGGCGCGGGACGGATCGGCAAGATCCACGCGGCGAATCTCGCGCGCCATCCGGGCGCGAAGCTGAAGTACGTGGTCGACCGGCACGCGCCGTCGGCCGAAGCACTGGCCCACGCGCACGGCGCGCAGGTGGCCGACGTCGAGCGCGCGCTCGGCGATCCGGCTGTCCAGGCCGTGGTGATCGCGTCGAGCACCGACACGCATGCGGACCTGATCGTCGCGGCTGCGCACGCGGGCAAGGCCGTGTTCTGCGAGAAGCCCGTCGACCTGACCGTCGAGCGCTCGCGTGCGTGCGCGGACGTCGTCCGGCGCAGCGGCGTGACCTGCATGATCGGCTTCCAGCGCCGCTTCGACCCGACCTTCGCCGCGCTGAAGGCGCGCGTCGAGCGCGGCGAGATCGGTGCGCCGGAAATGCTGGTCGTCACGAGCCGCGACCCGGGCGCACCGCCCGTCGACTACATCCGCAGCTCGGGCGGCATCTTCAAGGACATGCTGATCCACGATTTCGACGTGTTCCGCTGGATCCTCGGCGACGAAGCGCAGACGCTGCACGCAACCGGCAGTTGCCTGACCGATCCGGCCGTGCAAGACGCAGGCGACATCGATTCGACTGCCGTGACGATCCGCACGCGGCGCGGGCTGCTGTGCCAGATCAACACGTCGCGGCGCGCCGCGTACGGCTACGATCAGCGTTTCGAACTGCTCGGCAGCAACGGGATGCTGCAGGCCGGCAACGTGCGGCCGACCGAGGTGAGCGCGTGGCTCGCGGGCGGCATCGCGACGGACGTGCCGGAGCCGTTCTTCCTCGAGCGCTACCGGCATGCGTACGCGGCCGAGATCGCGCACTTCGTCGACGCGCTGCGCGACGGCACGCCGGTCAGGACGACGATCGACGACGGGCTCGCCGCGCTCGAACTGGCCGAGGCCGCGATGAAGTCGTGGAAAACGGGGCGCGTGATCGAGCTGTAACGCAACCGCTGGCAGGCGGCGGCGCACCGCGCCCGCGGGCCGCCACCGGACGATCGGCCGCCCCTCTGGACGACACGTGGCGAGCACGCGGACGCATCGGGAAAATTTGCCGAAGCGTCGCGCGGCGTATGCGTGAAAGCACGTATGATGGCGAATTGATCTGCGTCGCCGACATCCCGCTTTTCACCACCATGCTCGATCACCTCATCTGCGACTGCGACGGCGTGCTCGTCGACAGCGAAGTCATCGCCGACCGCGTGCTGCTCGACACGCTGTCCGCCACGTTCCCGAATCTCGATTTCGAAGCCGCCGCGAAGTCGGCGTTCGGCCAGCAGACGTCGCGCTTCCTGGCGGGAATCGAATCCCGCTTCGGGATCGAAATGCCGGCCAATTTCATCGAGACCATCGAGCACAACATCGAGAGCGCGCTGGCGCAGTCGCTCGCGCCGATCACCGGCGTGCGCGATGCGCTGCTGAAGGTGAGCCTGCCGGCGGCGGTCGTGTCGAACAGCCGGCTCGCGCGCGTGCGCAGCTCGCTGAAGCGCGCGTCGCTCACCGAGATCTTCGGCGATCGCGTGTTCAGCTCCGAGCAGGTGGCGCGGCCGAAGCCCTACCCCGACGTCTACCTGCATGCGGCGCACACGCTCGGTGTCGCGCCGGAACGCTGCATCGTCGTCGAGGACAGCGTATCGGGGCTGAATGCCGCGCGTGCGGCGGGCATGAAGACGATCGCGTTCGTCGGCGCGAGCCACATCCCGGACAACTACGCGGACGCGCTGCGCGCGATGGGCATCACGCGGATCATGCGCAAGATGGACGAACTGCCGGCGTTCGTCGAAGCCGGCATGCGCGGCGAGTTCGGGGACGTACAGTCCTGACGGTCGTGCCGGCCCGATCACGCTGATCGAGCCGATCCGGCGTGCGCCGGTTCACGCACGCCGTGCCACGGGCGCGCGAACGCGCCCGCCTTCCTTACCCTCAGGCCGGTTCGCAGCAGCGCTCGCGCGCAGCGGCCAGCGCCTCGCGGAACTCGACGAGTTCCGCGATCGTCAGCATCGGCAGCCCGTGCTGTTGCGCAAAACGCTCGACGTCGTCGCCGCGCGTCATCGTGCCGTCCGGATTCATCAGCTCGCACAGCACGCCGGCCGGCTTCAGGCCTGCGAGGATCGACAGGTCGACCGTGCCTTCGGTGTGACCGCGGCGTGCCAGCACGCCGCCCGGTTGCGCACGCAACGGAAACACGTGGCCGGGGCGCACGATGTCGTGCGGCTTCGCCCCTTCGGCGATCGCCGCGCGGATCGTCGTCACGCGATCGGCCGCCGATACGCCCGTATGCACGCCTTCGCGTGCCTCGATCGAGACGGTGAACGCGGTGCCGTTGCGACTCTCGTTGGTCTGCACCATCGGCGGCAACTCGAGCGCACGCACCGTGTCGTCGGTCAGGCACAGGCACACGATGCCGCTGCACTCGCGGATCAGCAGCGCCATCGTCTCGGGCGTGATGCGCTCGGCGGCAACGATCAGGTCGGCTTCGTTCTCGCGGTCGTGGTCGTCCTGCAGCACGACCGCACGGCCTGCGCGCATCGCTTCGAGCGCGGCGGCAATGCGCGGCGGCACCGGTTCGGAATCCAGCAACGGGAGATCGGCAAAGGCGTCGGCGGGTGCCGACGAAATGGACATCAAGGACATGTGAAACGCTCCTCGCAAAGACGATTTGGGCGAAAAACGTTTCAGGGCATTGCAAACAGACAGAACGACAACCCGCTTCGCATGCATCGCGAAGCGGCCCTGGCGGACATGACTATCTGCACATCTTCTCTCATCCGGACTGTGACCGTCGGCTCTGGCATTCGACCAGATCTGCTGACCCCGCGCGGATGCGCGGGCGCTCGCGGGCTCGCCGGCTTACGCCAGCCTACCGCCGGTGGGGAATTTCGCCCCGCCCTGAAGACGCACTGATTGCCGGATGGGCCAATCCCATCAACGGCGGGCCAAGCATACAACAGCTGCGCGCGCGGCGCAGCGAACATCACCTAAAACCTTACTGACGACTCCGTCTAACGGCATCGTCCGAACGGCCGACGGGCGACCCGCGATCTCTCCCCAACGACGGGAACGCGGCCCGCTTCCGTGCGGCCTGCGCGATCAGCCGGCCGCGTGCGCTGCATGGGTCGCGTGCGCCGCATCGGGCACGAGCCAGCGCGGCGGCACCTCGGGGCTCACCGTCACGCGAAACGCGCGCGCCTCGCTGTCACCCGGATTGCGCAGGCTGTACGGCTGGTCGGCATCGAACACGATCGCATCGCCGGTCGCGAGCAACTGGCGGCGATCATGTACGCTGACTTCCAGCGTGCCCTCGCTGACGACGAGGTTGACCGTCGTGCCGGGCGCGCGACGGGTGCCGGGCTCCGTATGCAGCGGCGCGATCCGCAGCTCGTGGAACTCGGCCGCGGCCGGCTCGCCTTCCGGGTACAGCGCGCGCGCCGAGAAGCGGCCGTTCGAGCTGACGACGCGCGACGCACGCTCGGCCGCCAGATGCTCGAAGCCGTTCACCGCATGGCGGCGCAGGAATGCGGCGACCGATACCTTCAGCGCCGCGGCGATCTTGCAGAGCACCTTGATTGACGGCACGCTGCGCGCCGACTCGATCTGCGCGAGCATCGCACGCGACACGCCGGACAGCCGTGCGAGCGCATCGAGCGACAACTGCCGCTCGGCACGCAACCGCGCGAGGTTCACGCCGACGACCTGCTCGAGCACGTCGAGCGACGCAGCGGCCCGCGCATCGACGGCATTGCCGGACTCGAAGGAAGACAGGTCGCGCACGAGCGCCAGGGATGAAGACATAGCATTGCCTCCGGGCCGCTTGTGCAGCCCTGCGTATGGGGTAAGCCGGGATCGGAATCGGGTTGCGCCAGCAACGGCGCGTATCGAGACGCTATCACCCGGCCCTGCACCGGCAAACGAAGTTATCTTCACACCGTTATCAGCATCGCGGAGGAATGCGTTTCTCGCGAACCTTTTCCTGCCGCTATCGCGTCGCGCAGGCGCCGCTCATTCGCCATTCATTGCGCCGCCGGCGCCGCGCCGCTTGCCGGCCCGCGCGCATCGAGCCGCATCGCGAACCACGTGACGACGAGCGCCGCGAACGTCACCGCGACGGCGACCCACGGCAGCGCATCGAGCGCGAGGCCGCGATCCAGCGCAAAGCCGCCGAGCCACGCACCGAGTGCATTGCCGACGTTGAACGCACCGATGTTCAGCGTCGACGCGAGATGCGGCGCGCTCGCGGCCTTCTCGACCATGCGCGCCTGCAGCGGCGGCACCGTCGCGAACGCGGCGATCCCCCACGCGAACACGGTCACGGCCGCCGCGACCGGATAGTGGCTCGTCTTCGCGAACACGACCATCACTGCGATCAGTGCGACGAGGATCGCGATCAGCGACGGCATCAGCGCGCGGTCGGCGAGCTTGCCGCCCAGCGTGTTGCCGATCGTGAGCCCCGCGCCGAACAGCACGAGGATCAGCGCGACCGCGCGCGGCGAATAGCCCGACACGGACTGGAGGATCGGCGCGATGTACGTGAACACGACGAACACGCCGCCGAAGCCGAGCACCGTCATCAGCAGCGCGAGCCACACCTGCGGCTCCTTCAGCACGCGCACTTCGTGGCCGAGGCCGACCGGCCCGCTGTCGTGGCGGTTCGGCACGAGCGCGGCGACGCCGCCGAGCGCCAGCACGCCGAGCGCGGCGACGATCCAGAACGACGCGCGCCAGCCGAGCAGCTGACCGACGAACGTGCCGAACGGCACGCCGAGCACGTTCGCCAGCGTGAGCCCCGTGAACATCAGCGCGATCGCGCTCGCGCGCTTGTCGGTCGGCACGAGCGATGCGGCGACCACCGCGCCGATCCCGAAGAACGATCCGTGCGCGAACGACGTGACGACGCGCGCGACCATCAGCATCGCGTAGCCGGACGCGGTCGCGCACAGCACGTTGCCGACGATGAAAATCGCCATCAGCAACTGCAGCGCGGCCTTGCGCGGCATGCGGCTCGTCAGCACCGCGAGCAGCGGCGCGCCGGCCGCGACGCCGAGCGCGTAGCCGGTCACGAGCAGCCCGGCCGACGGTAGCGACACGGCCAGATCCTGCGCGACTTCGGGCAACAGGCCCATGATGATGAATTCGGTGGTGCCGATGGCGAAGGCGCTGATCGCGAGCGCCAGCAAGGGAATGGGCATGAGGTTCTCCGGGAAGCGGCGGGTGCGGCGCCCGGTCGGTGCCGCACCGCACCAAAATGCGGGATGTGCGCGCATTGTCCCGAATACGCCTATATTTGAGAATTGGCGTGGCATTTGAACCATTTTCAAAAATTTCTGAAAAATCCGATGGATCGACTGGGCGATATCCGGCTGTTCGTCGAGGCGGCCGAACTGGGCAGCCTGTCCGCTGCCGGGCGCAAGCTGAACCTCACGCCGGCCGCCGCGAGCGCGCGCCTCGCAAAGCTCGAGGCAGCCGTCGCGACCCGGCTGTTCGATCGTTCGACCCGGCAGTTGCGGCTCACCGACGAGGGCCGCCTGTACCTGAACGGCTGCCGGCAGGCATTGCAGGCGCTCGACGACGCCAACGCGCTGCTGCAGGCCGGCCGCAATGTCGTCGCCGGCCGGGTGCGGTTGTCGGCGACGTCCGATTTCGGCCGCCGCCGGCTGCTCGACTGGCTCGACGAATTCACCGCCCGCTACCCGGACGTGACGTTCTCGCTGACGGCGTCCGACTCGACGGTGAACCTGTGGCAGGACGAGATCGACCTCGCGATCCGCTTCGCGGCACCGCCCGACGGCGCGCTGATCGCCCGCCGGCTCGCCGCGGACCGGCGCGTGCCGTGCGCGGCGCCGTCTTTCATCGAACGCCACGGCGTGCCGAGTGATCCGCACGATCTGGCCCGCTTTCCGTGCAACGTGATCACGGTGGCGTCCGGGCCGATGAACACGTGGCGCTTCACGCGCGGCGACGACACCCAGACCTGCACGGTGCCGCTCGCCACCGCGTTCGAGACCAACGACGGCGGCCTCGCCCGCGAGTGGGCGCTGCGCGGCCGCGGCATCGTGCTGAACTCGATCTGGGATGTCGCCGACGACATCCGCGCCGGGCGGCTCAAGGTCCTGCTGCCCGACTGGCGGCACCAGAGCGCGCCGCTGCACGCGATCTATCCCGGCAAGCGCTACATGGCGCCACGCGTGCGCGTGCTGCTCGACTTTCTCGCCGAACGCTTCGCGCGCGAGGAAGCCGCGCACGACGACCTGCTGAACGCGTGCCGCTGATGGCCGGCGCACCGTCGTCCGGGGGTCGAAACCTGGCAGGCGGCGTCGCGCGGCCGCAACCCGCCGCCCGTCCCGGGCAGCATGAAAAGCTATAATGGAAGGCTTTCCCGACGGCCTTTCATGCTGGCTGCGCGCCATCCGCGTGCAGCGCACGGCCGTCCCGATTCACTCTTGACGACGCCCCCAGGTCAACCACTGCGAACGGCGAACCCCCATGACCAAGAAAGTTTACGTAAAGACCTTCGGCTGCCAGATGAACGAGTACGACTCGGACAAGATGGTGGACGTGCTGAATGCGGCCGAAGGCCTCGAAAAGACCGACACCCCGGAAGACGCGGACATCATCCTGTTCAACACGTGCTCGGTGCGTGAAAAGGCGCAGGAGAAGGTGTTCTCCGATCTCGGCCGCGTGCGCGAGCTGAAGGAAGCGAAGCCGGATCTGCTGATCGGCGTCGGCGGCTGCGTCGCGAGCCAGGAAGGCGCGTCGATCGTGTCCCGTGCACCGTACGTCGACCTGGTATTCGGCCCGCAGACCCTGCACCGCCTGCCGCAGATGATCGACGCGCGCCGCGCGAGCGGCCGCTCGCAGGTCGACATCACGTTCCCCGAAATCGAGAAGTTCGACCACCTGCCGCCCGCGCGCGTCGAAGGGCCGAGCGCGTTCGTGTCGATCATGGAAGGCTGCTCGAAGTACTGCAGCTACTGCGTGGTGCCGTACACGCGCGGCGATGAAGTGTCGCGCCCGCTCGACGACGTGCTGACCGAAGTGGCCGGCCTCGCCGACCAGGGCGTGCGCGAAGTCACGCTGCTCGGCCAGAACGTGAACGCCTATCGTGGCGCGCTGACGGCCGGCTCGTCGGAGATCGCCGATTTCGCGACGCTGATCGAATACGTCGCCGACATCCCCGGCATCGAGCGGATCCGCTATACGACGTCGCACCCGAAGGAATTCACGCAGCGCCTGATCGACACCTACGCGAAGGTGCCGAAGCTCGTGAACCACCTGCACCTGCCCGTCCAGCACGGTTCCGACCGCATCCTGATGGCGATGAAGCGCGGCTACACGGTGCTCGAATACAAGTCGGTGATCCGCAAGCTGCGCGCGATCCGCCCGGACCTGTCGCTGTCGACCGACATGATCGTCGGCTTCCCCGGCGAGACCGAGGACGATTTCGACAAGATGATGGCGCTCGTGCACGACATGAGCTACGACACCAGCTTCTCGTTCATCTACAGCCCGCGCCCCGGCACGCCGGCCGCGAACCTGCACGACGACACGCCGCGCGAAGTGAAGCTCAAACGCCTGCAACATCTGCAGGCGACCATCGAGGAAAACGTCGCGCGCATCAGCCAGTCGATGGTCGGGAAGGTCGAGCGGATCCTCGTCGAGGGCCCGTCGCGCAAGGACCCGAACGAACTCGCGGGCCGCACCGAGAACAACCGGGTCGTGAATTTCCCGGCGCCGCTCGCGTCGCACCCGCGCCTGATCGGCCAGATGATCGACGTGAAGATCAACCATGCGTATCCGCATTCGCTGCGCGGCGAGCTCCTGCTCGTCAGCGACGACGCGAGCGCGGCCACCCACTGACTGACGCTCAACAGGAACCCGACGCCACTTTGAAGCCGACCCAAGCACTGGAATTCGTCGCGCCGCGCGACGACAACGCGCGCCTCGCCAACCTCTGCGGCCCGCTCGACGAGAACCTGCGGCAGATCGAACAGGCGCTCGACGTCACGCTGTCGCGACGCGGCCACCGGATCGCGATCCGCGGTCGCGGCGCCAAGCTCGCGCTCGCCGCGCTCGAGAACTTCTACAACCGCGCGCGCGATGCGCTGTCGGTCGACGACATCCAGCTCGCGCTGGTCGAAGTGCGCCACACGTCCGGCAACGGGCGCCAGGACACGCTCGACGTGCGCTTCCGCGGCGACCCCGACCATCCGTTCGACGACCCCATCGTACAGCTCGACGCCAGCGAGCCGGACGAGGAGCCTGCACCGAAGCTCTACACGCGGCGCGCCGACCTGCGCGGCCGCACGCCGGCGCAGCGCGAATACCTGAAGCAGATCCTGTCGCACGACGTGACGCTCGGCGTCGGGCCTGCCGGCACCGGCAAGACCTACCTCGCGGTCGCGTGCGCGGTCGACGCGCTCGAGCGCGACCAGGTCAAGCGGATCGTGCTGACACGCCCGGCCGTCGAGGCCGGCGAGCGGCTCGGCTTCCTGCCGGGCGATCTCGCGCAGAAGGTCGACCCGTACCTGCGTCCGCTGTACGACGCGCTGTACGACCTGCTCGGCTTCGACAAGACGGCGAAGATGTTCGAGCGCCAGATGATCGAGATCGCACCGCTCGCGTACATGCGCGGCCGCACGCTGAACCACGCGTTCATCATCCTCGACGAGGCGCAGAACACGACGCCCGAACAGATGAAGATGTTCCTCACGCGGATCGGCTTCGGCTCGAAGGCGGTCGTGACCGGCGACACGAGCCAGGTCGACCTGCCGCGCGGCCACAAGAGCGGCCTCGTCGAGGCACAGCAGGTGCTCAGCGGCGTGCGCGGCATCGCGCTCACGCGCTTCACGAGCGCGGACGTCGTGCGCCATCCGCTCGTCGCGCGCATCGTCGAGGCGTACGACGAGTTCCACGCGCAGCACCAGGACGGCTGACCGGCCGGCGGCGCCTGCGCGCCGCTTGGTCTGACAGCCCGGCCCGCCAGACGGCGCGCCGGGCTTTTTTTCGCCTGCGCGAATTCGGGTGCGATCGGCCGTTTGGTGTATCCTCAACGCGTCCTAATCGCCGCACGCGTCATGAAATCCTCCCGTTCCCGCAAGTCCGGGCGCGCCCAGTCCGCCGCGCCCGCCTCCCCCCGCCTGTCGCTGTTCGATGCGAAGGGCAAGGCCCGGACCGTCAACGCGCAAGGGCTGCGAATCGACTTCCCGGATGGCCGCAGCCTGATGTTCGACCTGTCGGGCAGTTCGGGAGAAGCCGCCGTTGCGATCGTCGCGCAGCACAACGATCCGGCGATGCGCGCGAAGCTCGCGCTGCAGCCCGAGCACTACGACAGCGTGACGCTGCACGTCGGTGCCGAGCCCGCGCCGCGCGAAGACGACACCGAAGACGCGCTGCGCGAGCCGGAGCTCGACCTGTCCGTGCAGTACGGCGACGAGATCACGAGCGACGTGCGCAAGACTTGCCCCAAGCGCAAGCTGATCGCCGAATGGATCGAGCCGGCGCTGTTCGCCAGCGCGCAGCTCACCGTGCGCTTCGTCGGCGAAGAAGAAGGCCGCACGCTGAACGCCGGTTACCGCCACAAGGACTACCCGACCAACGTGCTGACCTTCGCGTACGACGCGGCGCCCGACGGCACCGTGATCGGCGACCTCGTGCTGTGCTGCCCGGTCGTCGAGAAGGAAGCGCACGACCAGGGCAAGTCGCTCACGGCCCATTACGCGCACCTGCTGGTGCACGGCGCGCTGCACGCGCAAGGCTACGACCACGAGACGAGCGACGAGGACGCGGCCGAAATGGAAGCGCTCGAAGTCGACATCCTCGCCAAGCTGGGCTTCCCGAACCCGTACCAGTAAGCCGTCCGCACGATGCGCAACGCCGCGACGCTCCCGCCCGCCTACCCGCCGTCGATCGGCGACGGGCGCCTGCTGACGGAAGACGAGCTCGCGGCCTCGCTCGCGCACACGATGCGCGACTGGGACGGTCAGCAGGATCTCTGGCTGTTCGGCTATGGCTCGCTGATCTGGAACCCCGGGTTGCCGACCATCGCCGCCGTGCGCGGCAAGGTGCACGGCTATCATCGCGGGCTCTACCTGTGGTCGCGCGTGAACCGCGGCACGCCCGAACGCCCGGGCCTCGTGCTCGCGCTCGATCGCGGCGGCTCGTGCTCGGGCATCGCGTTCCGGCTCGCCGGCCCGACCGCGCAGCCGCACCTCGAAACGTTGTGGAAGCGCGAGATGCCGATGGGTTCGTACCGGCCCGCATGGCTGCCGTGCTCGCTCGAGAACGGCGAACGCGTGAACGCGCTCGCATTCGTGATGCGCCGCGACGCGCCGACCTATACGGGCAAGCTGTCCGACCCCATCGTAAAGGAAGTGTTCGACTGCGCGGCCGGCCGCTACGGCACGACGCTCGACTACGTGAGCCGCACGGTCGACGCGCTGCGCGCGAGCGGCATCCCCGATCGCGCACTTGAAGGGCTGCTCGCGCGATGCCGGTGACGTGGCACGACGCCCGGCTCGCCGCCACGCGCTGCCGCGGCGGGTGCGGATTCAAACGCGGGCATAAACGATGAAACCGTCACGCTGGTCGCGCTGCAAGGTCGCCGCGCTGCTCGTCGCCGCGAGCATCGCGCTGTTCGGCTGCGGAATCCTTGGCTGCGGCGGCGCCGCGACCAACGGTGCGGCCGCCGGCGGCTGCTCGGCCGGCATGCGGTTCTGATCCACGCCCCGGCGGCCAAGCCCCCGTGCGGCAGAATGCCGCCGCTGGCCGCCTCGGCCGGCCGCTTTCCCGCGTCACGGTTCCCGGCCCCTTCCGCACCCGTTTTTTGCCGCCGCTGCCCCGCCGCCCTTTTCTGAGATAGGATGGAACCGAGGACGATGTCGCGCCCGGCGCGACCGTTCCCGAGCGGGGCCCGCGCGCGCTGCCCACCCTGGCCATGCGGCCGGTGTGACACGGTCGCGTCGTGCCCTTGGTGTATCCTTGCCTACTCCGTGACAGCGCGCTCCGGCATGACCCGGGCGCACCACCATGAACGATTCGTATCCCAGTCGTAAGTCAACCGACAAACCGCAAGAAAAGCGCTCGCTCCTCGAGCGCCTGACCGACTTCATCTCGCCCGAGCCCGAATCCCGCGGCGAGTTGCTGGAAATCCTCCAGGACGCCCACGAACGCAACCTGATCGACGCCGATTCGCTGTCGATGATCGAAGGCGTGTTCCAGGTGTCCGACCTGTGCGCGCGCGACATCATGGTGCCGCGCGCCCAGATGGACGCGATCAACATCGCGGACAAGCCCGAAGATTTCATCCCGTTCGTCCTCGAGAAGGCGCACTCGCGCTACCCCGTGTACGAGGAGAACCGCGACAACGTCATTGGCGTGCTGCTCGCGAAGGATCTGCTGCGTTTCTATGCCGAAGAGGAATTCGACGTGCGCGGGATGCTGCGCCCGGCCGTGTTCATTCCCGAATCGAAGCGCCTGAACGTGCTGCTGCACGACTTCCGCGTGAACCGCAACCACCTCGCGATCGTCGTCGACGAATACGGCGGCGTCGCGGGCCTGATCACGATCGAGGACGTGCTCGAGCAGATCGTCGGCGACATCGAGGACGAATACGACTTCGACGAGGAAGCCGGCAACATCATCTCGGGGCCCGATGGCCGCTACCGCGTGCGCGCGCTCACCGAGATCGAACAGTTCAACGAGACGTTCGGCACCGATTTCCCCGACGACGAAGTCGACACGATCGGCGGGCTGATCACGCATCATTTCGGCCGCGTCCCGCATCGCGGCGAGAAGCTGCAGCTCGGCAACCTCGTGTTCGAGATTCAGCGCGGCGATGCGCGCCAGGTTCACGTACTGCTGGTACGCCGCAACCCGCTCGCCAGCCGTCGCGCCGAAACCTCGCACGAGGACTGACCGTCGCGCGCCAGCCGCGCGTTCCACAACCGCTCGCCCACTTTCGCTTCACATGGACGATCCGATCCTGTCCCGCCCGGCTGGCGGCCTGCTCGCGCCGACACCCGGCCGCGCGCTGCCGCGCTGGCACTACCCGGCCGCGCTGCTCGCCGGCGCGGCCAATACGCTCAGCTTCGCACCGACGCCGCATGGCGGCTGGCTGCAACTCGTCGTATTCGTCTGGTTTTTCGCGCAGCTCATGCGCACCGCGAGCTGGCGCAGCGCCGCGCTCACCGGCGGCGCGTTCGGCTTCGGCAACTTCATCACCGGCATCTGGTGGCTCTACATCAGCATGCACGTGTACGGCGAGATGGCCGCGCCGCTCGCGGGCGGCGCGCTCGTGCTGTTCTCGCTGTACCTGTCGCTGTACCCGGCGTTCTCCGCCGGGCTGTGGTCGTTCTGCGCGGGCCATGCGTGGCATCGCCGCACGCGCGACCCGCGGCCGTTCTCGCCGACCTGGCATGGCGCATTCGCGTTCGCGAGCGCCTGGGCACTCGGCGAATGGCTGCGCGGCACCGTCCTCACCGGCTTCCCGTGGCTCGCCAGCGGCTATCCGCAGGTCGACGGCCCGTTCGCGGGCTTCGCGCCGGTCGCCGGCGTGTACGGGATCGCGTGGGTGCTCGCGCTGTTCGCCGCGCTCGTCGTGCAGGCGCTCGCCGCCGCCCGGCCATCGCCGCTCGCCGAACCCCGCGCCGGCAATGCGCGCATACGCATCGCCGCGCCGGCCGGCATCGCGCTCGCGCTGATCGCGGCCGGTCTCGGCCTGTCGCAGGTCACGTGGACCGTGCCCGCGAACGCGCCGCTCACCGTGCGGCTGCTGCAGGGCAACGTGAAGCAGGACATCAAGTTCGAGGAAGCGGGCATCGACGCAGCGATCAAGATGTACACGCAGATGATCATCGAGAAGCCCGCCGACCTGATCGTCACGCCCGAAACCGCGATCGCGGTGATGATCCAGGAGCTGCCCGAGCCGTTCGCGGTCGCGATCCGCAAGTTCAGCGACACGACGGGCTCGGCCGTGCTGTTCGGCGCGGTCGGCGCGTCGGTGACCGAGGACGGCCACTACGTCGACTATACGAACAGCCTGTACGGCGTGACGCCGAATTCGCGCGACATCTATCACTACGACAAGCACCACCTCGTGCCCTTCGGCGAATTCATCCCGTGGGGCTTCCGGTGGTTCGTCGACCTGATGAAGATGCCGCTCGGCGACTTCGCGCGCGGCGCGCCCGTGCAGAAGCCGTTCCTGGTACACAACCAGCCCGTGATGGCCGACATCTGCTACGAGGACTTGTTCGGCGAGGAAATCGCCGCGACGATCCGCGACAACCCGCAGCCGCCGGGCGTGCTCGTCAACGTGACGAACCTCGCGTGGTTCGGCGACACGATCGCGCTCGACCAGCACCTGCAGATCGCGCGGATGCGCTCGCTCGAGACGGGCCGGCCGATGCTGCGCTCGACCAATACGGGGATGACCGCCGCGATCGACGCGCACGGCCGCGTGCTCGGCCAGCTGAAGCCGTTCACGATCGGTTCGCTCGACGTGCGGATCGAAGGCACGAGCGGCTTCACGCCTTACGTGACGAGCGGCAACAACATCGTGCTCGCGGTGTCGCTCGTGCTGCTCGCGTTCGGCTTCACGTTCGGCCCCGGGCTGCGCCGGCGCAACGGCCGGAAGAACGGCGACAGCCAGCCGAAGTGACGCAACGGGCGGCCGCTGCGCAATGCGTGGCGGCCGCCGCCAATGCAACGTGCAACAGCGGTCCGTGGCCGCGAACCGGCCGGCCGCTCAGCCCTGCCGGGCCGACTCCGCCGACTCTGCCGACTCTGCCGATTGAACCGGCTGCGCGGCCAGACGCCGCAGGTCGCGGCTCACCGCCTCCATCACCGGCGCCCACGCGCCGAACGCCGGTTGCCGGTACAGCGTCGCGGTCGGATACCACGGGCTGTCCTTGCGTTCGAGCAGCCACGGCCAGTGCGGATTCACGTCGAGCAGCACCCAGGTGCGCGCGCCGAGCGCGCCCGACAGGTGCGCGACCGACGTGCAGACGGTGATCACGAGATCCAGCGCGCCGATGAACGCGGCCGTGTCGTCGAAGCTCGTCAGTTCCGCCGTGAGATCCTCGATCGCGAAGCCGGCCGCGCGCGCCGCCGCGACATCCGCGCCCGCCCCCGGCTGCAGCGAATAAAACGCGACACCGTCGATCCCGTGGAACGCGTCGGCATAGCGTTCGAGCCCGACGCGCCGGTACGGATTGCGCTGGTGCCCCGCGCTGCCCGTCCACACGAGCCCGACCTTCAGCCGGCGGTCGCCCGCCAGCCGCGCGTACCACGCGTCGCGCGCGGACGGATCGGCCCGCAGGTACGGCACCGACGACGCGAGCGTCGACGCTTCCATGCCGAGCATCAGCGGCAGGCCGATCAGCGGTACTTCGTAATCGAACGCGGGCAGCACGTCGACGCCACCGCCCGCGCTGAACGCATCCGCATGCGCGCCGAGGCTGCGCTGCATCAGCGTGCCCACCAGCGGGAACGTATTCCAGATGAGCCGGCCGCCCTCGCGATGCACGCGCTCGGCGAGCGGCGCGACGAAGCGGCAGAACTGCAGCACGTCGCCGAGCCCCTGCTCGCCCCACACCAGCAGCGTCTTGCCCGCGAGCGGCTCGCCCTGCCAGCGCGGGCCCGGCAGCGCCGGCCGACGGCCGCGCAACTCGCCCGCGCCGTCCCAGCGCGCCTCGTGGCCGCGCCAGCCGGCCGCGAAGTTGCCGCGCACGAGCTGGATGATCGCGAGGTTGAAACGGTACGACGCGTCGTCGGGCGCCAACTCGCACGCGCGCACCGCGTAACGCTCGGCGTCGTCCCAGCGCTGCGCTTCCTTCATCGCCAGCGCGACGTTGTTCATCGCGAGCGCGTTGTCGGGCGCGAGCTCGACGAGCCGCGCGCCGCACGCGAGCGCGCCGTCCAGGTCGTGCGTCGCGAGCCGCGCGACCACGAGGTTGATCCACGCCTGCACGTCGCGCGGATCGGCCTGCACGGCTGCTTCGAGCAGCGCGATCTCCTCGGCGCGGTCGCTGCCCGACAGCCGCAGCGCGATCGCGAGGTTGTTGCGCAGCGATGGCCGCTCGGCATCGAGCGCCAGCGCCGCGCGGTACGGCGCCACGGCGTCCGCGTGACGGCCCGCCATCTGCAGCGCGTAGCCGTGATTGAAATACGCGGTGGCACCCGGCTGCATGCGCGCCGCGCATTCGGCGAGCGCGACCGCGTCGGCCGTGCGCTGCCGCGCGATGAGCGCGCCGGTGAGCTGCGCGAGCGCATCGGGCTCGACCGCATGCAGGTGCGCGGCGGCGGCGAGCCACAGATCGTGCGCGGCGCGCTCGCCGCGCGCCTGCGCATCGATGGCCTGCCCGAGCAGCGCGAGGAAGGGCGGAAGCAGCGGAATGAGGATGTCGGTCGGTTCGTCCATGCGATCGGGATCGGCAAGCAGTGACGCAGCACGCGTCGCGCGCACCGCAATACGCGCATCTTAACGCCCGCTCGAAGCCGCGCAGCACCCGCGTCGCGCAGGCCGCGCGCGGTCGTCCGGCGCGCGCCGGGTACGCCCGCGCAGGCCGCCTGGACGGGGCCGACGGTGCGCCCGCCCGCGTTCCGGCCGCATCCGCCCGCCGATCCGGTAAAATTACGCGTTTCAGCACACTAACAAGCCGCGCCGCCGCGCGAGCCGACCCTCCGGGCCCCGCCCGGAGCGCCGCCCGCAACGGAGCGCCAGCGCCACGAAGGCTCTTCATGCTTACGTTTCAGCAAATCATCCTGACGCTGCAGTCCTACTGGGACAAGCAGGGTTGCGCCCTGCTCCAGCCCATCGACATGGAAGTCGGCGCAGGCACGTCGCACGTCCACACGTTCCTGCGCGCGGTCGGCCCCGAGCCGTGGCGCGCCGCGTACGTGCAGCCGTCGCGCCGCCCGAAGGACGGCCGCTACGGCGAAAACCCGAACCGCCTGCAGCACTACTACCAGTACCAGGTCGTGCTCAAGCCGGCGCCGGAAAACATCCTCGACCTGTACCTCGGCTCGCTCGAGGCACTCGGCTTCGACCTGCAGCAGAACGACGTGCGCTTCGTCGAGGACGACTGGGAAAACCCGACGCTCGGCGCGTGGGGCCTCGGCTGGGAAGTGTGGCTGAACGGGATGGAAGTCACGCAGTTCACGTATTTCCAGCAGGTCGGCGGCCTCGACTGCAAGCCGGTGCTCGGCGAGATCACCTACGGTCTCGAACGCCTCGCGATGTATCTGCAGAAGGTCGAGAACGTGTACGACCTGGTATGGACGGAGTGGGAAGAGCAAGGCCCGAACGGCCCCGAGCTGCGCCGCCTGTCGTATGGCGACGTCTACCACCAGAACGAGGTCGAGCAGTCGACCTACAACTTCGAGCACGCGAACGTCGACCTGCTGTTCACGTTCTTCAACAGCTACGAAGCGGAAGCGAAGAAGATGATCGACGCGCAGCTCGCGCTGCCCGCGTACGAACTCGTGCTGAAGGCCGGCCACACGTTCAACCTGCTCGACGCGCGCGGCGCGATCTCGGTCACCGAACGCGCGGCGTACATCGGCCGCATCCGCGCGCTGTCGCGTCTCGTCGCGCAGGCTTACTACGACTCGCGCGAGAAGCTCGGCTTCCCGATGCTCGGCAACCCGCCGGGCGTGCCCGGCCTCACCACCGACGCCCAGGATGCCGCCCAGCCGGCATGGGCGCCGCCGCTCAAGGTCGAACGCAAGATCGATCAGGACTGACGAGACGAGATTCACTCCAATCATGACGCACAATCATCCCGCCCCCCTGCTCGTCGAACTGCTGACCGAAGAGCTGCCGCCGAAGGCCCTCGCGCGCCTCGGCGACGCATTCGCCGAAGGTCTCGCGCAACGCCTCGCGGCACGCGACCTCGTCGAAGGCGAACTCGTGTTCGAACGCTACGCCACGCCGCGCCGCCTCGCCGTCGTCGTGCAGAACGTGCGCGCCGTCGCCCCTGAAAAGCAGGTCCGCGAAAAGGTCCTGCCCGTGTCGGTCGCGCTCGACGCCGAAGGCAAGCCGACCGCCCCGCTCGCGAAGAAGCTCGCGGCGCTCGGCCACCCGAACCTGTCGATCGCCGATCTCGAGCGCGCCCAGGACGGTAAGGCCGAAGCGTTCTTCCTCAACTATTCGGCAGCCGGCGCGACGCTCGCCGACGGCCTGCAGGCCGCGCTCGACGAAACGCTCGAGAAGCTGCCGATCCCGAAGGTGATGACCTACCAGCGCCCGGACGGCTCCGACGTGAAGTTCGTGCGCCCGGTGCATCGCCTGACGGTGCTGCACGACGATCGCATCGTGCCCGTCACCGCATTCGGCGTCGACGCCGGCGATACCACGCTCGGCCACCGCTTCCTGTCCGACGGCCTCGTCGCGATCCAGCATGCGCGCGCGTACGCCGACACGCTGCGCGACAAGGGCCGCGTGATCGCGCACTTCGCCGATCGCCGCGAAACGATCCGCACGCAACTGAACGAGCACGCGAATGGCGACACCGTCGTGATGCCCGAGTCGCTGCTCGACGAAGTGACGTCGCTGGTCGAATGGCCGGTCGTCTACCCGTGCCGCTTCGAGGACGAATTCCTGCAGGTCCCGCAGGAATGCCTGATCCTCACGATGCAGACGAACCAGAAGTATTTCGCGCTGACCGACGTCGCCGGCAAGCTGCGCTCGCGCTTCCTGATCGTGTCGAACATCGAGACGAAGACGCCGGGCGAGATCATCGAAGGCAACGAGCGCGTCGTGCGCCCGCGCCTCGCCGATGCGAAATTCTTCTTCGAGCAGGACAAGAAGAAGCCGCTCGCCGACCGCGTGCCGCAACTCGCGAACGTCGTGTATCACAACAAGCTCGGCTCGGCGCTCGCGCGCGTCGAGCGCCTCGAAGCGCTGGCCGGCGAGATCGCACCCGCGATCGGCGCCGACGCCACGCTCGCGAAGCGCGCCGCGCGTCTCGCGAAGGCCGACCTGCTGACCGACATGGTCGGCGAGTTCCCGGAGCTGCAGGGCACGATGGGCACGTACTACGCGCGCCACGACGGCGAAGCCGACGACGTCGCGCTCGCCTGCGCCGAGCACTACCAGCCGCGCTTCTCCGGCGACGCACTGCCGACCACGCCCGTGTCGACCGCGGTCGCGCTGGCCGACAAGCTCGAGACGATCGTCGGCATCTGGGGCATCGGCCTCGCGCCGACCGGCGAGAAGGACCCGTTCGCGCTGCGCCGCCATGCGCTCGGCGTGCTGCGCCTGCTGCTCGAGAAGCAGCTGCCGCTCGACCTCATGTCGCTGCTGCGCACGGCCCACGCGCGCTTCGAAGGCGTGGCCGGGGTCGCCGAATCGACCGATGCGATCTTCGCGTTCTTCATGGATCGCCTGCGCGGCCTGCTGCGCGAGCGCGGCTATTCGGCCGGCGAAATCGACGCGGTGCTGAGCCTGAACCCGACGCGCGTCGACGATCTCGTCGCGCGCCTCGACGCGGTGCGCGAATTCACGCGCCTCGCGGAAGCCGAAGCGCTCGCGGCCGCGAACAAGCGGATTTCGAACATCCTGAAGAAGTCGGAAGGCGGCGCGAACGGCACGGTGCAGCCGACGCTGCTCGTCGAGGCCGCCGAGAAGGCGCTGCACGAACAGCTCGCGGCCGTGACGCCGCACGTGCAGTCGCAGCTCGAGGCGCGTGCGTACACGGGCGCGCTGTCGGCGCTCGCCGCGCTGCGCGCACCGGTCGACACGTTCTTCAACGACGTGATGGTCAACGCGGAAGATCCGGCGCTGCGCGCGAACCGCCTCGCGCTGCTGTCGGCGCTGCACCAGCAGATGAACTGCGTCGCCGACATCTCGAAGCTCGCCGCATAAGGGCCGCACGATGCCGATCAGCCCCAACCGAAAGCTCGTCGTCCTCGATCGGGACGGCGTGATCAACGTCGATTCGGATGCGTTCGTCAAGACGCCCGACGAATGGATCGCGCTGCCCGGCGCCCTCGAGGCGATCGCCCGGCTCAACCACGCGGGGTATCGCGTGGTCGTCGCGACCAACCAGTCCGGCATCGGTCGCGGGCTGTTCGACATGGCCACGCTCAACGCGATGCATCTGAAGATGCATCGTGCGGCGGCCGCGGTCGGCGCACGTATCGACGCGGTGTTCTTCTGCCCGCACACGGCCGAGGATCACTGCGACTGCCGCAAGCCGAAACCCGGCATGATGCAGATGATCGCCGAGCGCTTCGAGATCGATCCCGATCACACGCCGGTCGTCGGCGATTCGCTGCGCGACCTGCAGGCCGGTGTCGCGGTTGGCTTCCAGCCGCACCTCGTGCTCACCGGCAAGGGCAAGAAGACGCTCGCCGCCGGCAACCTGCCGCCCGGCACGAAGGTTCACGACGACTTGCGCGCGTTCGCGCTCGATTTCCTTTCACACGAACACGAGTGATGCAGCCGCCGCGCGCATCCTCCCTAACGCCAGACTTACGCCGATGCGCTTCGTCCGCTCCCTGCTGCTGCTGATCTACTTCGTCCTGTACACGGTGCCGTACGCCACCGCGTGCTTCATCGCCTTTCCGTTCATGCGCCCCGACGCGCGCTACTGGATGGCGGCCGGCTGGTGCAAGTCGACGCTGTGGGTCGTGCGCTGGCTGAACGGCATCCGCTACCGGATCGAAGGGTACGAGAACCTGCCCGACGGCCCGGCCGTGCTGCTGTCGAAGCACCAGTCCGCATGGGAGACGCTTGCGTTTCCGGCGCTGATGCCGCGGCCGCTCTGCTACGTGTTCAAGCGCGAGCTGCTGTACGTGCCGTTCTTCGGCTGGGCGCTCGGACTGCTGCACATGGTCAACATCAACCGCAAGGAAGGCAAGAACGCGTTCGTTTCGGTGATCCGCCAGGGCAAGAAGCGCCTGTCGGAAGGCGCGTGGATGATCATGTTTCCGGAAGGCACGCGCACGCCGGTCGGCAAGCAGGGCAAGTACAAGACGGGCGGCGCGCGCTTCGCGATCGAAACCGGCGCCCCCGTCGTGCCGATCGCGCACAACGCAGGCCGCGTGTGGCCGCGCAACTCGTTCACGAAATTCCCGGGCGTCGTCACCGTGTCGATCGGCAAGCCGATCCCCAGCGAGGGGCTGACGCCCGATGCATTGAACTCGCAGGTCGAAGCATGGATCGAAGCGGAAATGCGCCGGATCGATCCGGATTCGTATCGCCAGGCGGACAATGCCGGCGCGCGCGATGCCGCGCGTGCCTGACGCCCGCAGGTTGCAGCCGTTGCGTACGACAAAAAGAAGCGAACTGATGAAACAGCGTCCGCGGCCACGGCCTGCCGTCGTGGCCCTCGATCATCGCCAGATGGACCTGCCGCTCTTCGACGGGCCGGCCGCCGCACCGTCGGCGCCCGCCACGCCGCCGGCGCCGCCCGCCGCGGCACCCG
>NZ_CABVQC010000010.1 GCF_902499175.1 Burkholderia aenigmatica
AGCGCTCGCCGCGCACGCGCGCCCAGCCGGCGGCGGACGGCGCGGCGCCAGCCGCACCGTGCGGCTGGTCGGCCAGCAGGCCGTCGTCGAGCACTTCGCCGATGCTGCCGACCATCGCCTCGGCACCCGTCACGACCGGGCGGCGCCGCGCGCGCAGCGCGACGCTCGATACGCCCGCGACGAGCAGCCCGCCGCCGAGCGCGAGGCTCGCGATCACGGGCCACGGAATCCCGTAGCCGGGCACGTCGGTGTCGATCAGCATCAGCGCGCCGATCGTGAACGACACGATCCCGCCGAACCCGAGCACGCCGAAGGTCGGCAGGAACGCCTCGGCGACCAGGCAGCCGAGACCGAGCAGCACGAGGCCGAGGCCCGCATAGCTGATCGGCAGCAACTGCATCGCGAACAGCCCGATCAGCAGGCAGATCGTGCCGACGACGCCCGGCAGCACGAAGCCGGGGTTCGCGAATTCGAAGAAGAGGCCGTAGATGCCGATCGTCAAGAGGATCAGCGCGACGTTCGGGTCGGCGATGATCGCCAGGAAGCGGCTGCGCCAGTCGGGCTGGAGCACGACGAGCGGCGCATGCGCGGTCGCGAGCCGCGCCGTGCCGGCGGTGGTCGTCGCGGTGTGGCCGTCGAGCTGGCGAGCGAGGTCGGCCGGATCCTGCGCGATCAGGTCGACCACATGTTGCGCGCGCGCCTCGTTTGCCGACAGGCTCACGGCCTCGCGCACCGCGCGCTCGGCCCATTCGGCATTGCGCCCGCGCAGCTGCGCGAGGCCACGGATATACGCGGAGGCGTCCTGCATCGCCTTGCGGATCTCGGTCGATTGCGTGTCGCTCGGCAGCGCGGCCTGCGTGGCGGCCTCGGACGCACCTGATGTCCCTGACGCCCCCGGGGTGCCGCCCGGCGCCCGCGGTGCGGCGGGGTTCCCGCCCGGCGGCGCAGCGCCGCCGATCCCGAACTGCACGGGCGATGCCGCGCCGAGATTGGTGCCGGGCGCCATCGCCGCGAAGTGGCTCGCATAGACGATGTAGGTGCCCGCGCTCGCGGCCCGCGCGCCGCCCGGCGCGACGAACGCGGCGACCGGTACTGGCGAGCCGAGGATGGCCTTGATGATTTGCCGCATCGACGTGTCGAGGCCGCCGGGCGTGTCGAGTTGCAGGATCGCGAGCGGCGCGTGCTGGCGTGCCGCGCGGTCGAGCGAGCGCACGATGAAATCGGCGCTGGCCGGGCCAATCGCGCCGTTGATCGGGATCACGACGACCGGGCGGGCCGCGGCGGGTGCTTCGGCGGGCGGCGGCGCGGCGACCGCGGCGCACACGACGAGCAGCGCCGCGAACAGCGCGGCGCGCGCGACCCGCGCAGACAGCGGGTGACGAGGGTGGCCGCCGGGCGTGGCAGGCGCCGGCGACGGCCCGTGACGGAGAAAGTGCATCGCGACGTCCGGGCGGCGCGCGGCCGCGTGCCGTCCGGCTGGCGGAAAGGGCCTGGGCCCGATGCTTAAAGATTAGGCGGTTTCGGCAGAAAGCGCGAAGCGACGGCCGTGCCGGCCGGTTTCAGCCCGCGCCGCCGCCCCGTGCGAGCACTTCGTCGCGATAGTCGGCCGGGCTGCGCCCGCTCCATTTGCGGAACGCGCGGTAGAACGCGCTCGGTTCCGCGAAACCGGTCGCGGCCGCGACGTCGGCGATCGTGCGCGCGGGGTCGGCCAGCGCCTCGAACGCGAGATCGCGCCGCAGCGTGTCCTTGATCGACTGGTACGCGTGGCCTTCCTGGTGCAGCTTGCGGCGCAGCGTGGCCTCGGCCACGTGCAGCCGCGCGGCCATTCCGCCCGCGCCGGGCCACGCGGCCGGCGGCATCCCGCGCAGCACCGCGCGCACGCGCTGCGCGAGCGCGTTCGGGTTGCGGTACTTGACGATGAAGCTGGCCGGCGCGTTGCGCAGGAACGTCTTCAGCGTCTTCGCGTTCTGCACGACCGGCAGCGTCGCGAATTCGGGATCGAAATCGACATACGAATCGGGTTCGTTGAATCGCATGTCGTCGCAGAACATCGACGGGTATTCGTGATCGGCGGGTGGCGTGTCGCAGCGGAAGCTCGCGTGCAGCAGCGGGATGCGCCGCCCGATCAGCCAGCAGGTGAGCCCGTAGACGATGATGAAATAGGTCGCGTACGTGAACATCGCGGGCGTCGCGCCGTTGTTGCGGTGCACGAAGCGCAGCCGCACGCGCTGCGGGTTCGCGTCGAGCTCCGCGTGCAGGTCGTCGAGCACGCAGTGCAAGAAATTCACCGCGCGCGCCATCGCGTGCAGCCCGTCGCGGGCTGACAGCGCCGCCTGGCTCATCGCGATGAAGCTGCCGCTGCGCATCGGGTGGCGATCCTGCCCGAAAAACTCGTCGTCCATCGTGCGCGCGATCGCGTTCCACAGCGCGCCATATTGCTGCGCGGATACCCGTGCGCGCGGCTGCCCGAGCAGCGCGGGCGTAATGCCGGCCTGCTCGAGCAGCGGCTCGGCCGCGACGCCGCGCCGGGTCGCGAGCGCGACACTGTAAGCGACGAGGCTGATCGCGACGGTTCCCTTGTCTTCCTGCTTCATCCGTGCCGCCGGTGTGGCAAAAACGCTCAGTGTAAATGAGCGACGCGAGCATCGAACAGTCGCGCCTGCTTGCCTACACTTGTTGCATCGAAACGCAAGGACGGTCGCGCCCGGCGGCCGCGGGAGACAGCAGCACCATGGACGAGCTTTACACCGAAGACCAGCGGATGATCCGCGATGCCGCACGCGCGTTTTCTACCGAGATGCTGGCACCGAACGCGGCGCAATGGGACCACGATGCGCACCTGCCCGACGCGATCGTCGCGCAGCTCGGCGAACTCGGCCTGCTCGGGATGATCGTGCCGCAGGAGCTGGGCGGCTCGTATACGGACTACGTGGCCTACGCACTGGCGATGGAAGAGGTCGCCGCCGGCGACGCCGCGTGCGCGACGATGATGAGCGTGCACAACTCGGTCGGCTGCGGGCCGATCCTCGGCTTCGGCACGCCGGCCCAGAAGGATCGCTGGCTGGCCGACATGGCGGCGGGCCGCGTGATCGGCGCGTTCTGCCTGACCGAGCCGCACGCCGGCTCCGAGGCAAACAACCTGCGCACGCGTGCGGAACTGCGCGACGGCAAATGGGTGCTGAACGGCGCGAAGCAGTTCGTGACCAACGGCCAGCGTGCGGGTGTCGCGATCGTTTTTGCCATGACCGACCCGGAAGCCGGCAAGCGCGGCATTTCCGCGTTCCTGGTGCCGACCGATACGCCGGGCTTCATCGTCGGCAAACCCGAGAAGAAGATGGGCATCCGTGCGTCGGATACCTGCCCGATCACGTTCGAGAATTGCGCGATTCCGGAAGAGAACCTGCTCGGTAATCGCGGCGAAGGGCTGAAGATCGCGCTGTCGAACCTCGAAGGCGGCCGCATCGGCATCGCCGCGCAGGCACTCGGCATCGCGCGCGCCGCGTTCGACAAGGCGCGCCGCTATGCGGGCGAGCGCGTGCAGTTCGGCAAGCCGATCGCCGAACACCAGGCGATCCAGCAGAAGCTCGCCGACATGGCTGTGCAGATCAACGCCGCGCGCCTGCTCGTGCATCACGCGGCGAAGCTGCGCACGGCCGGGCTGCCGTGCCTGTCGGAAGCGTCGCAGGCCAAGCTGTTCGCGTCGGAGATGGCCGAGCGCGTGTGTTCGGACGCGATCCAGATCCACGGCGGCTACGGTTATCTGGTCGATTACGAAGTCGAGCGGCACTATCGCGACGCGCGCATCACGCAGATTTACGAAGGCACCAGCGAAGTGCAGCGGATGGTGATCGCGCGGCAGCTTTGAGCCGCGACGGTTGCCCCGGCGACAACATTGCGCAGGGCACGAGGGCAGCGCGGCGAACGCGGCACGCAACGACGTGACCGTGCGCCGCAACAGAGGCAACCGGGCATGGGCTGCAGCGCGTGCCCGGTTCGACGCATGGAGACTTTCCAGGGCATGGGGCCAGCGTAAGTGCTAAAGCACTCACGCTGGCCGACCGCACGAGGCATGGGGCCAGCGTAAGTGCTAAAGCACTAACGCTGGCCGACAGGAGACAATGATGACGGTACAGGCATTCCTGGACGCACGCGACTTTCTGCTGCGCCATCGCACCGACTACGAAACCGCTTACCGCGAGTTCGAGTGGCCGGTGCTCGATGCGTTCAACTGGGCGCTCGACTACTTCGACCCGATGGCACGCGGCAACGACCAGCCCGCGCTGTGGATCGTCGACGCGGCGACCGGCACGGGCGATCCGTATTCGTTCGCGCAGATGTCCGAGCGTTCGTCGCGGATCGCGAACTGGCTGCGTTCGATCGGTGTCGTGCGCGGCGACCGGATCCTGCTGATGCTGCCGAACCGTGTCGAGCTGTGGGACGCGATGCTCGCCGCGATGAAGCTCGGTGCGATCGTGCTGCCTGCCACCACGCAACTGTCACCTGACGACGTGCGCGACCGCGTGCAGATCGGCGGCGCGAAATACGCGATCGTCGACGAGAACGAAACCGCCAAATTCGAACAGCCCGACCTCGGCCTCGCGCAGAAGATCGTCGCCGGCGCGCCGCGCGCGGGCTGGCTCGCGATGAACGACGGCTACGCGGCCAGCGCCGCGTTCGAACCGGACGCCGTCACGCACGCGAATGATCCGATGCTGCTGTACTTCACGTCGGGCACGACGTCGAAGCCGAAGCTCGTCGAGCATACGCACCGCACCTATCCGGTCGGCCATCTGTCGACGATGTACTGGGTCGGCCTGCAGCCGGGCGACATCCACTGGAACATCAGCTCGCCGGGCTGGGCGAAGCACGCGTGGAGCTGCTTCTTCGCGCCGTGGAATGCGCAGGCGTGCGTGTTCGCATTCAACTACGCGCGCTTCGAGCCGAAGGTGGTACTCGATGCGCTCGTCAAATACCAGGTGACGACGCTGTGCGCGCCGCCGACCGTGTGGCGCATGCTCGTGCAGCAGCCGCTCGCGTCGTTCGACGTGAAGCTGCGCGAGATCGTCGGCGCGGGCGAGCCGCTGAATCCCGAGATCATCGAGCGCGTGAAGAAGGCGTGGGGCATCGCGATCCGCGACGGCTACGGCCAGACCGAGACGACCTGCCTGATCGGCAATTCGCCGGGCCAGCCGGTCGTTGCGGGCTCGATGGGCCGGCCGCTGCCCGGCTACCGGATCGAGTTGCTCGACCCGGACGGCGCGCCCGTGACCGAAGGCGAGGTTGCACTGCCGATCGGTGCCGACGTCACGCGCCCGGTCGGGCTGATGACAGGCTATGCGAACAATCCCGTCGCGACGGCCTACGCGATGCGCGACGGCCACTACCGCACGTCGGATATCGCGATGCGCGGCGACGACGGCTATTACGTGTACATCGGCCGCGCGGACGACGTGTTCAAGTCGTCCGACTACCGGCTGAGCCCGTTCGAACTCGAGAGCGTGTTGATCGAGCATCCGGCGATCGCCGAGGCGGCCGTCGTGCCGAGCCCCGACCCCGTGCGGCTGTCGGTGCCGAAGACTTTCATCATGCTGCGGCAGGGCTACGAGGAAAGTCCGGCGCTGGCCCTGGAGATTTTCCGTTTCTCGCGCGAGAAGCTCGCGCCGTACAAGCGGATCCGCCGCCTGCAGTTCGCGGAGCTGCCGAAGACGATCTCGGGGAAGATCCGCCGCGTCGAGCTGCGCCGCCGCGAGATCGAGCGTGGCGACGATGCGTCCGCGCGGATGCCCGGCGAATACTGGGAAGAAGATTTTGCCGCGGAACTGAAGTGACGTGACCGCGGGCCGCGCGCCGCATGTCGCGGCCGCCGCCCGCAGCCGAATTGAACCGGCCGCGCGGCGATATCGCGCTTGGCGGCCCTCTGCAAGGAGATTGGATCGATGAACGCGAATTCGAAAGACGTGCCGACGGTCAAGCTGCTGATCGACGGCGCCTTCGTCGAGTCCGCCACGAACGAGTGGCGCGACATCGTCAACCCGGCGACGCAGCAGGTGCTCGCGCGCGTGCCGTTCGCGACCGTCGCGGAAGTCGACGCGGCCGTGCAGGCCGCGCACACCGCGTTCGCAACATGGAAGAACACGCCGATCGCCGCGCGCATGCGCATCATGCTGAAGTTTCAGGATCTCGTGCGCACGAACCAGCAGCGCATCGCCAAGACGCTGACGGCCGAGCAGGGCAAGACGATTCCTGATGCCGAGGGCGACATCTTCCGCGGCCTCGAAGTGGTCGAGCATGCGTGCTCGATCGGTTCGCTGCAGCTCGGCGAATTCGCCGAGAACGTCGCGGGTGGTGTGGATACCTACACGCTGCGCCAGCCGCTCGGCGTGTGCGCGGGCATCACACCGTTCAACTTCCCCGCGATGATTCCGCTGTGGATGTTCCCGATGGCGATCGTGTGCGGCAACACGTTCGTGCTGAAGCCGTCGGAACAGGATCCGCTGTCGACGATGGAACTCGTCGAGCTCGCGGTCGAGGCCGGCGTACCGAAAGGGGTACTGAACGTCGTGCACGGCGGCAAGGAAGTCGTCGACGCGATCTGCACGCATCCGCTCGTGAAGGCGATCTCGTTCGTCGGTTCGACGGCGGTCGGCACGCACGTGTACAACCTCGGCAGCGCGAACGGCAAGCGCGTGCAGTCGATGATGGGCGCGAAGAACCACGCAGTCGTGCTGCCCGATGCGAACCGCGAGCAGGCGATCAATGCGCTCGTCGGCGCGGGCTTCGGCGCGGCCGGCCAGCGCTGCATGGCGACGTCGGTCGCGGTGCTCGTCGGCAACGCGCGCGACTGGCTGCCGGACATCGTGGCGAAGGCGAAGGCGCTGAAGGTCAATGCGGGCGCGGAAGCCGGCACCGACGTCGGGCCGGTCGTGTCGAAGGCCGCGAAGGAACGCATCCTGTCGCTGATCGACGCGGGCGTGAAGGAAGGCGCGAAGCTCGAACTCGACGGCCGCGACGTGACGGTGACCGGCTACGAGCAGGGCAACTTCGTCGGCCCGACGATCTTCTCGGGCGTGAAGACGAACATGTCGGTCTACACGCATGAAATCTTCGGGCCCGTGCTGGTCGTGATGGAAGCCGACACGCTCGACGAAGCGATCGCGCTCGTCAACGCGAACCCGTTCGGCAACGGCGTGGGCCTGTTCACGCAGAGCGGCGCGGCCGCCCGCAAGTTCCAGAGCGAAATCGACATCGGCCAGGTCGGCATCAACATCCCGATCCCGGTGCCCGTGCCGTTCTTCAGCTTCACGGGCTCGCGCGGCTCGAAGCTCGGCGATCTCGGCCCGTACGGCAAACAGGTCGTGCAGTTCTACACGCAGACCAAGACGGTCACCGCACGCTGGTTCGACGACGACACGACGGCCGGCCCGGTGAATACGACGATCCGGCTGCATTGAGCGGCGGAGGACACGAACATGAAAATCGGTTTTATCGGCCTCGGCCATATGGGTGCGCCGATGGCGCTGAACCTGCTGAAAGCGGGCCATGAAGTACATGCGTTCGACCTGAGCGCCGACGCGTTGCGCGCCCTGCAGGACGCCGGTGCGCAGGTGGCTGCTTCGCCGCGCGACGCGGCATCGGGCGCGACGTTCGTCATCACGATGCTGCCGGCCGCGCCGCATGTGCGCTCGGTGCTGTCCGGCGAGAACGGCGTGCTCGCCGGCCTCGGCGCGGGCGCGACCGTGATCGATTCGAGCACGATCGACCCAGCGAGCGCGCAGGCGTTCGGCGCGCTCGTGCGCGAGCACGGCGGCGCGTTTGTCGATGCGCCCGTGTCGGGCGGCACCGGCGGCGCGGCGGCCGGCACGCTGACCTTCATGGTCGGCGGCAGCGATGCGGATTTCGAGCGCGTGAAGCCCGTGCTCGCGGGCATGGGCAAGAACATCGTCCATTGCGGCGCGACGGGTATGGGGCAGGTCGCGAAGGTCTGCAATAACCTCGTGCTCGGCATCTCGATGGCGGCCGTGTCGGAGGCGATGTCGCTGGGCGTCGCGCTCGGCATCGACCCGAAGGTGCTCGCCGGCATCGTCAACACGTCGACGGGCCGCTGCTGGAGCTCGGATACGTACAACCCGTATCCGGGCGTGATCGACACCGCACCGTCGTCGCGCGGCTACTCGGGCGGCTTCGGCACCGACTTGATGCTGAAGGATCTCGGTCTCGCGAACGACGCCGCGAAGCAGGCCCGCCAGCCGGTCTATCTCGGCGCGCTCGCACAGCAGCTGTACCAGACGATGAGCAGCCGTGGCGACGGCCAGCTCGATTTCTCGGCGGTGATCCGCCTGTATCAACCAGTAACGAAGAAGGACGCGTGATGATCGAACTGGACTACGTCGACGACGGCGCGATCGCGTGCGCGACGCTCAAGCGTCCGCCCGCGAACGCCTTTACCGCCGACGGGCTGCAGCAACTGCAGGCAACCGTCGCCGAACTGAATGCGAATCCGCGCGTGCGCGCGCTGGTGATTACGGGCGACGGCCCGAAGTTCTTCAGCGCGGGCGCCGACCTGAACACGTTCGCCGAAGGCGACCGCGCGGTTGCACGTGCGATGGCATCGCGCTTCGGCGCGGCGTTCGAGGCGCTGCACGATGCGCGCGTCGTGACCATTGCGGCGATCAACGGCTACGCGATGGGCGGCGGTCTCGAATGCGCACTCGCGTGCGACCTGCGGATTGCCGAGACGCATGCGCAGATGGCGCTGCCCGAGCCGTCGGTCGGCCTGCTGCCATGCGGGCTCGGCACGCAGACGCTGCCTTGGCTCGTCGGCGAAGGCTGGGCGAAGAAGATCATCCTGACCGGCGCGCGTGTCGATGCGGCCACCGCGCTGCGGATCGGCCTCGTCGAGGACGTCGTGGAGTCGGGCGCGGCGCGCGATGCGGCGCTGGCGCTCGCACGCAACGTCGCGCGGCAGAGCCCGCACGCGGTCGCGTACAGCAAGGAGCTGATCGGTCTCGCGCGCCGCGGCGTGCCGCGCAGCGCGGCGCTCGCGGTCGAACGCGAACGCTTCGTCGACCTGTTCGAGACGAACGATCCGCGCGAAGGCGTGGCCGCGTTCCTCGGCAAGCGCGCGCCGCAGTGGCACACCGATGGAGAGTCGCAACGATGAGCACGCCGGTCATGAATCACGACGCGTTCGCGGAGCAGGCCCCCGAGGTGCTGTTCCGCGTGGTGAACCGCGTGGCGCTGATCACGCTGAACCGGCCGGCGGCGCTCAACGCGCTGTCGTACGCCATGATCGGCGAGCTGGCCGCGCTGCTCGAGCGCTGCCGTGACGACGACCAGATCGTCGCGGTCGTGCTGCGCGGCGCCGGCGAGAAGGGCTTCTGCGCGGGCGGCGACGTGCGCGCGCTGTACAAGATGGTTGCGCAGCGCGAAACCTGGCTGCCGTTCTTCGTCGACGAATACCGGCTCGACTACGCGATCCACACGTTCCCGAAGCCGGTGGTCGCGCTGATGGACGGCGTGACGATGGGCGGCGGCATGGGCCTCGCACAGGGCGCGACGCTGCGCGTCGCGACCGAGCGCAGCAAGATCGCGATGCCGGAGACGCGCATCGGCCTCGTGCCGGACGTCGGCGCGACGCATTTCCTGTCGCGCATGCCGGTCGAACTCGAACTGTACGTCGGGCTGACCGGCGCGATGCTGTCAGGCGCCGACGCGCTGACCGCGAAGCTCGCGGATCTGTGCGTGCCGTCCGCGTGGCTCGACACGTTCGAGACGCGCATCGAAAGCGTCAAGTGGGAAGGCGATGCGTTGCCGCTGCTGCGCAAGGTATTCGAGCCGCCGTGCAACGTCGTGCCGCATGCGGCGCTCGACAGCCAGATGCCGTGGATCGTGCGTCACTTCGACAAGCGCTCGACCGTCGAGCGGATCGTCGCGACGCTGATGCAGGATCTCGCACGCGAGGAACTGTCGCGCGAGCACCGTCAATGGCTGCAGGCGACGCTCGATGCGCTCACGGGCCACTCACCGACGATGCTGTACGTGACGCGCGAGGCGCTGCTGCGCGGCCGCCAGATGACGCTGGCCGAATCGTTCCGGATGGAGCTCGGCATCGTCGCGCGCGCGATCGAGGAAGGCGACTTCTGCGAAGGCGTGCGCGCGCATCTCGTCGACAAGGATCGCAAACCGCGCTGGGCGCCCGCGTCGCTCGTCGAGCTGCGCGCCGAACGCGTGCGGCATTTCCTCACGTCACCGTGGAAGCTGTTCGCGCATCCGCTGGCGGCGCTGGGCGCGGATTGAACGGCCGGCACGCGGCCGATGACCTGCAAGGCGGCGCATGCTTCGGCATGCGCCGTTTTTCTTTTTCGAGGTCGGCACGCATCCAGCGCAGCACATGCGATGACGCGCGTTACCATCAGCCGCTTGAAATCACAACCGCCGGGAATAGACGAAAATCTCAATAATAATTTGCGAATTCAAGCGCGGTGGGCGAGGGGCTCTGCTTGTCGAGGAATATGAAAAGCCATTAATATCTTCAAACAAAATTTGATTGTCAGTTTGATAATTTAAAGTCGCCTCATCGAAGGCGTGCATGAAAATGCCGCTATTCGATAAAGATCCGAGGCGAGCATGAGACAAAGGGGGCTATTCCGTCCGTGGGGCACGGGCTGAGGCGCTGAGCCACCCCGGATGCGCGGGCTCCGCGAGATGAATCACGAGTTCGGCTATCGGTCGAGGCATCTATTGGCGTCCGGGTTCGTGGCTGCTGCTCGATTGGCGGCATTCGTGCATCAACGGTTTTTCCTGATGGATTCGATGCGCACTCGGTGCTTCGACGTGAGTTGACACGCCTGTCATCGCGCCTTGACTGGATTCGTGAATAACGGGTGATTGAATCCGGAATAATCGCGCGATCTGTTTTCGAGTCTGAAATTTCATTTCAACTACTTCAAATTACATTTCCATGTGGATTTGCCGAAGCCTGACCGGCGGCCGGGGCGCTGCCCGATGAAGACGCTCGCGTATCTCGCCTGCCTGACCTCGGTCGGGCTGGTACTGCGGTATGCGGGCGTCCCGCATGGCCTGCTGCTCGGCGCGATTCTCGCCGCATCGATCGCGACCAGCCGGTTCGGTTTCGCGCCCAGGCTGCGCTTCGGCCTCGAGTTCGTGCAGATCGTGCTCGGCACGGCGACCGGCTTGATGTTCCGGTCGTGGGACACGCAGATGGTCGTCTCGATCGTGCCGAGCCTGGGTGTGCTGCTCGTATGCCTGGCCGTGCAGATCGCGGTCGGCAGTCTTTGGCTGTCCCGCGTCTCGCGCTGGAACCTGGCCGATTCATTGCTGGCCGTCTATCCCGGCGCACTCGCCGCGGTGTTCGACCTGCTGGAATCCGAGCGCGCGTCGGCCAAGGTGATCGTCGTGCATCTCGTGCGGCTCCTGTCGATCACGGTCCTGGTCAGTTGTTTCATTCCGGCGCAGGTGGGCGCGCCGCAGCCAGTGGCTGTCGCTGCGCTGCCGGTCGAGACGTTGCTGGCGCTGACCGGGTTGGTGGTGCTGTGCGTGCTGGTCGGGCGGGCGTTGCTCGGGCTCGGTATTCCCGCACCGTTCATGATCACGGCCATCGTGCTGGCCGGCGTGTTCGTGCGAGCGGGATGGCTGCATGACTTCGAGGTGCCGGCGTGGTGCGTCGATGCGGCGTCGGTCATCCTGGGCGCGCTGATCGGCGCGCAGTTCAGGCAGATCACGCTGGCGGAAGGGCTGCGATACGGCCGCACCGGGCTCGCATGCATCGCGCTGATGCTGATGGTGGCCGGTGCGTTCGCGTGGGGGATGGCGCGGCTGTCCGGCTACGGGGTGCTGCCGCTGTGGCTCTCGTATGCGCCCGGCGCCATCGAGACGATCACGATCGTCGCCTACGGCGGCGGGTTGAACGTCGTGTTCGTGCTGTCTCATCATCTGACGCGGCTGGTCGTGCTGCACTTCGCGCCGGCGGCACTCGCCCGCGCGCGCCGCCGGCGCATGCTGGCGATCGACGGCGGCAACGCGAAATAGCGCGGGCAGGGCGGAGTGTCGCGCGTGCCCGTGCGGGCGCGGCGCGATCCCCGGCGCCGTGCGCCGTCCCGCCTACCGCTCGATCATCGGCGGAATCGCCTGCGCGAACGCGTCGATCACGCAGCGCGTCTTGCGCGGCAGGTAGCGCGTCTTCGGCCAGATCGCGTGGATGTCGCCTTCGCAGACGAAGCAGCGGTCGAGCACGACCGTCATCTCGCCGCGCTTCACGTAGTGATCGAGCAGCCAGCTCGGCAGCCACGCGATCCCGAACCCCGATGCGCCGGCTGCCGCGATCGCCTGCACGTCGTCGAAACTGAGCTGGTGCGGCATGTCGATCCGTACCGTCGAACCGTCCGGCGCGCGCAGGTCCCACGGTTGAACCACACCCGAACGGGAATACGCGATCGTCCGGTGGTGCTTCAGATCGTCGAGCGTCTTCGGCATCCCGTAGCGGGCGAGATACGACGGCGCCGCGCCGAGGCTGCCGTATTGCGTGCCGAGCCGCCGCACCGTGAGGCTCGTGCTGTCCGCGAGCGTGCCGATCCGCACCGCGAGGTCGATGCCTTCCTCGACGAGATCGACGAAGCGGTCGGTGATCGACACGTCGATCCGCAGATGCGGATAGGTGCGCGCGAGGTCGAGCACGACGGGCGTCACGCAGTGGTGCCCGAACGCGAGCGGCACGCTCAGGCGCAGCTTGCCGCGCGGCTCGTTGCGGCCGCAGTCGAGGTCGGCTTCCGCCGCCTCCAGTTCCGCGAGCGCGCGCACGCAGCGGTCGTAGTACGCCTGGCCGTCGTCGGTCAGGCTCTGGCTGCGCGTCGTGCGCTGCAGCAGCCGCGCGCCGAGCCGCTTCTCGAGCCGCGCGACCGCCTTGCCGACGGCCGAACGCGTCATGTCGAGCCGCTCCGCGGCGAGCGCGAAGCTGCCCGATTCCACTACCTGGACGAAGGTCGTCACGCCGTCGAGTCTGTCGGTCATGGAAGGGTGAATTGATTGAGTCCTGCAGTTCCCCAGTCTGGAGAAACAGCTGCGTCAATGGGGATGGAAATTCTCACTATAGTACCGATTCCCGTCCAGCGTGCGTCGCCGGCCGCACGCGGCGAATCCTTCTCACCTGGAGGCGCGCGGCCCGTTGCCGGGCCACGGCGCAATACGCATGACGCTATCCGACTCCCGCAGGAATGCGGTCGCGCTCGCGGCCGTCTGTCTCACGTCGCTGATGTTCGGCCTCGAAATCTCGAGCGTGCCGGTGATCCTGCCGACGCTCGAACACGTACTGCATGGCGATTTCAACGGGATGCAGTGGATCATGAACGCGTACACGATCGCGTGCACGACCGTGCTGATGGCGGCCGGCACGCTCGCCGACCGGTTCGGCCGCAAGCGCGTGTACGTGATCGGCACCGTGCTGTTCGGCGCGACGTCGCTGCTGTGCGGGCTCGCGCCGAACGTGCCGGTGCTCGTCGCGGGCCGGCTGCTGCAGGGCGCGAGCGGCGGCGCGATGCTGATCTGCCAGATTGCCGTGCTGTCGCACCAGTTCCGCGAGGGCCGCGAGCGCAGCCGCGCGTTCGGGATCTGGGGGATCGTGTTCGGCATCGGGCTCGGTTTCGGGCCGATCGTCGGCGGCGCGATCGTCGCGCTGGCAAGCTGGCCGTGGGTGTTTCTGGTCCATGCGCCACTCGCGGCCATCGCGCTCGCGATGATCGGCGGCGCGGTGCAGGAGTCGAGCGATCCGCACGCGGGCTCGCTCGACGTGGCGGGCATCGTCACGCTGTCGCTCGCGGTGCTCGGCCTCGCGTTCTACATCACGCAAAGCGCGGAGCTCGGGCTCACCAGCGCCGCCGGCCTCGGCGTGCTCGGCGCGACCGTGGTGGCACTGGCCGGCTTCTTCATCGCGGAACGCGCCAGCGCGCGGCCGATGTTCGATTTCTCGGTGTTCCGGATCCGCCCGTTCACCGGCGCGATCTTCGGCTCGATGGGGATGAACTTCAGCTTCTGGCCGTTCATGATCTACCTGCCGATCTGGTTCCAGGTCGCGCTCGGCTACGACAGCGTGACGGCCGGCCTCGCGTTGCTCGCGTACACGTTGCCGACGCTGGTCGCGCCGCCGTTCGGCGAACGGCTCGCGCTGCGCTACGGGCCGGGCGTCGTGATCCCGGGCGGCCTGTTCACGATCGCGGCGGGTTTCGCGTTGATGCGGATCGGCAGCGCGGCCGACCCTGCGAGCTGGATCACGATGCTGCCCGGCTGCGTGATCGCCGGCATCGGGCTCGGGCTCACGAACACGCCGGTGACCAACACGACGACGGGCGCGGTGCCGAGCTCGCGGGCCGGGATGGCGTCGGGCATCGACATGAGCGCGCGGATGATCTCGCTCGCGCTGAACATCGCGGCGATGGGCTTCGTGCTGGTCGCGGGGATCGTCGCGAGCCTGAAGGCCGGTGTCGCGGGCACGATCGGCGACGCGGCGCTGCGCCGGCTCGCGCAGGAGATTGCATCCGGCCGGACCGACGGGCTGCACGAGATCGCACCGGCGCTCGCGCAGGCCGACCCGACCGGCGCGGCATTGCATGCGGCGCTCGTGCACGGGTTCGGCTGGGTGATGGTGTACGGCGCGGCAGGGGTGGCCGTACTCGCGACGGCAAGCGCGGTGGCGTTCGCGCCGGCGCGGCGCGGGGCACCCGTGTGCGAATGACTGCGAGCGTGGCCGGCGCGGCCAGCCCGGCGCGCGCGCCGGTCAGGACATCCCGCCGCCGAGCGCGCGGTACAGCGTCATCTGGTTGTTGAGCCGGTCCAGCCGCGTCTGTTCGTCGGCACTTTGCGCGTCGCGCAGCCGCTGCTGCTGGTCGAGCCACGGCTGCACGGCGGTCGCGCCGGCCGCGAAGCGCGCGGCGGCCAGCCGCTCGGCGCGCTGCGCCTGGGCCAGCGACAGCGCGCGCTGTTCGGCTTCGCGTTCGAGCTGCACGCGTGCCGACAGCGCATTCTCGACTTCCGCGAGCGCCGTGTAGAGCTTCTGGCGGAACCCGACGACCGCTTCCTCGTACTGCGCCTTCGACACCTTGATCTGCAACTGCATCGTGTTCCACTGGATGAACGGCAGCGCAAGGCCGAGCCCGAGCGTGCCGACCGGATTCATCAGCACGCGCTCGAGGCTCGTGCTCGACGTGCCGGCCTGGCCGGTCAGCGTGAAGGTCGGGTAGAAGCTCGTGCGCGTCGCGTCGACGTTCGCGAGCGATTCGCGCAGCCGGAACTCAGCCGCGCGCAGGTCGGGGCGCCGGCCGAGCAGGCTGGCCGGCAGGCCGGCCGCGACCTCCGGCGGTGCCGCGACGGGCAGCGCCGACGGTTCGGCCGCGTGTTGCTGCGGCGGCCGGTCGAACAGGATCGCGAGTGCGTGACGGTTCTCGGTGCGCTGCTGGATCAGGCGGGTCTGCGCGGCACGTTGCGCGGCGAGGCTCTGTTCGGCTTGCGCCAGGTCGAGCCCTGACACGGCACCGGCCGTGTGCCGTGACCGGACGACCGCGAGCGTGCGTACCGCATATGCGATGTTCGCGTCGCCGAGCGCGATCTGCCGGTTCAGATAGCCGATCCGCCAGTACAGCGACGCGGTCGTGCCGATCAGCGACAGCCGCGCGGCTTCGAGATCGGCGGCCGTCGCGTCGGCTTCCCAGCGCGCGGCGTCGCGCAGCGCGGCCAGCCGGCCCCACAGGTCGATTTCATAGCTGAGCGAAACGCTCGCGCCGCTCGACCGGCTCATCTGGTGCGTATCGAGCGTGCGCGACACGGCGCCGTTCGCACCGAGCGACACGGTGGGCGTCAGGTTCGTATTCGCGAGGCCGGCCTGCAGTTGTGCGCGGTACACGCGGATCGCCGCGATCGCGAGATCGTTGTTGGCGCGCAGCGCATCGTCGATCAGCGCGTCGAGTTGCGGATCGCCGAAGCTGCGCCACCAGTCGCGCGTCGTGGCCGGCGCGTCGGCGGAAACCGGCGCCGCCCAGTTCGCCGGCATCGCGACGGCGGGCAGCGGCTCATGGCGCGCGCCTGCACAGCCGGCGAGCAGTGCGGCCGCGCACGCGAAGGCGCCCAGGCGGTGAAGCGGTGAGGAATGCGTCATGGCGGGCCTTGCGTCAGTCGCGCGCGAGCGCATCGATCGGATCGAGCCGCGATGCATTGCGCGCGGGCATGAAGCCGAATATCACACCGGTGAGCGTCGAGCAGACGAACGCGGTCACGATCGCGCCGGCCGAGAACACCATCTTCCACTGCGCGACGAACATCGAGAACAGCGCGCCGAGCCCGAACGACAGCGCGATGCCGATCGTGCCGCCGAGCAGGCAGACGAGCACGGCCTCGACGAGAAACTGCTGCAGGATGTCGGACTGGCGCGCGCCGACCGCCATCCGGATCCCGATTTCGCGCGTGCGCTCGGTGACCGACACCAGCATGATGTTCATCACGCCGATCCCGCCGACGACGAGCGAAATCACGGCGATCAGCGACAGCAGCAGCGTCAGCGACTGGCCGGTCTTCTCGACAGTCTTCACCACGCTGTCCATGTTGTACGTGAAGAAGTCCTTGCGGCCGTGGCGCTGCGTCATCAGCTTTTCGAGGCTCTTTTCGGCGGCGGCGCTCGGTTGCCCATCGCGTACGCGCACGGTGATGCTGTCGAGATAGCGCTGCCCGAACAGGCGCCCGCTCGCGGTCGTGTACGGCACCCACACGTTCAGGCTTTTCACGCTGCCGAACGCGCTTTTCTTGTCGGCCGTCACGCCGATCACGACGCACGGCACGTTGTCGACCAGGATGACTTCGCCGATCGGGTTGCGCGTCGCGCCGAACAGCTTGCGGCGCGTGTTCTGGTCGATCACGGCCACCTGTACCTGGCGGCGCACCGCGTCCTCGTCGAACGCGACGCCCAGCGCGAAGCGCATCCCGCGCGCCTGGAAGAAGCGGTCGCCGACGCCGCTCACGAGCGCGTTCACGTCGATGTTGCGGTAGCGCAGCAGCAGCGTGCGCGACGTTTCGGGCGTCGCGCTGTCGACGTACGGCTGCTCGGCGAGCGCGGCGACGTCGGCGGGCACGAGCGTCTGGATCGCGTCGGCGCGGCTGTCGCCCCAGTCGGTGCCCGGATAGATGTTGATCGTGTTCGTGCCGATGCTGCCGATCTCGTCGAGCATGTAACGCTTCGCGCCTTCGCCGATCGCGACGATCGACACGACCGACGTGATGCCGATGATGATGCCGAGCATCGTCAGCAGCGTGCGCAGCCGGTGCGACACGAGCGCGATCCACGCCATCCGGCAGGCCTCGGCGAAGCGGCCGGAGCCGGCCGTGAAGCGGCGCGTGCGCGTGCCGGTGCTTGTGTCGGCATGCACATCGGCGTCGACAGCCGCGGGCGGCGGTGTGTCATGGCGATCGCGGGCGGGTAGCGCGCTGGCCTCTGCTTCGCTCGCTTCCGCTGCGTCGACACCCGCTTCCGCGAGCGCTTCCGCGTCGTGCCGATTCGGCCGGTCGGCGACGATCTCGCCGTCGCTGATCTCGATGATGCGCCGCGCATGGCGCGCGACGGCCTTGTCGTGCGTGACGATGACGATCGTATGGCCGAGTGCGTTCAGCTCGTGCAGGATGCGGATCACGTCCTGGCCGCTTTTCGTGTCGAGCGCGCCGGTCGGTTCGTCGGCGAGGATCACGTGGCCGCCGTTCATCAGCGCGCGTGCGATGCTCACGCGCTGCTGCTGGCCACCGGACAGTTGACCGGGACGATGGTGCGCGCGATCCGCGAGCCCGAGGCGCGCGAGCAGCTCGCGTGCGCGTGCATGCCGCTCCGCGCGCGGGGTGCCGGCATAGATCGCGGGCATTTCGAGGTTCGCGACCGCGTCGACGTGCGGCAGCAGGTGATAGCGCTGGAACACGAAGCCGAAGTGTTCGCGGCGCAGTTGCGCGAGCTCGTCGCTGTCGAGCATGTGCGTGTCGCGGCCGCCGACCGTGTAGGTGCCTTCGCTCGGATGATCGAGGCAGCCGAGGATGTTCATCAGCGTCGACTTCCCGGAGCCTGACGCGCCGACGATCGCGACGATCTCGCCCGCGTGGATCGACAGGTTGACGTTGTTCAGGACGACGACATCCTTGTCGCCGGCCGGAAAGCGTCGTGTGACGGCAGCGAGTTTCAGCAGGGGCTGGCTCATCGTCACACCACGTCCGCCAGCGGCGCATGGTCGTCGCCGGCCGCTTCGCCGATCACGACACGTTCGCCGTCCTTCAGGCCGCTCAGCACTTCGACGCGCACGTTGTTGTTGATGCCGATGCGGATGTTGCGCGTTTCCGTGCTGCCGTCGGCACGCAGCACGCGTACCGCATAGGTGCCGTCCTTGCGTTTTTCGCCGAGCGCGGCGGCCGGAATGCTCAGCGCGTTGCGTGCGTTGCCGAGCACGATGTTGACTTGCGCGGTCATCGAGATGCGCAACCGATGCTCGGGATTCGGCACTTCGAACAGCGCGTTGTAGAACACGGCCGAATTCGGCTTCGTGCCGCCGCCCGCGCCGCCGCCGAGCGGGCTCTGTGCTTCGGCGTAGTTCTGCGGCGCCGGCTCGATCGCGCGCAGCTTGCCGTAGTGACGCTTGTCCGGTTCGCCGAGGATCGTGAAATACGCGGTCTGGCCACCACTCACGCGGATCACGTCGGCTTCCGACACCTGCGCCTTCACGGTCATCGTGTCGAGATCGGCGAGCTTCAGGATCACCGGCGCCTGTTGCTGCGCGATCACGGTCTGGCCTTCCTGCGTGACGACCGCGACGACCTCGCCGTTGATCGGCGCGACGATGCGCGTGTAGCCGAGATTGGCCTGCGCGGTCTCGATCTGGATGCGGGCCGAGCGGATCTGCGCGGCGAGCGACGCGAGTGTCGCGCGCTGCACGTCGAGCGTCGCGCGGGCGGCCTCGAACGATTCGCGCGAGGTCGCATCGTCGGGCAGCATCGCCTGTTGGCGCTTGAACGCGAGTTCTGCCTGCGTGAGTTGCGCGGCGGTCGATTGCTGCTGTGCGCGCAGGCTTTCTTCGCTGGCGCGCGCCTGGCGCAGCGCGTTTTCCGAGATCACGGGATCGATCTCGGCAAGCCACTGGCCCTTCGTGACCTTGTCGCCGAGCTTGACCTTCAACGACTTCAACTGCCCCGACACCTGCGCACCGACGTCGACCTGCCTGAATGCCTGCAGCGCACCGGTGGCGAGCACCGCGTTCTCGAGATCGCCGCGCGAGACGGGCGCGGACAGGTATTGCGGATGCTTGTCGGGCGCGCACGCCTTCAGCGTGACGCCGATGGCGATCGCGACGATGGCAACGGAAGCCAGCACGATGCGCCGGCGGCGAGGGTTCTTCTGAGTCATGAGCGTGCGGCAAGGATGAAGCGATGCCGGCGATGCGTGCGGCCGGGCGGGACGATCCGGTCGGCGTCGCATGCCGGGCAGGGTGCCCGCGACGGCATCCGCGTACGCATCGCGCGGCCGTGCCGGATCGAATCAGCCGCTCATGGTAAGGGAGGACATCACGCCAAATCGTGTGGAAATTGTGCTGAATTGTGCGAACGCCGCATCGGAGCGGGGGACGTGCGGCGTCATTGTTGCGATCTGTGAAAAGGCCGGGCGAAGGCTCGTGAGCGTGTTGCGGCCTACATTCAGGTGCGTTAACGCTGCGCGGCGACGAGCGCCATCATCGGCCGGTCGCGTTCCTCGTCGAGCGCGGGCAGCGCATCGACCTGCGCCTGCGTCGGCCCCCGTTCGTCCCGGTGCGTGAGCGTGAAGCCGCTGCCGATCAGCAGGTTCACGAGCGCGCCGAGCGTGCAGTGCTGCTTGACAACGCGGGACGCGAGCCGGTCGGTCACGCGTTCGCTTTCACGCTGGTGTCGAGCCTCGTGCGGGCAGGGTGCGTGGTGCCGCGCGCCCGACCCCCGAGCTTACGCGCGCTGCCCGCCCGAGTCGATCCGGCGTTGCGTGTCGGCGTCGACGATGTCGCGGATCGTGCTGAACAGCGGTGCGGAGTCGGTATAGCGGCGGCCGTAGCCGAGATTGAACGCGTAGTCGAAATCGGGCGGATTGCTGCCCTGGTTGTGCTGCAGGATCGTCTCCAGCTTGTCGAGCGCCTTCGCCGCGCGTGCTTCCGGCGACGCCGCCGCGTCGTATTCATCCCACAGCGCGATGATCTCGTCGCGTGGCCCGGGATCGAGCGATGCGGTCAGCGTCAGCAGGTCGTCGCGTTCGTGCGCGCTTTTGTCGGGATGCGCGGCCTGTTCGATTGCGGGAATGTCGCCGTGCAGCGCCTCGCCGAGATCGTGGACGACGCACAGCTTCAACAGTTTCAGCGTGTCGATGCCGGGCAGCGCGTCGGCGAACACGAGCACCATCAGGCACAGCCGCCAGCTGTGCTCGGCCGTGCTTTCCGCGCGTCCGGACGACGTGTGGCCGCTGCGCAGCACGTCCTTGAGGCGTTCGGCTTCGCGCAGGAAAGCGAGCCGTGCGTGGATCGTATCGGGGTTCATGGTCGGCTTCCGTGCGATGAGCCGTCCAGCGTAGTGCGGGTGGGGGCGGTTCGTCCACGCATGAAATATGCGTGGTGGGCGCGAGCATGGGGCGATGTCGTGGAGCGGTCGCGGGCCGGGGCGAGCTCGCCGACGGGCATGCTTTGCCGTGCGCTTACTTCGGCCCAAGTCCGAACGTCAGCGCAATTCCGGACCAGCACAACAGGACGACGAAGCCGATCTGAACAATCACGACCAGGGCGAATGCATGGGGGCGGCTGCGGCGTGCCACCCGTGTACCACCTGCGTTGGCGACGCCCGAGCGTAGCGCGTGCAGTACCGCGGCGCCGATGGAGAAAGCGAGCACGCCGAACACGAGGTCCAGCACGATTAGCCTCAACATCCGCCGCTCCCTGCGGCGGGACTGCCATTCACGATGAAGTCCTCCGCGTGGCGGGCGCCAAGCGTCGAAGCGCGCTGCGCCGTCACCGAATCGGATGGCGGTTGTATACCACGCGTTGCGATCCAGCGCCTACGCATCCTCAAGCGTCTCCACGAGCCGTGCGGCCGAGCCATCCGACAGCGTCATCCGCGTCCACCTGCACATGCTGCCGCGGATCGGCACGACCTGCGACGCATTCGCGCCGGTGTCGAATTCGACGCTCGGCGGCCCCGCATGGTCGTGCCAGCCGAGCGTATCGAGCGCGGCTTCCATGCGGACGATCTCCGGGCTCGCGTAGCGCCACAGCGACGTGCCGAGCAGCATCGACAGCGGCGGTGAGAATTCGGCTGCACGTGCCGAAGATGAAGCAAGCAGGCGGTGCGTGAGATCGCACACGAGATGCATGCGGCCCGCGCTGCCCGAGACGAGCCGCGCGAGCGCGTAGTCGCCCGCGGAATCGAGACGCGCGGCGAGCAGCCGCTCGGCCGTCGCGCGTTCGTCGGGCGACATCTGCTGGCGGCCGGCTTCCCAGCGGGAGATCGTCGATTGCGCGACGCCGAACAGGTCGGCCGCATGGCTTTGCTTGACGCGGTGCAGCGCGCGCCAGCGCTTGAGTTGCGGGCCGAGCGAGGACGGATGAAGCGAAGGGTCACGCATGTCGATGCTCCTCGTTCGGGCGTTGGCCGGGTGCCATGACGGACGGGGCCGATCTAGAACCCGCCGATTGGCCGGTCCTTGAACGAAAAATACGCGACCGGCAGCAGCAGGACCCCGCCCAGCACGAGCACGCCGTCGGCTGCCACGGTGACCGGTGTGGCCAGGATCCGGAGCCCCTTCGCGAAGGCGGACGGCGCTTCGTCGATGCCGACCGTATAGCGCTCGTTGAACGGTTGTGCGGTGCCGTCCGGTTTCAACGTGAAGCCTTCGGTGGAATAGCGCTTGCCGACGACGTTGCCGCCGAGTTCGAGCCGGTCGCGCCAGTTCCTGAAACCGTCGGCGGTTGCCGCCTGACGCTCGTCGTCCGGCGCATCCTTCGACAGCACGGTGTCGTACTGGCCGGTCACGTCGCTGCCGTCGGCGCGGAAGCTGATGAACGACGTATGCAGCGATTTGCGATAGCTGGCCGCCAGCACCGGGCGCAGCGTGTCCGGCAGATCGAAGATGTAGTGATAGCGTTCGCCCAGCACCACCAGCTTCTTGCCGTCTTTCGTGATCATGAAAGCGGAAACGTGCTCGACGTAGGGCTCGTCGTGGTTCTCGTACAGCGCCCGGGTGAAACAGCCCGACAGCGCGAGGCTGCTCGCGGCCACGCCGGCGCCCAGCAGGCGCCGGCGCGTGATCGATGTGCTCATTTCTTGTGGTCCCGTCTGATGCGGTTTGGTTCAGCGGCTCTCGCCCTCGGAAGCCGGATTCTCGCGTATCCGCCGCGCGTTGTCGAACGGGAAATCTGCCCTGGCAGCGGCCGGCCGGCCCCGTCCATGCCGTGCCGACAACGTTTTCGTCACGCTTTCAACCGTCACCGCCATATCTTATTATTTGGCCGGTGCGGACGCGTACCGGCCGCCATCGGTCATGTCGAGGCATGACGCGCCGGTACGAATTACCGCATTTTGGCTGCTACGCCGCACGACGCGCGGTTGAAACGGCAGGAAAAGCGTGACCAGCGCGTTTTCCGAAAAAATGACGAGAGGGCGCGATGGTACGACTGGTCTTGCTGCTGCTGGGTATCGAATATCTGCGCACCCGCTGGCGCGGGCTGACCGTGTTCGGCTGGGTGTGGGTCGTCGCGGGCGGCGTGATCTTCGTCGATGCGCTCGACGGCGCGCTGCACTTTCCGATCCAGATCTTTGCATGGCTGTTCCTGATCGAGGGGCTCGCGACGCTCGCGGTGGCCGGCAGCGGCGTCGGCGGGCAGCGCATCCTGCGCTACGTCAAGGGGATCGCGGTCGTGTTCGCCGCCGGGCTCGTGTTCGCGGGCCATCACCACGGCCATTTCCTGCTGTCGATGATCTTCGGCACGCTGTTCCTCGTCGACGGGCTGCTGCAGTGCACTTCCGCGTGGATGGTGCGCTATCGCCGCTGGAACGTCGCCTTCGCATGGGGCGTCGTCGAGATCCTGCTGGCAATCTTCTTCTACCAGCCGTACCCGACGCACTACGTGGGCACCGTGCCGTACTGCCTTGGCCTGCTGCTGATGTTCGGCGGGATGCACATGCTGAGCCTCGCCGCGCGCGTGCGGCGGCTGACGCGCAATCCGGCGTTCGCGACGTCGCCGGTGCCGGCGCTCGCGCCCGATCTCGACGATGCGCGCGACACGCCGCATTTCGCGCAATCCGAATGGGACGGCCCGCCCGCCGACGGCGAGCATGCGCTCACCGTGCACGTGTGGACGCCGACCGGCACGTCGAAGGCCGAAGCGCAGCGCTATCCGGTGATCGACCGCTATATCGCGGCGGTGGACGTCAACGGCGTGATCTCGACCGGGCACGCGGCGCTGGAGTCGCCGGAGGGCATCTATATCAGCCTGTATCCGGGCGTGGAAATCGATCGTTCTCCGGACGAATTCACGCGCATCCTGCGCGCGACGCGCGAAAACGACGTGCCGGGCCTGTTCCAGCCCGACTACGCGACCGAGTCGAAGGCTTGGTGCCCGTCGACCGTGCGGGTGCGGATCCGCAACTACGATCCGGCGAAGCTGGACGCGTTCTGGTCGTCGTATCGGCAGAACGTGACGTACAACCTCACGCATCGCAACTGCTCGAGCACCGTGTCGAACGCGCTCGAAGCCGCGCTCGACGGCGCGGTGTGGCGGCTGAAGGGCACGCGTGCCGGGTGGGGCGCGTTCGTGCGGCTGCTGCTCACACCCGAGCTGTGGGTCGCCGCACAGATCCGCAAGCGCGCGGTGACGATGGCGTGGACCCCCGGTCTCACGCTCGACTATGCGCGCGCGCTCAGCATGCTTGCCGACCCGCGGCCGTTCGCGTGGTGGAAGGTCGCGCGCTCGGCCGTGAAGGCGATCATGGCGTCGCGCCGCACGTGGCGTGAGCAGGACAATGCGGCGTTGTCGCCCGGTGGATCGGAGGCGGCGTCGATGAAGTGATCGCGTGCCGCCGGACGAGGGCCCGGCGTCACAGCGGCCGCCACCGCGCGGCCGCGCGATGTTGCCCGCCACGAGAACCCACCTACGCAAACAACAATGAACAAGACGAGCGCTTTCCGCATCCTGATTCCCGCCGCGCTGGCGCTGACGTGCGCCGGCTTCGCACAGGCGAGCGCGGACGAAGTGCCGCGCATGAGCAACGATGTGTACCGGACGTCGGTGTCGTTCTGCTCGAACGTCGCGGCCAGCGAGAAGATCGCGTGCCAGGGCGACATGATCGCCGCGGGCAGCCGGATCGTCGCGGCGATCGGCGGCCTGCCGCCGGCATCCGCCACGTCGATCGACGAAGGCGCGCGCAACAAGTTGCCGGCGGCGGAGCGCAAGGGGCTCGCGCCGGTCGAGCCGGGCGCGATCGACAAGGACGACGACCTTGCCGGCCTCGCCGGCATGGTGCGCCTGTGCGACGTGTACGAGTCCGAGCCGGCGTCGCGTGCGCGGCATCACGCGGCGCTGAAGCAGCAGGCGCCGGACGCCGCGCCGCGCGTCGAGGCGTTGCTGGCCGATGGGTCGACGGCCGCGCGCCAGCGCGTCAGCATCGGCGTGTGGCAGATCCTCGCGCTCGAAGGCCCCGAATCGGCCGCGCGCGCGTGCACGCAGCTGGGCACCGGATCGTGAGCGACGGCGTGCCGCCGGCAGGGCGGGTCGCGTCGGCCGTGTGAAGCAGCGCGCGACGCGACGGTGCGTGCACGCGCCCGTGCTGCGGGACATCATTCGTCCACCTTCACATTCATGCCACGTTGCGTCGGCAACAATCGCGGGCAGATAGTCGACAATCTTGCGGCGCATCCCGCGACCGCAAGCCCTTTCCGAGGAAACGCCATGCTCAAGACGCTCGCCCGCGCCGCTGCCGCACTCGCCGTCGCTTCCGCTTCACTGCCCGCCACCGCGCAGACCAGCTACGACTACCTGTTGCTCGCCGCGTCGTGGGAGCCCGGCTTCTGCGCGTCGCACGATACGCCCGAATGCACGAACCTCGCCGGCACGTATGCGGCGACGAGCCTGTCGCTGCATGGCCTGTGGCCGAACAACTACGACGGCAACCAGCCGTTCTACTGCGGCGTGCCGCAGAGCGACATCGACCTCGACAACGCGCACCAGTGGTGCAGCATGGACGCCTACCCGATCGGCAGCGCGACCCGCAACACGCTGTCGACGTACATGCCGGGTGTCGCGTCGTGCCTCGACAAGCACGAATGGTTCAAGCACGGCACGTGCTCGAACTCGGCATCGCCCGATGCGTATTGGAACCAGGCGTCCGGGATGATCAGCCGGCTCGGCAACACGTCGTTCAACGCGTTCCTGCAGGCGAACGCGGGCAAGACGGTCACGCGCAACCAGTTGCTGTCGGCCTTCGAAGGCGCGTTCGGCAGCAATACGCGCAGCGCGGTGTCGCTGAAGTGCACGAAGACGAACGGCGTCAGCTATTTCACCGAAGCGTGGATTGCGGTGAAGACGAATGCGACCACGCAGTTCCCGAGCGCCGCATCGCTCGTGACGGACGGCAATACGCAGGGCACGTGCCCGACGTCGGGCGTGTATATCGCGAAGTAACGCGGAAGCGGGGCGGCCCGCAGCGGCAGGGGCTGCGCGTGCCTGATCCCGCGCAATTCGACACGGCATCCGCGCGGATGCGCGACAACTTCGGGCCGCCTGGCCAATTCACGGCGGGTGCCCGGCTGCATCCGCGCGATCCGGCCGACGCCGTTGACCCGTCACGCTCGCGCGTACGCTTGTTGCGCTTACTCGAGCAGCCGCAACGCGTCCGCGAGCGACAGCACCGTCGTGCGTGATTCGAAGGCGGTGGCGAACAGGTGCTCGTGGACCACCGGATCCGGGTCGTAGCAGCAATCCTTGACCGTATACAGGCGGAAGTCCGCGTCGCTCGCGTGGGCGATCGACGACAGCATCACGCCCGTCGACGCGATGCCGACCATGATCAGCGAATCGACGCCTTGCTCGACCAGCCGTGCCTGCAGATCGGTGCCGAAGAACACGCTGGCGCGGTGCGCGACGATCAGCGGTTCGTCGGCCTGCCGGCCGAGCTCCGGCGACGGGCCGTCGTCGATGAAGAGGCCGAGCTGCTTGATGCCCTGGCCGTTCTTGTTGCGCGGGCTGACCTCCGGATAGCCGGGGCTGAACCGGAGGTTCGCGAACCAGACGCCGATGCCGCTTGCCCGTGCCGCATCGCAGAGCCGGCGCGTATTGGCGAGCAACCCGGGCGCGACCGACGGAAACAGGCCGAGGATGTCGGTCTGGTAATGCATGACGAGCAGCGCGGTGCTTGCCGGCACGATCGCGGGAATCGGTGCGGACGTGCTGTCGTCGGGGGTCGTGCGGGCTGCCGTTGCGATATCCGGTGCGTTTTGCCGAGTCATGAACGAGGGTCTCCGATCGTCCGCGGGGAATTTCAGCGTCCCCGATTTGTACCGGAAAACCGGGTCGGCCGTCGATGCGATTTTCGTAGGGGCATGTTGCTGCGGCGCACGGCAGCTTCCGTCAAACCGGCGCCACGATTTCTCGCGGCCGCAATATACTGGCGTGCGTTCGATCGGCCAACGGTCGGTTCGGGGCAGTGCAACGCCGATGTCGATGGTCGGCTGCGACTGCCCGCCGCTGCCAGCCTGCCGCTTCGCGCGGATCGTGCCCGAAGCGGCCAGGCCCGGCGCGATGCCATTTCATGTCACGTTGCGCCAACACGAGCTACACGTCATGCCAGTTACCGGATTCAATCACTACAATCTGCGGGCGGATCGGCCGACACTCGATGCACTCCGCGATTTCTACGTCGACATCGTCGGCTTGCGGGAAGGGTTTCGCCCGCCGTTCAAGCGTTTCGGGTACTGGTTGTATGCGGGCACGCAGGCCGTGCTGCATCTGACGGAAGCGCGGCCGGACGAGTCTCGTCCGTCAAACGTCGTCAATACGTTCGATCACGTTGCGTTTTCCTGTGCAGACGCCGACGCAATGGCGCTTCATCTGACCGAGGCCAACGTGGCATTCAGGCGCGAGCACGTTCCGCTCACGGGGCAAGTGCAGATTTTCTTCCGCGATCCGGCGGGCAACGGCGTCGAGTTGAATTTCGCGCAAGCCGAATGACCGCGCCGGGCGTTTGCCTTCGAGCGACGCATGCGTGGTTGGTCGCGCGCCAGGGCTGATCGTTTCGGAACGGCGACCGCTCCGTCACCGGCGTGCCGGATACAGGAAAAAATCGACCGGCACGTAATCGGTTCGGCAAACGCCGGCCGGGCTACCCCATCTTCGACGGCGGCTCGAATCCGGAGCTGACGCGGGCGATGCGACCGCAGCACCAAAATCGACGACATTCGGCGATCGGCTAGCGCTTGACGCTTCACAGCGAGCGCGCCAGATCGCAATGAATCTGCAGGCTTTCGGTGGCGTTGCGGTGAATCTGAAACCCGTGCCGCATCAGCGCGGCCTGGATCTGCGCGAGGGCCGACGCGCATTGCCGCACGCGGTGCTGCTGCAAGAACGGCGGCGTGAATACGCCCAGCGGCAACATCCGTACGCGCCGGCCGTTCAAACTGAATGAAACGTCGATATGCGTTCCATCGACATCGTGTCCGTTGCTGCCGAAAATATCGGCCAGTTCGTCGCGGCGGGCGGGATAGAGCAGGCGGAACGTGGCGATGCCCAGTGCGCGAAACTGACGACGGGCAAAACCGAGCCCGGACGCTCGCGGCTCGTAGCCGCGCGTCAGGATCAGGCTGATCCCGGCGGGCAACCCGGTCTGGATCGCCTGCAGCTTGCCGAGGACATGCGCATCCACGTGGACGTGTCGCGCGGGCCAGCGCGGCCGGATCTGCACGCCGGCGTGGACACCAGGCGGCAGCGTGAGCAGATTCGAATGCATCGTCAGGCTATCCATATCATGGGCTCAATGGGCCATAAGAGCGGGCCGCTGCGGGGTCATGCCGTCTTCGAGCATGCTGGCGCATGCCGATATCAGCCGGCCGTCGGTTCAGCGGCTCAGTCGGGCATGGCGCCGGCGCGTCGGAAGATCGACCGCCCCGAATACGTCGGCAGTCACTCCAGCGGCGGCGTGCTGGAACGCCGGCAATATAAACCGACCATGTTATCCCGGCGCCGACCCGGCGGACGAGGGTCGCGCTGTCTTCGACGATCGGGTTCGGCCATGAGCAGAAGGTCGACGTCGCCAGTTGGATCGTCGACAATGAGCCCCGCAACGCTTCCGTCCAACGCGCCGCACGGATCTTGAGGGTAGAGAGCCTGCGGCAGCACTACCCGCTACGAGAGGGAAAATGGGCCGCCTACGAATGACAATGGCATCGATTCGTATCATTGGCGACGATCTCCACCCGGATGAAATTACACGCCTGCTCCGTTGTACCCCGACAGAGTCTCAATCGAAGGGTGACGAACTGGTCGGCAAAAAAGACGGGCGTTTACGCATCGCTGCATTCGGACGCTGGTCGTTGAAGGCTCCTGCACAAGAACCGGGTAACCTGAACGCACAGGTCGCTTGGCTGTTGACTGCAACAACGGGCGATCTCGATGCGTGGCAATCAATTGCCGCACGTTACAAAGTCGATCTATTTTGTGGTCTCTTCATGGATCAGTGGAACGACGGTGAATCCATCTCCGCTGCCTCCCTGTTAGCGCTAGGATCACGACACATTCAGCTGGATCTCGACATATACGGGGCCGCCATTGACGAGCCAGAAGGCGCGAGCAAAATGTCCAACGTCCGTTTATAGGCGACGCGACTATCCCTTGTAGGTCGATCAGGGGCATCTGCGGCGGTCGATAGTCGGCCATGAAGAAACGTTCGACACCCGTGTCCAGATCGTTAAAACCTAAGCCGTAGGCCTATGCCACCTTCAGCCAATCACGTGTGCAACCGACTGTTCGCCACCGAACATCGACAGCGCCTCGCGGTCAGCTATGCCCTGAAATTCTTGCCGAGACAGTTGCTCAGTGTGTAGTAGTGCCGGAAGACGTAATGCAGCGGTTGCCATCGTTCGATATCAATTCGGCCGGCTGGCGTGAGCAAACCAGTATGGACGTGGATTCGCAAAGCCTTCAACTCTGCGGCAACCAGCTCATGGCCGTTCCCGATCTTGTGCATGCGTACGACGCTTGCTTCGATCTGAATCGGACACTCCTCGACCCTATGGGGTGCTATACATTCACTTGCTTTCGCATTCAAATCTGCGCGTCGAAATTTGTCGCGCTCAAATCGGTAGCCCATCTGCTTTTTGTTGTCTGGAACAACTTCGGAGCCCGTCGTCGCGGCGATCGCTTCGACGTTCTTCCACAGCGAAGCATCCGGCAAGTTGAGCACCGCTTCTGGACGCTGGAGAATATTGCTATAGCATTGGCCTGCCGTACTCAACCCGATCAAGAGCGTATCCGATAACGCCCAGTATGAAGAAATAGGACTCAGGTTGGTCGCCCCATCGGGATTCACGCTGGATATTAGCGCCACAGGAGTTCCGAAGTACAGGACAGGTAGTTCGACAACGTCTTTTCGCATTGCGCTCTCGCAAAGTTTGATTCCGCCCATTCTCGACGCGATACTCAGCGATACGTTTCAGTCCGCGATGAAATATCGGCGTCGAGGGCTCGTCGCACTACAAGAGAGGGCGCAGACGAATGTCCGCTCCGAGGAATATCGAAGAGCGGCTCAGGGTCGATCAGGGTCATCTGCGGAGGTCGACTGTCGGCCATGACGATTGACCCGCGACTTCCGAGGTCAGGGCGCTCGGACGTCGCCGCATACTTCGCAAACGATCGTTGGACGTCGAGGGTGGAGCGTCGCTCAATCGTCGTGTTGACGAGAGATTTCGCGAAAGGCCGACACCCTGCGCCGATCTCGAGCGCGAGATGACTTTCGCCGCGCGTCATGCGGTGCACCGGGTCACCCGGTTCCACCGTTCGGGTTGCGCTCATTCTCTTCACCTCGATACATGCGCTGACATGACACGCGATCTGCGGCGACGCGGGTATCGCGCACGACGCAATCATTGGCCCGCTGGCGGCTGATTCGCTTTCTATACTGTTTACGTTGCCGAGTTATCAAGGGCATGCGTGCGTCAGCAACGCACACGTCCGACAAATCCCGGGGTAAACGAAAACTGCACCTGCCGCAAACGCTTGTGGCCGGTCGGTGAAGTTCGTCCCGTGCATGGACGGGATAACGTGGATGGGCTCCTTAACCATCGGAGGCAATATGGCGACATACATCGTATTGATGAATTGGACCGATCAGGGCGCGCAGTCGGTGAAAGACACGGTCCAGCGAGCGAAATCGTTTCAGGAAGGGGCGCAGGCGATGGGCGTCACCGTCAGCTCGCTCAAATGGACACTCGGGCCTTACGACATCGTCGCGACACTCGATGCGCCCGACGACGAAACCGCGACGCGGCTGGGACTGATGGTGGCGCAATTAGGCAATGTTCGAACCGTCAGTATGCGTGCTTTCGGCGAGGCGGAAATGGAGAGGATCGTCGGCGGCATGAAGTGAAGCCTTGACGCGCGAGATGCAACAGCCATCGACCGAGATGAAGCAGGCGTTCTGGAAGCCGGCGGGTTGCCGTCGCATCGTGGCGTCACGGGTATGGCTCACGCGCCACGCGCATCGTGCAGGCAAAGGCCAACGATGCGGGCGGCAAGCGTGTGGCGTGACGCCATTCTCGCGCGTCTCGACATGAGCCAGGTGCCTGCGCTGCTATGCTCCCGGTGGTCGATCAACGACAAGGAACGGCGCCGCTTATACGGGAGGGTTGTATGAGCGGGCAGCTTTCCTGCGCGACATCGGTAACCGGGTCACTGCCGGCATCCTCGCACCTCGCGACGAAACGCTCGAAATCATCCGTCTAATCATTGTTGCCATTGCCGGGCCGCACTCGGGCTGTTTTCGCGTCTGCGTCGGCCGCCGCTCAGGTGGGCTCAGGTGCTGGCGTGCTGACGTTCGCCAGCGTTGGCGAGAAACGCGATCGCAGACGCCGCCGTATCGGCAAGACGATAGGTGTCCGCACCGAATACTTGTCCGCGAGTGGCCGTACCGAGCGACCGTTTGGCTCTGATATCTGCCGTCGTGCGTCTGACGAGCCGACAGTCGGCCAGGAACGGTCTTTCGACAGAAGCGTCTATTTCGTCGAAAATTGCCGATTGCGGACGGACATCGAAAAGGGGCATCTGATGCATCTCAATCCAGACCATTATTTGCAGACCGATGCCGGCCGGGTCTTTACGATTGAACGTAACGCTGCGGCATGGGAACAGTTGTACGCGGATTTGTCAGCGGCGCTCCTGACGGACCGGCGACGGATAGTCATGGTGATAGGGGTTCAAGGAGCGGGGAAATCAACCTGGACCCAGAACCAGGTATCGACATCAAACGACGCCATCTACGTCGATTCGACGTTCGCAACCGCGAATCGCCGCTCGAACGTTATTGCAATTGCAAAAGCAGCCGGAGTCCCGATCTCTGCGGTGTGGCTGAAGGTCGAGTTGGAGACCGCGCTTCGCCGTAACAGAAACCGACCGGTCGACGAGATAGTTCCCGACGCCGCTGTCGAGAACGTCTTCAAAATCTTCGAGCCGCCATCGCTCAGCGAGGGCTTCCGTGAAGTGGTCATTCTCGGCGATGCATTCGATTCCATTCAGCAGATCAGCGATCACCGCCCCGGTTGTTAAAGGCCGGCTTTGGGGAAGCATGATCGGCCGCTTCGGGTCGTTTCGAGCCGATAACGGACCACCGGGGAGGTATCCGACGGCGTTCGGTCCGGCCACGATGAGCCGTTCACGACCGGCGCCCGCATTGGCCCTTGAGTGTCGGCGTGACGCGTGCGGCGATACGCTCGAAACTTGTTCCGCGGTCTACCGCCCCCGATTGTCTTGATCGCCGTGCTTGCCGTGCAGCAAAATGCGTGTCCTGTCGCCCGGGCGGCCCCGATGCGTGGCGCGCGGGAAGGCGTGAACCTCCCGATCATGGGGCGCAAATGTCGGCTGCGAGGCCGCGTGTTGTGCCGTCCGGATTTGCGGCACCTGCCCGGGTGCGGCCCGTGCGACGATGTGCGATGACTGAAATGAGAGATGGAATGACGACACCATTCGACGAGGCAACCACGGCGGCGATCGCCGCGTTTGCCCAACTGGATTTCTACACGGCTGTGCAAGCGATGCGCGCCGAGGCCGATTACGACCGCGAACTGGATCAGTGGATCTCGCGCTACATCGACGAGGACGGCGGCGGCGTGGACGATGCGGCGTACGACGCCTTGCACGCGCAGGCCCAGGCAACCCCGGAATACGCGCAGTTCGTCGATGCGGTTCGCCGGGAAATCCTGGAATACTTCGGCGTGACCGACGATCAACTGGACTGGATGGTCGTGCTGCGCAATGACGACAGCGACGAGCTGTGGGCGGAAGTCAACCGGCAGCGAAGCGCGCTGGGCACCGGTGAAGTGCGCGGCGATCTCTGATCATCGCTTGCCATTGAGGGCTCGAGTCGTGCCGGGTGCGGGGCTGGCGTCAGATCAGTCACGCGGTGCGCCGGGCGCTCCGTTGCTGCAACCGATCCGCTAACGGGGGAGAAGCCATAGGATCCCCGGAACGCGTGGCCGTTGTGCGTTGACACGTGCCCTCGGAGGTGCAACGGCTCGACTGGCAGCAATGGGTTGCGGATTCAACCCGCCGACGCCCCGATTTCTCATTGAGCGCGCCGGCACGCGCCGCTACGAATCGGCCGCCGTTGTGCCACATGGCGCACGCGGGCCTTCGCCACCTCAAAAAATCGACCGTCCCGAATAAGTCGTCAGCCACTCCAGCGCCAGCTGGCCTGCCAGCGAGTTCCCGTTCGCATCGAGCCCCGGCGCCCACACGCACACGGCCATTTCGCCGGGCAGCACCGCGACGATCCCGCCGCCGACACCGCTTTTAGCCGGCAGCCCGACGCGGTACACGAAGTCACCGGCCGCGTCATAGGTGCCGCAGGTCAGCATCAGCGCGGACAGTCGCTTCGCGGAACTCGAATCGACGATCCGCTCACCGGTGACCGGCGCTACACCGCCGTTCGCGAGGAACAACGCGGCGCGCGCGAGCTCGACGCAGTTCATCGTGATCGCGCACTGGCGGCAATACGCGTCGATCACCGTGTCGGGCGGCATCTGCATGTTGCCGAAGCTCGCCATGAAGTGCGCCATCGCGCGGTTGCGCTCCGCGTGCTGCAGCTCCGACTGCGCGACGCGCGAATCGTAGTCGATGTCGTTCGTGCCGATCAGCCGCCGCACGAATTCGACGAGTGCCGTCTCGGCCTTCACGAAGCGTCGGCACAGCACGTCGGTGACGACCAGCGCGCCCGCGTTGATGAACGGATTGCGCGGCTTGCCGCGCTCGCTTTCGAGCTGGACCAGCGAGTTGAACGCGTTGCCGGACGGCTCGCGGCCGACCCGTTCCCACAGTTCGTCGCCCAGCAGCTGGAACGCGAGCGTGCACGCGAACAGCTTCGAGATGCTCTGGATCGAGAAGCGCTCGTGCGCGTCGCCGACCGTGCAAACGTTTTCGTCCAGCGTGACGACGGCCATCCCGAACTTGTCGGCGGGCACTTTCGCGAGCTCGGGAATATAGTCGGCGACCCGCCCCTGGCCAATCCAGGGGGCAAGTTCGGCGTGGATGCGTTCGAGGATCGATTGATAATTCATCAAGTCAGGCGGGCAGGGCATGGCCCGGATTCAGGCGAGCCCGTATGGAACCGTCCCGGCGCCGATTCGTCAAGCATGGCCGTTATCGCGCCCTTATTTTCAAGACCTCTAAACAGGCAATCGGCGGGCGCAGTATCATGCGGTACGTTTCGGCCGATGGCCGGCGTCCGGCACCGGCCGGCGCCGTCGCGGCTTCCCCGATGATTCGAACGCTGCCCATGTCTTTTCGCATCCTGCTCGTCGAAGACGACACCCGCCTGTCCACGCTGATCGCTGGCTACCTGCGCAAGAACGACTATGAAGTCGACACTGTGCTGCATGGTGACGCCGCGGTGCCGGCGATCCTGTCCATTCGCCCCGATCTCGTCATTCTCGACGTGAACCTGCCGGGCAAGGACGGCTTCGAAATCTGCCGCGAGGCGCGCAAGCAGTACGACGGCGTGATCATCATGGTGACGGCCCGCGACGAGCCGTTCGACGAACTGCTCGGCCTCGAGTTCGGCGCGGACGACTACGTGCACAAGCCGGTCGAGCCGCGCATCCTGCTCGCGCGGATCAAGGCCCAGCTGCGCCGCGCGCCGGCGCGCGTGGCCGAGAGTGCGGCGCCGCAACCCGAGCGCTACGCGTTCGGCAAGTTCTCGATCGACCGCACCGACCGTTCCGTCGTGCTTCCCGACGGCAGCACGCCCGACCTGACGTCGGCCGAATTCGACCTGCTGTGGGCGCTCGTGTGCCATGCGGGCGAAGTCGTCAGCCGCGACGACCTGATGCTGCAGTTGCGCGGCGTCGAATTCGACGGCCTCGACCGCACGATCGACGGGCGCATCTCGAAGCTGCGCCGCAAGCTGCGCGACGACGCGAGCAACCCGCAGCGGATCAAGACGATCCGCAGCAAGGGTTATCAATTCAGCAAGCACGCGTGGGAATGACGCGGCCTTCGTGCGACGCCGTCACGTTCCGCGCGGGTATTCCACCCGCCGGCCGGGAGCCGAGATGATCCGACGAACCCGTTCGCACCCCGATGCACCGCCGCTGCCGACCCTGCGCTATGTCAAATGGCGCTGGCTGCATTTCCGCCGCGCGTGGACCGACACGCGCGCCGACCGTATTCCGAGCTGGTCGCGCCTTTACGTGCGCACTTACCTGCATCTGCTCGGCCTCGTGCTGCTGACCGCGCTCGTGCCGGCGCTCGCGCTGTGCGTCGAATTGTCGCCGCAGGTCGTGTGGCATGCGTTCGACTCGCTGCCCGGCGACATCTGGATCGTGCTCGTGTTCGTATTCGCCGCGCCCGCGCTGGCGGCGTACCGGTGGATGCGGCCGGTGTGGTCGGATCTCGTGATGGTGCGCGAGCGCGCGATCGATTTCACGGGCGGGCGCTTCAACACCCGCGCGCGCGAATCGCACAGCGTGATCATCGGCCCGCTCGCGCGGACGCTGAATGCGCTCGCGATACGCATGGAACGGCTGATCGCCGCGCAGCGCGATCTGACCAACGGTATCTCGCACGAGCTGCGCACACCGCTCGCGCGCGTGCGTTTCGCGCTCGAAATGCTGCGCGAGCCGGGTTCCGCGGCCGAATATCAGGCGGCGCTCGAAAGCATCGCGCAGGACGTGACCGAGCTCGAGGAACTGATCGACATGAGCCTCACGTTTGCACGGCTCGAATACAGCTCGCTGCAGTCGAACCTCGAGATGACGGCCCCCGTCGCGTGGTTCGAGCATCAGGTCAACGATGCGCAACTGCTGTATCCGGAACGGGCGATCGACGCGCACATCGCGATCGCGTCGGACCTGCGCGTGAAGATGGACCGGCGGCTGATGTCGTACGCGATGCGCAACCTGTTGCGCAACGCGAGCAAGTACGCGAAATCGCGGATCATCGTCGGGATCTCGCTCGTGCACGGCAACATCGGGATCTTCGTCGAGGACGACGGCCCCGGCGTGCCGGAAAGCGAGCGCGAGCGCATCTTCGACGCATTCGTGCGCCTCGACCGCCGCACCGGCGGCTATGGCCTCGGCCTGTCGATCACGCGGCAGGTACTGCATGCGCACAACGGCCGGATCGCAGTCGTCGATCCGGTCGAGCTGGGCGGCGCGCGCTTCGAGATCAGCTGGCCGGTCTAGCGATACGCCGCACGCGCCCCAACCGTCGACAGCAGCAACCGCACGACAGCACACAGCCGCGCGCGCCGGATTCGGGCGCGTCGCCGGCCTTTCCCGCCGTACCGTTCCCGTATCGATGCCTTCCCGCCGCGCCGTCGCATGACGATTCGTTTGCAGCGCGTGCGCGCTTTGCATTACGATTGCAATTGCAACTATATGGGCGGGCCAGTCCGTGCAGGCGGAGGCGGGCGGCCCGCGACGCAGCAGAGAAGCCGGGGCCGCCATGATGGCTGCCCCCTTGTTCATGCATTCCTGTCCGGGTCATACATCATGCGGCTTTTGAATATCGTGTCATCTCCTCGCGGCGCCAGGTCGGCTTCGATCGCGGTCGCCAATGCCTTTGTCGATGCGTACCGGGAGACGGGCGCAACGATCGACGTCGATACGCTGAATGTCTGGGAAGAAGACTTGCCGGATTTTGGCAGCGACGCGATCGGCGCCAAGTACAAGGGCGTCGCAAACGCGCCGATGGATGAGGCGGAACAGTCGATCTGGCGGCGCATCCAGTCGCTCGTGAAGCGCTTTCAGGAAGCGGACCGGATCGTCGTCGGCGTGCCGATGTGGAATTTCGGCTATCCGTACAAGCTCAAGCAACTGATCGATCTCGTCAGCCAGCGGAACATGCTGTTTACGTTCGACGGCAACGCCTACGCGCCGCTGCTGGAGATTCCGCGCGCGCTGGTCATCCATGTGCGCGGACAGAGCCAGGACGCCGGCGCGGGCGCCGACAATCCCGGGTTCCGGCATCAGGCCGACTACATCGAATTCTGGTTGAGGTTCATTGGCGTGAGCGAGGTCAGAAGCCTGACCGTCGAACACACGTGGGGGGCGCGGGCCAGCGACAGCCTCGAGCGGGCGCAAGCCCGGGCGGTCGCGATGGCCGCGGCGTTCTGATCCGGGCGCGCGGCGCGACGGATGGGCGGATGCCGCCGAAGCGGCATCCGCATACGCTCATCAATACGTGCGGCCGAGCTGCAGGTAGAAGTTGCGGCGGCCGCCGGGCGCGAGCGCCACGCCGATGTAGACGGGCCCGAACGCGGTCGACAGGCTCGTGAAGAACGTATAGCTCTGCTTGAGGGCGCCGCCGCCGATCTGCTGGCCGCTCGACCAGACGTTGCCGACCTCCGCGCTGGCGCCCACCGACAGCGCCTTGATCGGCGACGCGTTGAACGTCATCAACTGGTTCATGTAGGTCACCTGCGCGTACGCGAGCTCGTTGCCGTTCAACTGGTCGGCCGCATACGCGGACAGATGCTGGAAGCCCCCGAGCGTGAAGTTGAACGCGTTGATCAGGTTGGTGCCGCCGATGCTCTTGCCGCCTTCGATCGTCGCGCTGACGCTGTGCCGGCCGAACTGCTGCGCCACCATCGCCTTGCCGTAGATCTCGGTGTAGGGCGCGTTGTTGATGCTGTCGTCGAACGCCTGCGCCGAGCCCCCGTTGCGCGACACCAGCGAGCGCTCGATGCGCAGCTCGGTGAAATAGCCCTTGCGCGGGAACAGCGGATCGTCGAGCTGGTCGATGACGAGCCGCGCGCGCGCGATCAGCGCCTGCGACGTGAAGCTTGGCCACAGCAGCGTCTGGCCGCTGCCGTCGTCGAACGGCAGGTTGTAGGTCGGCGAGCCATGCCCGGTGACGTAACCGATACCGATCCGGAAATCGCCGAGCCGCGCGATCGGCAGGCCGAGATCGAGCCCGGCGCGCGTCGTCTGCATCAGGTACTGGTTCAGTTTCACGTTGCCGCTGTCGTCATACAGGTTCGCGTAGCGGCGCTGGTATTCCGCGTACGGCGACAGATAGACGCCATAGGCCATCGACAGCGGCTGGCGGAACTCGATGCGCGCCGATTGCAGGTCGCTGCCGATCGTCGTGTCCGCGCGGAATTCGAGCCCCGAATCGGTGAGCCACGGCCGCCGGTAGCCGACGTGCAGGCGGAAACCGCCCTCATCGGTCGAACTGCTCGACATGCCGAGCCCGAACAGCAGGAAATTCGGCCCCCAGTATTTCTCGCGCGCGTTGATTTCGAGCACGTTGTCGTCGCCGTGGCTCACGATCTGCTGCGTGACGCTTTCGAAGTTGCCGCCCGTCGTCAGCCCGAGCAGGTCCTGGCTGACTTCCTGCGGATCGTAGATGTCGCCGGGCTTCACGTGCAATGCGTTGCTGACGACCCGCTTCGGCACGCCGCCGCTCGTCTGGATCTCGATGCGCGTGATCCGGATCGGCGGCGGCAGCGGCTGCGCGTGGGCCGACCGGTACGCCGCGTACTGTTCCGGCGTGAGCGCGAAGCGCTGCAGTTTCGGCAGCGCCGCGGTCGCGGCGGCCGCGCCGGCGGCGATCGCCTGCTTCGCGTTCTGGAAATCGGTGAACGCGAGCGAGCCGAGGTCCGGCGTGAGCAGCACGTCCTGCGCGTCGAGCTGCTTGCGCTGCGCGGTCACGTTCTGGCGGATCAGGATGCCGACCATCTGCTGCATCACGTCGGCGGGCGATGCGAGCGCATCGAGCGGGCGCAGTTGCGAGCCGATGTCCACCGCGATCACGACGTTCGCGCCCATCTGCCGCGCGGTGTCGACGGGCAGGTTGCTGACGAGCCCGCCGTCCACGAGCGCGCGCCCGTTGATCTCGGCGGGCGCGAACAGGCCCGGCATCGCCATGCTCGCGCGGATCGCGAGCGGCAGCGAGCCGTGGTCGAGCACCACCATCTGGCCCGTCTGCAGGTCGGTCGCGACCGCGCGGTACGGGATCGGCAGGCGGTCGAACGGCTGGTTGGTCGGCACGGCGGCCGTCCAGTTCGCGAGCAGCGCCTGCAGCCGGTTGCCCTGGACGAGACCGACCGGCGCCTTCACGCCGTTCTTGCCGAAGCCGAGCGTCAGCCCGTTGATGTACAGGCGTTCGTCTTCCCGGCTGGTTTGCGGCAGGTCCGCGCGGTCCGTCACGTCGAACGCGATGTCCGCGAGGTTGACCTCCGACAGCCGCTTCTGCATCTCGCCGGCAGCCATGCCGCTCGCGTACAGGCCACCCACCACGGCGCCCATGCTGGTGCCCGCGATGCAGTCGATCGGGATGCGGTTGTCCTCCAGGACCTTCAGGACCCCGAGATGTGCGTAGCCGCGCGCGCCGCCGCCGGACAGCACGAGACCGATCGACGGCCGGCCGGCCGGGCCGCCGTCGGCCTCGCAGGTGTGCCCGGATGCGGCGGGCGTGGCAGCCGGCGCGCTGGCGGCGCTGGCCTGGGCGGCGGCGGATTCGGCGGCCGGCAGCGGTTGTGCTGCGACCGTGCAGCACCAGAAGGCGACGAGCGTCGTGCAAAGCGGGCGCACCCGCGCCCAGCGGAAGGAAACGGTCGCTGTCATGGTGGAAATACCTGGCGTGATCGGGCGTCTGAGGCCTGCCGGGAGCAGGCAAGACCGAGAGATTACCGTGTTTTACAGACACCATGCGAGAGGCTGTTGCGTAGCGGGATGCGTCCTGACCGGCATTTTTGACAATTTCGTCGCGAAATAATCATCGGAATTGCCTAAAGTATCGGAACGATTTGCCGCTAAGGCCTTGATGGGGCTGCATGAACGCACTGCGGAAATGCGGCGCGGCTGTCCTGGTTCGTTCGCTTACAAAGGTTTGATATGTCGACACCGCTGTTCGGAAAGTTGTTTGCGCAACCCGTTGCGATCGACCCTGGAACGGCGAGTACGCGGATTTATACGCACGAACGCGGCGTGGTGCTGAACCAGCCGTCGGTCGTCTGCTTCCGCAAGGCCGGCGCGACCGACGCGCGGCCGACGCTCGAGGCCGTCGGCGAGCTCGCGAAGGCGCTGCTCGGCCGCGAACCGGGGCATCTCGAAGCCGTGCGGCCGATGCGGCACGGCGTGATCGCCGATGCGCACGCGGCCGAGCAGATGATTCGCAGCTTCATCGACATGTCGCGCACGCGTTCGCGCTTCGGTCGCCGCGTGGAAGTCACGCTGTGCGTGCCGTCCGACGCGACCCCCGTCGAGCGCCGCGCGCTCCGCGAGGCCGCGTTCGCGGCGGGTGTATCGGAGGTCGAACTGATCGAGGAATCGCTGGCGGCCGGGCTCGGCGCAGGCCTGCCGGTGACCGAGCCGGTCGGCTCGATGGTCGTCGATATCGGCGGCGGGACGACCGAGGTCGCGGTGATCGCGCTTGGCGGCATCGTCTATCGCGAGGCGATTCGCGTCGGCGGCAACCAGTTCGACGCGGCGATCGTCAACCACGTCCGCAACCTGTATGGCGTGCTGCTCGGCGAGCAGACGGCCGAGCATGTGAAGAAGACGATCGGTTCGGCTACCAGGGCGGTGCCGCGCACCTCGACGCGCGCGGTCGGGCGCAGCATCGGCGACGGCCTGCCGCGCTCGATCGAGCTGTCCAACCACGATGTGGCGGACGCGCTGGCCGCGCCGCTCAAGCAGGTGATCGGCGCGGTGAAGTCGGTGCTGGAAAATGCGCCGGCCGAGCTCGTGACCGACATCGCGCATCGCGGCGTGGTGCTGACGGGCGGCGGCGCGCTGCTCGCGGATCTCGAACGCCTGCTGTACGACGAGACGGGGCTCGTCGCCCGGATCGCCGACGAGCCGGCCACCTGTGCGGTGCGCGGCGCCGGCGAGGCGATGGGGCGGCTCGCGATGTGCCCGGTCGACTGATTCGGGCCGTGCCGGGCCGTGCATCGCGGCGCGGCCATTCATCTTCTTTCGATCTCCGTATTGCCTGCCCGCTTCGCCGGGCACGCTGTTCCGGGCGACCTGCCGGAAGGCCGGCTGCCGCCCGGCATCGGTCCGTCGCGTGGACACCCGAACGCGCACCGTGCTAGCGTTACGCGCCCGTCCGGGGCCGGGCAAGCCGATCCGCCCGACGACCTGAGAGACCGAAAACCTTGAAAAACCACACCAAACGGGGCTTGTTTGCCCGAGCAGGCCGCCTGCTGGCCGTCATCGCGTGCCTCTGGGTTGCCGCGGCCATCGCGCTCGTCGCGTACGGGATGCGGATGCCGAGCGAGCCGGCCGATGTCGCGGTGATTTTCGGCAACGCGCTTGACGAGACCGGCGCGCCGAAGCCCGTGCTCGCCGCCAGGCTCGACGTCGGCGTGCGCTGCTACCGCACCGGGCAGTGCCCGGCGTTCCTCGTCAGCGGCGCGATCGACGGCCCCGGGCTGAACGAGGCGAACGCGATGCGCGACTATCTCGTGGCGCGTGGCGTGCCGGCCGACCGGATCGCCGTCGACGACCAGGGCGACAACACGTTGGCAACTGCGCAGCACACGCTCGCGTACCTGCACGCGCACCGCGTGTCGCGCGTGCTGATCGTGAGCCAGTATTACCACCTCGCGCGGGTGCGTCTCGCGTTCGAGCGCGTCGGCATTGCACGGGGGAACATCTCGGCCGCGTATCCGGGCCGTTTCCAGTTGCGCGATATCTATTCGAGCTGGCGCGAAGTGCCGGCCTACGCGGTGTATTCGGTGCGGTTGTGGGTGAATCCCGATGCGAAGCCTGTCTCGTTCCGGCCGATGCTTTATCTGATGAGTCTGTTTTCGTAACGCGATGCGGTTTTTTGATCGACGTGCTCGGATAAATGCCGGAAATTTTTTGATTTAGTCTGATGAATGCCTGGGGATTATTTTGTTCCGATACTTCCCGGGTGTGAAGATATTGCGCTGCAAAAACAAGAATGATAATCAATTTTATATCGGTGTTTTCGCAGGGCAATTAATTACATTGGTTTTTGGGAAGATTTAAATTGGCTGACAAGGGGTATAAGAAATTACCTGTTTGAAATGTGCCGATAAGTAAAAAATGCACGCCCGCCAAGCCCCGGCCCGACGGGGAAAAGATCGACTGGAAAAGCCTGTTTTTTTGAACTAGCCTTGTCTGACAAAAAGCAGGGCGGTAATCAAATCAACCAGAAAGTCGCTGCAGAAAAACAGGGGCCATCGACATGTCATTCGACTAGTTTCGCGCCTGCCTTCCGGGGCAATTCACGATTCGTCCATGAATAAGCCGACGTCGCATCGCGACAGCCGGCGCGGATGCTTTTGTCCGCCGATTTTCTGCTGCCGGCCGTTCGATTTCACGGTAATGCCAATTCCAATAACGAGGGAAAGCATGAATCTTGCGCGTTCATACAAAGCCGGCGAGCCGTTTCCGAGATTGCTGTTGCCGACAGGTGTGTTCCTGGCGCTGTCCGGCGCCGGTATCGTGCCCGCCTATGCGGGCTGCGTCGCGGCGGGCACGACTGTGAGCTGCTCCGGCGCCGCGAACCCGCTTGCGCCGAGCTACTCGAACAGCGCAAACAACATCAACGCGACCGTCAACCCCGGCGGTAGCGTCGGCGTGCTGCTCGGCGTCGGCGGCACCGCGATGTCGCTGACCGGTAGCGGCGTCACGCTGACCAACAACGGCACGATCGATCCGTCGGTGCTCGGCACCGGGCTCGGCGTGCTGTCGAGCGGCACGGTGGTCGGCAACTCGGCGGCGAGCGTAACCAACGTGACCAACAACGGCACGATGAACGGCTCGACCGGCATGGCGATCAGCGGTGTAACGGGCATGGCGCTGGCGGTCCAGAACGGCACGGGCGGCACGACGACGATCAACAACACCGGCTCGATCGGCTCGACGCCGCTGGTCGGTGCGACGCTCGTCGGCGCGGACGCGCCCGTGGTCGCCGCGTACGGCGGTGCCGCGGTCAACATGACGAACAGCGGGACGATCACCGGCCGCGTGTCGCTCGGTTCGAACGGCACGCCCGGCGCGGGCAACACGTTCGTCAACTCCGGCACGATCAACGGCGGCGTGTCGATGGGCGCGAACAGTACGAATACCTTCACCGCGGTGACGGGCTCGTCGGTCAACTCGGCGGGCGGCACTGGCGGCGCGTTCAACATCACGGTCGGCCCGGTGACGCTCGGTGTCGCGACGACGGGCACGGTCGACGGCGGCGCGGGCGGCAACAACACGCTCGTGCTGCAGCAGGGCGCCGCTGCGAACGGCACGATCGCGGTCAACAACTACATCAACTTCAATCACCTGAACGTCGCGACCGGAAACTGGACGATCAACGGCGCATCGAACGTGCAGGATGCGACCTTGTCGGGCGGCGTCGCGATCATCGGCAACGACGCATCGCTCGGCACGGGCACCATCACGGCTACCGGCGGCACGCTGCAGGCGGGAGCGGCCGGGCTCAACGTCAGCAACAACGTGGCCCTCGGCGCGGGCGGCCTGACGGTGCAGGGCTCGACCGGGCTCACGCTGTCGGGCGCGGTGGCGGGCGGCGGCGCGCTGACGAAGAACGATGGCGGCACGCTGACGCTGTCGGGCGCGAGCACCTACACGGGCGGCACGAACCTGAACGCCGGTGGCCTTGTGGTCGGCAACAACGCGGCGCTCGGCACCGGTGCGTTGAACGTCAACGGCTCGGCCACGCTCGATACGAGCGCGAACACCACGCTCAACAACACGGTCAATCTCGCGACTGGCACGACACTGACGGTTGGCGGCAGCAACAATCTCGGGCTGGCCGGTTCCATCAACGGCACCGGCGGCCTCGTGAAGAATGGCGCGGCGACGCTGACGCTGACCGGCGCGAACACGTACACCGGCAACACGACGATCAACAGCGGCACGCTGGCGCTCGGCGCGGGCGGCAGCCTCGCGGCGACCGGCACGGTGAACCTGAGCGGCGTGGGCGCGACGTTCGACATGAGCAATGCATCGGGCACGCAGACGATCGGCGCGCTGGCCGGCGCGGCCGGGACGAACGTGAACCTCGGCGGCAATTCGCTGACGCTGGACGGCACCGGCAATACGACGTACGCGGGCACGATAGGCGGCTCGGGCGGCGTCACGCTTGCGGGCACCGGCACGCAGACGCTGTCCGGCGCGAACGTGTACACGGGCGGCACGAACCTGAACGGCGGCAGCCTCGTGGTCGGCAGCAATACGGCGCTCGGCAGTGGCGCGCTCAACGTCAACGGCCCGTCGTCGCTCGATGCGACCACCAACGTGTCGCTCGCGAACAATGTCAACGTCGCCACCGGCACGACGCTGACACTCGGCGGCAGCACCAATCTCGGCCTGGGCGGCACGGTCTCGGGCGGCGGCGGTCTCGTGAAGAACGGCGCGGCGACCGTGACGCTGTCCGGCGCGAACAACTACGCAGGCGGCACGACGCTGAATGCCGGCGGCCTCGTGCTCGGCAACAACTCAGCGCTCGGCACGGGCGCGCTGACCGTCGGCGGCGCGGCGATGCTCGATACGACCACGAGCCTGTCGGTCAACAACGGAGTCAACCTCGCCACCGGTTCGACGCTGACACTCGGCGGCAGCAACGCGCTCACGCTGAACGGCGGCATCACCGGCGCAGGCGGTCTCGTGAAGGACGGCGCGGCGACGACGACGTTGACGGCCGCGAACACCTACACGGGCGGCACGACGATCAATGCGGGCACACTGGCGCTCGGCGCGGGCGGCAGCCTTGCGGCGACGGGTGGGGTGAACCTGGCCGGCGCGGGCGCGGCGCTCGACCTGAGTGCCGCCACGAGCGCGCAATCGATCGGCGCGCTGTCGGGTGTCGCGGGGACGAACGTGAGCCTCGGCGCGAATGCGCTGACGCTCGGCGGCACCGCGAGCGGCACCTTCAGCGGTGCGATCGGCGGCAGTGGCAGCCTGACGCTGGCCGGCACCGGCACGCAGACGCTGAACGGCGCGAGCACCTACTCGGGCGGCACGAACCTGAACACCGGCAGCAGCGTGGTGCTCGGCAACAATACGGCGCTCGGCACGGGCGGGCTGAACGTCGCAGGCACGGCAACGCTCGACACGAACGCGAGCCTGTCGGTCGCCAACGCGGTCAATCTTGCGAACGGTTCGACGCTGACGCTAGGCGGCAGCAATGCGCTCGCACTGAACGGCGGCATTTCCGGCGCGGGCGGTCTCGTGAAGAACGGCCCGGCGACCACGACGCTGACGGGCGTGAACACGTACACGGGCGGCACGACGATCAACGCGGGCACGCTGGCGGTGGGCGCGGGCGGCAGCCTGGCGGCGACGGGCGCGGTGAACCTCGCCAACGCGGGCGCGGCGCTCGACCTGAGCACCGCGACGAGTGCCCAGACGGTCGGTGCGCTGTCGGGTGTCACGGGGACGATCGTCAACCTGGGCGGCAACGGGCTGACGCTGGGCGGGACGGCCAGCGGCACCTTCAGTGGCGTGATCGGTGGGGCGGGCAGCCTGACGCTGGCCGGCACCGGCACGCAGACACTGACGGGCGCGAACGTCTATACGGGCGGCACGAACCTGAACAGCGGCGGCCTGGTGCTCGGCAACAGCGGGGCGCTCGGCGGTGGCGCGCTGAACGTCGGCGGCGCGGCGACGCTCGATACGAGCGCGAGCCTGTCGGTCAACAACGCGGTCAACCTCGCCACCGGTGCGACGCTGACGCTCGGCGGCAGCAACGCCCTCACGCTGAACGGCGGCATCACCGGCGCAGGCGGTCTCGTGAAGGATGGCGCGGCGACGACCACGCTGACGAGTGCGGCCAACTACACGGGCGGCACGACGATCAACGCGGGCACGCTGGCGCTCGGTGCCGGCGGCAGCCTGGCGGCGACGGGCGCGGTGAACGTGGCCGGCGCGGGCGCGACGCTCGACCTGAGCGGCGCGACGGGCGCGCAGACGATCGGCGCACTGAGCGGCGTTGCCGGCTCGGCCGTGAACCTCGGCGGTAACGGGCTGACGTTGAGCGGGACCGCCAGCGGCAATTTCGGCGGGACGATCGGCGGCACCGGCGGCCTGACCGTGGCCGGCACGGGCACGCAGACGCTGTCCGGCGCGAACACGTACACGGGCGGCACGACGATCAACGGCGGCAGCACGCTGGCGCTCGGCGCAGGCGGCAGCCTCGCGTCGACCGGTACGGTGAATCTCGCCGGTGCGGGCGCGACGTTCAACCTGGGTGGCGCATCCGGCGGGCAGACGCTCGGCGCGTTGACCGGGGTGGCCGGCACGAACGTGAACCTCGGCGCGAACGCGCTGACGTTGAGCGGCAGCACCAACGGCACGTTCGGCGGCGTGATCGGTGGCACGGGCAGTGTGACGTTCGCGGGCACCGGCACGCAGACGCTGACGGGCGCGAACACGTACACGGGCGGTACGACGGTCGGCGCCGGCGGGACGCTGGCGCTCGGTGCGGGCGGCAGCCTGGCCGCAACGGGCGCGGTGAATCTCGCAGGTGCAGGCGCGACATTCAACCTGAGCGGCGCATCGGGCGCGCAGTCGATCGGCGCGTTGAACGGTGCGGCCGGGACGAACGTGAACCTCGGCGGCAACGGGCTGACGCTGAGTGGAACCGCCAGCGGCACGTTCGGCGGCGCGATCGGCGGTACCGGTGGCGTGACGTTCGCAGGCACCGGCACGCAAACACTGACGGGCGCGAACACCTACACCGGCGGCACGACGATCAACGGCGGCAGCACGCTGGCGCTCGGCGCGGGCGGCAGCCTCGCATCGGGCAGTGCGGTGAATCTGGCCGGCACGGGCGCGACGTTCAACCTCAGCGGCGCGTCGGGCGCGCAGACGCTCGGCACGCTGAGCGGCATCGCCGGCACGAACGTGAATCTCGGCGCGAATGCGCTGACGCTGAACGGCAGCGCCAACGGCACGTTCGGTGGGGCGATCGGCGGCACCGGTGGTGTGACATTCGCGGGCACCGGCACGCAGACGCTGACGGGCGCGAACACGTACACGGGGGGCACGACGATCAACGGCGGCAGCACGTTGGCACTGGTGGCGGGCGGCAGCCTCGCGTCGGGCGGCGCAGTGAATCTTGCGGGCACGGGCGCGACGTTCAACCTGAGCGGCGCATCGGGCGCACTGACGATCGGCGCGTTGAACGGCGCGGCCGGGACGAACGTGAACCTCGGTGCGAATGCGCTGACGTTGAGCGGGACTGCTAGCGGTACGTTTGGCGGTGCGATCGGCGGCACCGGCGGTGTAACGTTTGCGGGTACCGGCACGCAGACGCTGACGGGTGCGAACGCCTACACGGGCGGCACGACGATCGATGCCGGCAGTACGCTCGCGCTCGGCTCGGGCGGCAGCCTCGCGTCGGGCAGTGCGGTGAATCTCGCCGGCGTGGGGGCGACGTTCAATCTGAGCGGTGCGACGGGTGCGCAGACACTCGGCACGCTGAGCGGTGTCACTGGCACGAACGTGAATCTGGGTGCGAATGCGCTGACGCTGAACGGCAGCACCAACGGCACGTTCGGTGGCGTGCTCGGAGGTACCGGCGGCGTGACGTTCGCGGGCACCGGCACGCAGACGCTGACGGGCGCGAACACTTACACCGGTGGCACGACGATCAACGGTGGCAGTACGTTGGCGCTGGGTGCGGGCGGCAGCCTCGCATCGGGCAGCGCGGTGAATCTGGCCGGCACGGGCGCGACGTTCAACCTCAGCGGCGCGTCGGGCGCGCAGACGCTTGGTGCGCTGACCGGCGCGGCCGGCACGAACGTGAACCTGGGCGCGAATGCGCTGACGTTGAACGGCAGCGGCAACAACACGTTCGGCGGGACGATCGGCGGCACGGGCAGTGTGACGTTCGCGGGCACCGGCACGCAGACGCTGACGGGCGCGAACGCTTACACGGGTGGCACGACGATCAACGGCGGCAGCACGTTGGCGCTGGGGGCAGGCGGCAGCCTCGCATCGGGCAGCGCGGTGAATCTGGCCGGCACGGGCGCAACGTTCAACCTGGGCGGTGCATCGGGCGCACAGGCACTCGGCGCGTTGAACGGCGCGGCCGGCACGAACGTGAATCTCGGCGCGAACGCGCTGACCTTGAGCGGAACCGCCAGCGGCACGTTCGGCGGTGCGATCGGCGGCACGGGTGGCGTGACGTTCGCGGGCACCGGCACGCAGACGCTGACGGGCGCGAACACCTACGCCGGCGGCACGACGATCGGCACCGGCAGCACGCTGGCGCTGGGCGCGGGCGGCAGCCTCGCATCGGGTAGCGCGGTGAATCTCGCCGGCGCGGGCGCGACGTTCAACCTGAGCGGCGCGACGGGCGCACAGACCCTCGGCGCATTGAACGGCGCGGCGGGCACGAACGTGAACCTCGGCGCGAATGCGCTGACGCTGAACGGCAGTAGCAACGGCACGTTCGGCGGTGCGATCGGCGGCACGGGTGGCGTGACGTTCGCGGGCACCGGCACGCAGACGCTGACGGGCGCGAACACCTACACCGGCGGCACGACGATCAACGGCGGCAGCACGCTGGCGCTCGGCGCAGGCGGCAGCCTCGCGTCGGGCAGCGCAGTGAACCTCGCCGGCTCGGGTGCAACGTTCAACGTGAGTGGCGCGACGGGCGCGCAGACGATCGGCGCGTTGAACGGCGCGGCCGGCACGACCGTCAACCTCGGCACGAACGCGCTGACCTTGAACGGTAGTGGCAGCGCAGCGTTCGGCGGGACGATCGGCGGGTCGGGCGGCGTGACGGTTGCCGGCAGCGGCACACAGACACTGACGGGTGCCAACACCTACACGGGCGGCACGACCATCAACGGCGGCAGCACGCTGGCACTCGGCGCGGGCGGCAGCCTGGCATCGGGCAGCGCAGTGAATCTCGCGGGCACGGGGGCGACGTTCGACGTGAGCGGCGCGACGGGCGCGCAGACGATCGGCACGTTGAACGGCGCGGCCGGCGCGAGCGTCAATCTCGGCGCCAATGCGCTGACGTTGAACGGTAGCGGCAACGGCAACGGCAGCTTCGGCGGGACGATCGGCGGGGCGGGCGGCGTGACGATCGCCGGCACCGGTATTCAGACGCTGACGGGGGCGAACACCTACACGGGCGGCACGACGATCGCGGCCGGTGGCGCGCTGCAACTCGGCAACGGCGGCACGTCGGGCAGCGTCGCCGGCAATGTCGTCGACAACGGCGCGCTGATCGTCAATCAATCCGGCAACGTGACGATGGCAAGCGTGCTGTCCGGTGCGGGTTCGCTGACGCAGGCCGGCAGCGGGCAACTGACGTTGACGGGCACCAGCACGCTGAGCGGCCCGACCACGGTCAGCGCGGGCACGCTCGCCGTCAATGGTTCGCTCGGCCAGTCGACCGTGACCGTGCAGAACGGTGCGACGGTCACGGGCACCGGCACGATCGGCGGCCTCGTGGTGCAGGGCGGCGCGACGGCGGCCGCGCCGCAGCCTGGCGCGGCGCTGAACGTGGGCGGCAACGTCACGTTCCAGCCGGGCTCGACCTTCCAGGTCGCGGCCTCGCCGCAGCAAAGCGGCAGCCTCGCGGCGGGCGGCACGGCGACGCTGAACGGCGGTACCGTGCAGGTGCTCGCGAACCAGAGCGGCTACCAGCCGAGCACGACCTACACGATCGTGACCGCGGCGTCGGGCGTGCAGGGCGCGTTCAGCCAGGTGAATGCGAACTACGCGTTCCTCGCGCCGACGCTCAGCTACGACCCGAATCACGTGTACCTGCGGCTGGTCGAGAACGGCACGTCGCTGCCCGACGTCGCGACGACGCCCAACCAGCGCTCGGTCGCGACCGCGCTCGGCGGGCTCGGCGCCGGCAATCCGCTGTACGACGCGGTGCTGACGACCGACGTGGCCACCGCACGCCGCGCCTACGGGCTGCTCGACGGCGAACTGCAGGCGAGCCTGAAGAGCATGCTGCTGCTCGACAGCCGCTATGTGCGCGACGCGGTGACCGATCGCGTCCGTCAGGGCCTCGCGCCCGGATCGGGCCCGCTCGCCGCGCTGTCGTCGGGTGGTGCAGCCTTGTGCGGCGACAACACGGGCGGCGCGGTCGACCCGACGGTGCCGCCGGAGCGCCGGATCGGCTCGCGCGAGGGCTGCTACGGCGGCACGCCTTACCAGCCGGTCGTCTGGGGGCAGGCGTTCGGCGGCCGCAGCCGGCTCACCGGCGACGGCAACGCGTCGACGATCAACCGCAGCATGACCGGCTTCATCGCCGGTGCCGACATGGCGCTCAACGACAAGTGGCGGGCGGGTCTGGCCGCGGGTGTCACGCACAGCTCGCTCGACAACGACCAGAGTTCGTCGGCGTCGGTGAACAGCTACTACCTGTCGCTGTACGGCGGCGCGCAGTACGGTGCGCTCGGTGTGCGCGGCGGCGCGTCGTACACGTGGTACCGGATCAACAGCGACCGTTCCCCGGGCTTCGCGGGCTTCTCCGATCACGACTCGGCCGGCTACGACGCGAATTCGGCGCAGGTGTTCGGCGAAGTCGGCTACGCGCTGCCGGTCGGGCCGGTGGCGATCGAACCGTTCGCGGGCCTCGCGTATGTGAACCTGCATACCGACGGTTATTCGGAAACCGGTGGCGCGGCCGCGCTGCGTGCCGGCGGCGAGACGACCCACGTCGGCTTCTCGACGCTCGGTTTGCGCGCGGCGTCGCAGCTCGGCGCGATCGCGAGCGGCACGTTCACCGCGCGCGGAACGGTCGGCTGGCGGCATGCGTTCGGCAACGTGCGGCCGTCGTCGGCGTTCACGTTCGCGAACGGCGGTACGTCGTTCCAGGTATCGGGCGTGCCGATTGCTCGCGACAGCGCCGTCCTCGAGGCCGGCATCGACGCGAACATCACGAAGCGCCTGACGCTCGGCGTCACGTACAGCGGCCAGTACGGCAGCGGCGTGCGCGACAACGCCATCCTCGGCAACATCCTGTGGAAGTTCTGACCGACGCCTGACGTGCCTGCGCGATGCCCCGCGGCGACGACCCCGTCGCAGGGCATCGCGTCTTTTTCGTCGCTGCGCACGTCCCCCGTTCTGTCCTATCCTGTGCGAAACACGCGACGCGCCGCGCGTTGCGACCCGACACAGGAGCATCGATGCCGAATCACGCTGAAGCCACGACGACCCAGGCGCCGCAAGCCGCGCCTGTTGCCCCGACCGCAGCGTCGGTCCCCGCATTCATCGCGCCCGAAGCCGATCCGCAGGCACTGGCGCGCAACAACCAGTACGTCCTGAAATCCGGTGACGCGTTCGTGGTCAGCGACGCGCTCGGCGACATCGGCGGTCACGACGACGGCCTGTTCGTCGACGACATGCGCGTGCTGTCGAAGTGGCGCCTGACTTTCGGCGGCCGCGCGCCGTCGCTGCTGTCGGGCGCGACGAGCGCCGACAACGCATCGTTCACCGCGCACCTGACGAACCGCCCGCTGCCGCCGCTCGGCGGCCACGAAACGCCGGAAGGGGTGATCCACATCGAGCGGATGCGCGTGCTCGCGGGCGACGTGCTTTACGAGGCGCTGACGCTGACGAACTACGGCGCGAGCGAAGCCGAGGTGCCGCTGTCGCTGTCGTTCGCGGCCGATTTCAAGGACATGTTCGAGGTGCGCGGCACGCAGCGCCCGAAGCGCGGCACGGTCGTTGCGCCGCGCGTCGACGCGGGCGCGGTGCGGCTGCGCTACGACGGCCTCGACAGTGTCGAGCGCAACGTAACCGTGCATTTTTCGCCGGCGCCCGACGCGCTGTCGGTCGATCGTGCCGATTACACGCTGACGATCGCCGCACAGGCCTGCGTGTCGATCTACCTGACCGTCGATGCGACGCTCGGTCCGGTGCATGCGGAAGCACCGGGGTGTGGCCGTGTCGCGCTGCGCACCGCGCTCGTCGGCGTGCACCGCGAAATGCGCGCGCGACGCGAATCGATGGCGCGCGTGAACACCGGCAATCCGCTGTTCGACGCGTGGCTCGACCGTTCGCTCGCGGATCTCGGGTTGCTCACGACACAGCTCGACACGGGGCCGTACCCGTATGCGGGCATTCCGTGGTTCTCCACGCCGTTCGGCCGCGATGCGGTGATCACGTCGCTGCAGATGCTGTGGCTGCAGCCGTCGCTCGCGCGCGGCGTGCTGCGGTTCCTGGCCGAGCACCAGGCGCGCGAGACGTCCGCATTCCGCGACGCGGAGCCCGGCAAGATCATGCACGAGTTCCGCCGCAGCGAGATGGCCGCGACGGGCGAGGTGCCGTTCGCGCTGTACTACGGCGGTGTCGATACGACGCCGCTGTTCATCGTGCTCGCGGGCGCGTATGTCGAACGCACCGGCGACGATGCGCTGATCGACGAGCTGTGGCCCGCGCTCGAGCGTGCCGCGCAATGGGTGATCGACAAGTGCGACCGCAATCCTTACGGACTGCTCGATTATCAGCGCACGTCGGAGCGCGGCCTCGCGAACCAGGGCTGGAAGGACAGCCACGATTCGGTGTTCCACGCGGACGGCCGCTTCCCGGACGGGCCGATCGCGCTCGTCGAAGTGCAGGCGTATGCGTGCGCGGCGCTCGATGCGATGTCGATGTGCTCGCACCGGCGCGGCCACGCGGCCGACGCCACGCGCTACGCATTGCGCGCGAAGACGCTGCGCGAGCAGGTCGATGCACTGTTCTGGATGCCGGAAGGCGATTTCTACGGCATCGCGCTCGACGGTCATGGCGACCTGTGCCGCGTGTTCGCATCGAACGCGGGCCACCTGCTCGCGTTCGGGCTGCCCGATGCCGAGCGCGGTGCGGCGGTCGCCGGTGTGCTCGGCTCGGCACTGTTCCAGACGGGCTGGGGTATCCGCACGCTCGCGGCCGGCCAGCCGCGTTTCAACCCGATGGCGTATCACAACGGCTCGGTATGGCCGCACGACAATGCGCTGATCGCGCGCGGACTGGCGCGCTACGGCGACAAGACGGCCGCGGTGAACCTGCTGCGCGCGCTGTTCGAGGCGGCGGTGAGCTTCGAGATGCGCCTGCCCGAGCTGTTCTGCGGGTTCCCGCGCCGGCGCGGCGAACCGCCGACCGCGTATCCGGTCGCCTGCCTGCCGCAAGCGTGGGCGGCCGGTGCGCCGTTCATGATGCTGCAGGCCTGCCTCGGCGTGAGCATCGATGCGTCGCGCCACGAGGTGCGGGTCGAGCGCCCGGCGCTGCCGGAAGGCGTCGACTGGCTGCGGATCGACGCGCTGCGCGTCGGCGACGAAACCGTGTCGCTCACCTTCCGCCGCGTCGACGGCCAGGTTGTCGCATCGGCGGAGCAGCCGGGCCGCGTGAAGGTGGTCGCGGTGCTGTAACGTGGTGCTGCGCGAGCGTTGCGCGATGTCGCGCCACGTTCGCGCGCAGCGGCATAGAATCGTGACATGACCCTTGAACGATGGCGGAGGTAGACGATGACGACCGACAACCGGCCCGACGACAGCGAGCACAAGCTCGAGAATCTGGAAGCGGCGGTCGACCACCTGCACAAGTCGATCGAATCGCGGAGCATCGCGGTCGGCGCGGCGAAGGGGATCCTGTTCAGCCTGATCGAAACGCTTGGCGCGCTGATCGGCGATCCCGACCTGCCCGAGCATGCGCGCTCGGGCTACGAGGCGCTGCGCGACAAGGCGAGCGAATTGCGCGGCGGGCTTGACCGGCATTGATGCGCGGATGGCGCCGGCGCTTGCCGCACGGGCTGCGCCGGTGCTGCCCGATTCTGCAGAAGAAGCACAAAACCCCGTGCGCTCAATGAGTTAGGCGGCTGATGCGCAGGATATCCACAAGCTTGCCAACACAATCTGTGGAGAACCGGCCGGCCTCCGGCCGGGTGCGCGGCGCGGGCCGGGCGAAAGCGCGTGCGCTGCCACACGGTTGACCGTGTAAGGTTCGTGTATTGAATCCCCTTTTGTATCAGGGTGTTACGCGTCGCATTGAAATGATATCCACAGGTTTGCCAACATATTCTGTGGATAACTCGCAATCGATTGCGTCGTGACAGTTGAGGATCGGGCGCGCCGGAGGCCGGCGTGCGAAGCCCGTGCACACGGGCTGCCCGATGTCTGCGTCGGTGCGCTAATTCGTGCGCGATCAAGGGCTTAGATCCCGGGTACCCAGGATATCCACATCCTTGCCAACACTTTCTGTGGACAAGCAGGGCCGTGTCATTCGGCCTGCGCAGTCTCGGCCGCTTCGGCCACGATCCAGTCGCGAAAGAGCGTCATGGCCGGTGTGAGCGGCTTCGACTTCAGCGAGGTGAGCCAGTAGCCGCCGGCGCACACGTCGATGTCGAGCGGCCGCGCGAGCAGGCCGAGCTGCAGTTCGCGCTCGAACATGCGCGCCGGCGCGAGCGCGACGCCCGCGCCCTGCATCGCGGCCTCGACCATCAGCCGCGACGAATCGAACACGGGACCGTTGACCGCCCACGGCGCGAGCTGCGCGGCCTCGAACCAGCCGAGCCATTCGTCGGTGCGGTAGGAGCGCAGCAGCGTTTCGTTCGCGAGATCGGCCGGCTGCGCGAGGCGCCGCGCGATATCCGGCGCGCACAGCGCGGTGAGCGGCGCGTCGAGCAGGCGCTCGTTGCGCGTCGTCGGCCAGTTGCCTTCCCCGAAACGAATCGCGAAGTCGAGGCCCTCGGCGGCGAGATCGACGACGTTGTTGTTGGTTCGCAGCCGCAACTCGACAAATGGGTGCGTATCGCCGAACTGCTTCAAGCGCGGCATTAGCCAGCCTATGGCAAAGGTGCCGACGACACCGAGCGTCAACACCTCGTGGAAGCGCCCGCCGTCGAACTGCTTGAGCACCGTCTCGATGCGGCTGAACGCGTCGCTGAGCACCGGCAGCAGCGCGCGCCCCTCGTCGGTGAGCCCGAGGCCGCGCGGCAGCCGTATGAACAGCGTGCAGCCGAGCCGCTCCTCGAGCGAACGCACCTGCTGGCTGACCGCGGCCTGGGTCACGCTCAGCTCGAGGCCGGCGCGCGTGAAGTTCAGGTGGCGCGCCGACGATTCGAACGCGCGCAGCGCATTGAGCGGAAGATGAGGGCGGAGCTTAGTCATAAGAATTTCTATCGTCAGCGCTCAATTATCGTTGCTTGTCAGGTAACCGTAAAGTGTCGATAGTGCTGTCTCGCCGGCCGGGCGTTTTTACCACCTTTTCGCCTTCATTCCACCACAAGACAACCGACATGACCCATTCACCGAAACGTCGAACCCTGTTGCTGGCTGCCGCGACGGCGCCGCTCGTTTTGACCGCCACCGCGTGCGCGGCGCAGCAGACCGCCGCACCGGACCCGGCGAGCGAGGCCACCGCGGCGGCCGCGGCGGCCACGGCCGCCTGGCTCGATGCGGAGATGTACGAGGCGCTGGCTGCGCTCGAACGCGACGCGGGCGGCCGTCTCGGGGTGTGCGCGATCGATACCGCGAGCGGCCGGCGCGCGGAGCATCGCGTCAACGAGCGCTTCCCGTTCTGCAGCACGTTCAAGGCGATGCTGAGTGCGGCGGTGCTCGCGCAGAGCGTCGACCGTCCGGCATTGCTGCAACAGCGCGTGACGTACGCAAAGGCCGACCTCGTCAACTATTCGCCGGTGACGGAGAAGCATATCGATGCGGGCATGACGGTCGCCGCGCTGTGCGAGGCCGCGATTCAGTACAGCGACAACTCGGCCGCGAACCTGCTGATGAAGCTGATCGGCGGCCCGTCGGCCGTGACCGCCTACGCGCGCTCGATCGGCGACGATGCGTTCCGGCTCGATCGATGGGAGACCGAACTGAATACCGCGCTGCCGGGCGACCTGCGCGACACGACGACGCCCGCCGCGATGGCCGCGAGCATGCGCGTGCTGATGGTCGGCGAAGCACTGCCGGCCGCGCAGCGTGCGCAGCTCGTCACGTGGATGCGCGGCAACAAGGTCGGTGACAAGCGGATTCGTGCCGGCGTGCCGGCCGGGTGGAAGGTCGGCGACAAGACGGGCACTGGCGACTACGGGACGACGAACGACGCGGGCGTCATCTGGCCGACGTCGAGCGCGCCGATCGTGCTGGTCGTGTACTACACGCAGGCGCGTGCCGATGCGAAGGCGAAGGACGACGTGATTGCCGGGGTCGCGCGCATCGTGGCCAAGGCGTTCGGTTGAGCAGGGCGGCGCGGCGTGCGTGACGAGATCCGCATGCACGCCGTGACTCTGTCGTGACCGGCGCATCGAAACGTTGTGCGATCAACGACTTAGGTCACGCATGCTCAGGATATCCACATGCTTGCCAACAAAAATTGTGGACAAGCTCGTGCGCGGCCGCATTCGGCGCGGCGCGGGCCGCCGTGCCGCGTTTGAAGCGGCGCGGACAAAGTCTTTCGGATCAAGCGCTTGCCTGCGGTATGCGCAGGCTATCCACACGCTTGCCAACAAAATCTGTGGACAAGCCGGTTCGCACGCGCGGAAGGCGCAACGTCACGTGGCGAACGGGTGTGTGAGCAACACTTTCCCGGCCGCATGCCGCATTTGAAGCGGCGCGGACAAAGTCTTTCGGATCAAGTGCTTGCCCGGGGTATGCGCAGGCTATCCACATGCTTGCCAACACAATCTGTGGACAAGCCACGCGGCCGCGATGGCGGCGGTCAGAGCTGCCGATCGTCGACGGTGGGCCAGCGCGCGAACGCGAACACCCACAACATGATGAAGTTCAGGACCGGGACGAACATCGTCAGGATCCACCAGCCTGAATGCCCGGTACGCCGCACGATGCGGACATACGGATAGATGACGACGGCGACGAGCACGAGTGAGACGACCCACTGCAACGCGGTGAAGTGTTCCATGGTCTTCCTCGGAGTGATGTGTCGTGGTGCGGCACCGGCGGAACGGCCGGGCCGTTGAGCCGTCGCGCGCAGCCGGCGATGCGCGGCCGCGTGCGGCTCGCGTGATCTTGACGCGTGACGGTCGCGAGCGTCAAGGCGACGGTGGTGCGCTGCTGTTGCGCGGGATCGTCCGCCTGCGCGCCCGCCCGGGCCGCATGTTGCCGCAACCGTGACGCCGCGCATGAACCGTAGCTCGATCAACGGGTTAGCGCAGGCTTGCGCAGGATATCCACAAGCTTGCCAACAAAATCTGTGGGTAAGTGGCGCCGCGCATGGCGGGCACGTGTGCGCCGACTGCGGCGTGCATCGTCGTGGCGTCGTGACGCGAACTGCGGCGACGCGGTGTCCGTGACGGCCACCAACGGGGCCTCGTCTGCATCACGCGTGCCAAAGTCCATCGGATCAAGGGCTTAGCGTTGCGGTGCGCAGGATATCCACAAGCTTGCCAACATTTTCTGTGGAGAAGTCCGGGTGCGCGAGCGACGCGCAACACCCCTGCGAATGCCACGCGTTGCCTCGCTTCGAGCGTGCACTCACGCAGTGCAGATACCCGCCACGCCGACTTTCTGGAACAGGTGCGGGCTCGCGACCGCGGACGACGGATAGGCCGACAGCTTGGCGACGAACTCCGGATGCGTGAAGGCCGCGCGAAACGCTTCGGTCGATTCCCAGATCGCGTAGTTCAGGTAAGTCGGACTGTCGCCGAGCGCGCGATGCAGCTGGGTCGAGATGAATCCCGGCTGCCGCTTCATGAATTCGGCATCGTCCTTCCATACGGCGAGAAAGTCCGCTTCGTCGTCGGCGGCCAACGTGAACACGTTGACGAGGACGACCGGTTCCGCGTCGATCGCGATCTGTTGCTGGATCGGAAAGGCCGGATCCATCGGCTTGAAATGAGGCATGGGAACTCCTTCGGGTGAGGGGGATTCGGCGCATCACGTCGGCGCATCGGCGCCATGCGCGCTGGACATCGCCGACAGGACGCGGATCGCCGCATCCAGGTCAGCCGAACTGAAGTCGCCGGCGATGTCGCGGACATGCTGTTGCCACTGCTCGACCACGGCCTGATAGGCCGCCTCGCCGCGAGGCGTCAGCGCGTACAAAGGCGAGCGCTTGTGTGCCGGGTTGGGCCGCGATTGCACCAGCCCTTCGTCGGTCAGCACGTTGATCTGTTTCAGCACGGCCTGCCGCGTGATGCCCATCGCGTCGGCGATCTGCGGGATGTTCGGGGTTTCCGGCGCCAGCGAGATGGCGCCCAGCACCTGCCAGCGCGCACTGGTCAGGCCGTGCGGCCCGGCAAAAGTGTTGCCCCATTCGATCAGCAGGCCGTTCAACCGGAATACGGACAGCGCGACGGCGGTCAACTTCGCGGACTTCGTCATGTTCGAGATGCGTGATGAATTGACAACTACTTTACGTAATGGACAACTGGTTGTCAATGTGGGGAATAAAAGTCCCTGAACGAGAGCGGGTAGGTAAACTGGCGACGCGATCCGGCACCGGTAACAAGTACCGCGATGTGCCGCGCCGGATGGCAGGCCGACAATAAAGAACCTGGAGAGAAATCAGTGAGAACGATCTGGAAAACGATCGCCGTGCCGTTGGTGGCGCTGGCATGCGGCACGCTTGCGCATGCGTGCATCCCGGCCAGGTACGAGACCGGGTACTTCGGCAAGACCGAACGCATGAAAGACGAACTGCGCGACAAGGTGATCGACGACATCCGCGCCAATCACTACACGATCATCGAATCGAAAATCGGCTTGCTGTTCTTCCCGATCGTCAGGAAGGGCGACGGGGTCTACCTGGGCGCTGACCGGATCGCGACGGGGAGCGATTCGTTCTGGTACCTCGGGAATGGCTATTACCAGCTGAACGGTCAGCTCTATTTCATGGGTGAACATGTTGGCGCGTATCCGCTCAACGGTACCGTGATCGTTCACACCGAGGATCGGACCCGGCAAAGGCCGGACGACTATCCCAAGGGCCGCCTGTTTTGCGTCGTGAGGGAGCACGCCAGCATCCTCGAAACGTCGACCGGCCTGCAGGTCGAGCGGATCGTCACCGACAACTGATCCGGGCGCGGCGCCGCCCCCGGCTGGCGCATTTGCCGCGCACCACCGACAAACCCTTTCCGATCAATGGCTTGATGCCGTTAATGGAAGGTTGTCCACAAGCTTGCCAACACAATCTGTGGAAAAGCCGCGCGTCGCCCGCGCGTCAGGCCGGCAGCGGAAAGCGCACGGTGACGGTCAGCCCGCGTCCGCCGCGCGTGGTGCCGAGCGCCACCGTCGCGCGATGCTGTTCGGCGATCCGCTTGACGATCGACAGCCCGAGCCCGCTGCCCGACGACGTGACGGCCTGCGCGCCTTCGCCGCGATAGAAGCGCTCCCACACGTCGGTGCGTTCGGCTTCCGGGATCCCGGGGCCGTCGTCGGCGACTTCGAGCACGGGCGTCGTGCCGTCGATCCGCGCGGACACGTCGACGCGCGCGCCGTCGCCCGCATAGCGGATCGCGTTGTCGACGAGGTTGTTCAGCAGCACGCGCAGCGTGTCGGCATTGCCCGACGTCATCACGGGCGTCGACACGATCGCACCGAGATCGATCCGGTGCGCGTCGGCGACGCGCGTGCGATCCGATACCACCGACCGGCACAGCGCGGCGAGATCGACGGGCGTCGATGCAGAGGCGGCCGCCTGCGCATCGGGTTCGAGGCGCGCGAGCGTCAGCAGCTGCTCGGCGAGGTGGCCGAGGCGCGTCGTGCCGGCCTGGATCTGCGCGAGGATGTGCTCGCGCTCCTCGGCGGTCGACGCGCGCCGCAGCAACTGCGACTGGATCGACAACCCCATGATCGGCGTGCGCAATTCGTGCGCGGCATCGGCGATGAAGTGCCGCTGCAGCGTGAACGAGCGGTCGAGGCGCGCGAGCAGATCGTTGATCGCTTCGGCGAGCGGACGGACTTCGTTCGGCATCGCACCGACGTCGACCGGTTCCAGATTATTCGCATTCCTGCGTTTGAGGCCGGATGCAATCGTGCGCAGCGGCCGCAACCCTGCGCCGATGCCGAACCACAGGCTGATCGCGAGTAGCGGCAGCATCGAGAACACCGGCCACAGCAGGTGTACGGCGATGGCCGCGATCGCTTCCCAGCGCGCATGGCGTGCCTGCGCGAGCCGGATCGTCGTGCCGCCGCGCTCGGTCACATAGGTGCGCCACGGCTGGCCGCCGACGTCGACGCTCGCGATGCCTTTCTGCGCGGGCGGCGGCAGTTTCGAATCGCGGTCGGTCGAATACACGAGCGTGCCGTTGCGCCAGACCTGCAGCAGCACGGCGTCGGGGTCGCTCGATTCGAAGCCGTGCTTGCCGTTGGCGTGGTTGCTGAACGACAGCTCGCCGTTCGGGCCGACGACGATCTGCTTCGACATGCTGCGCATCTGGTCGTCCAGCAGGTCGTCGAGCTCGCGCAGCGCGCCCCAGTAGGTGCCTGCGCTCGCAACGAGGCCGATCACGCAGGCGGCCGGCAGCAGCCACATCAGCAGGCGCCGCCGCAGCGATGCGCGGCGCCAGCGTACGATCGCGCGTTGCATGTGCGTCATGCGCCGTCACCGATCCGGTAGCCGACGCCGCGCACCGTGCGGATCATGTCGTGGCCGAGTTTCTTGCGCAGGTTGTGGATATGCACCTGCACGGCGTTGCTCTCGATTTCCTCGCCCCAGCTGTACAGCCGCTCCTCGAACTGCTCGCGCGAAATCACCGCGCCCGGGTCGCGCATCAGCTCGTGCAGCAGCACGAACTCCTTCGGCGACAGCGGCACTTCGTCGTCATTGAGCCAGACCAGGTGCTTGACGGGATCGAGCCGCAGCGGGCCGATCACGAGCGTCGTCTGCGCGCGGCCGGCGTGGCGGCGGTTGACCGCGCGGATGCGGGCGAGCAGTTCGTCGAGCTCGAACGGTTTGACGAGATAGTCGTCCGCGCCGCTGTCGAGGCCCGCGATGCGGTCGGGCACGCCGTCGCGCGCGGTGATGATGATCGCGGGCAGGTTTTCGTCGCGGCGGCGCAGCGCGGCGAGCACCGACAGGCCGTCGCGGTTCGGCAGCCCGAGATCGAGCAGCAGCAGGCCGTAGCCGGTCGCGCGCAGCGCGAGCGACGCGGCGTCGCCGTCCTTCACCCAGTCGACGGCGAAGCCTTCCTGTTTGAGGCCCTGTTCGAGCCCGCTGCCGATCAGCGGATCGTCCTCGACGAGCAATACGCGCATGAATTGGTGTCTCTTCAACGGGGTGCCGTGGCACCCGGGGTTCCCATGATAAGCGCACGTGTCTTAGGCGGACCTTAAATGCGGGCGGCGCGCGGCGGGCTTTCGTACGCGTCCAATGCGGCGCCATGTCGCCTCGGCGCGACCTTCAGGTTTGCTTAATCTTACGGTCCGTAATCTGGCGCCGTCGCGTTCAACGGGGCGCGGCGTCACATCGAAGAAGAGGACCGAGATCATGAAACACCTGGCCAGAATCCTGACGGTTGCGCTCGCCACGCTGCCTGCCGCCGTCTACGCGCAATACACGGGGCCGTCCACGCTGACCCCGACGACCGTGAAGGAGCTGCTCGCGAACGGCAAGGACGACCAGCACGTGCAGTTGCAGGGGCGCATCGTCAAGCATGTCGGCGGCGAGGATTACGAATTCGCCGACGCAACCGGCGCGATCCGCGTCGAGATCGACCACAAGCTGTGGGCGGCCGGCCAGCCCGTCAGCGACAAGAACGAAGTGAAGGTGACCGGCGAATTCGAGCGCAAATGGTCGGGCAGCGTGAAGGTCGACGCCGATCACGTCGAAGTGCTGCGCTGACCGGTGCGCACGGGGCCGGTGATACCATGGACGACCGGTTCCCGTTCCCACCAAGATGGCCGCCAATTTCGACGAACTCGCGTCCCGGATCCGGGCGCAATTTTCCGAGCTGAGCCCGCAATTCCAGGCGGGCGCTGCCTTCCTGCTCGATCATCCCGACGAAGTCGCCACCTCGTCGATGCGCAAGGTCGCGCAGCGCGCGCAAGTGCAGCCCGCGTCGCTCGTGCGGCTCGCGCAGCAATTCGGCTTCCCGGGCTGGAACGAGCTGCGCGACCTGTGCGTCGCGCGCGTGCGCACGCGCCCCGAGCCGCTCACGCAGCGGGCGCGCTCGCTCGTGCGGCCCGACGCGAAGGCGTCGCTCGCGCACGACCTGCTCGCCGCGCAACAACACAACCTGTCGGCCACCGCCGCGCAGAACGAGCACGCGCTCGCCGATGCCGCGAAACTGATCCGCAAGGCGTCACACGTGCATGTCGCGGGGTTTCGCTCGTGCTATCCGGTCGCGTTCGGTTTCGTGTACGGCTACCGGCTGTTCCGCCCAACCGTGTCGCTGCTCAGCGGTGTCGCCGGTTCGCTCGAGATGGAGCTGCGGACGATCGCGAAGCAGAGCGTGACCGTGGTCGTCAGCTTCGCGCCGTATTCGGCGGAAGCGACGCGCGTCGCGCAGGCCGCGAAGGCGCAGGGCAGCCGGATCGTCGCGATCACCGACAGCGCGGTGTCGCCGATCGCGCTGCACGCGGATGCACAGCTGATCTTCACGCACGACAGTCCGTCGTTCTTCCCGTCGCTGGTGGCCGCGCATGCGATGGCCGAAGCGCTGGTCGCGCAGTTGCTGGCGCTCGAAGGCAGCGATGCGATCGCCGCGCTCGAACGCACGGAAGCGGAACTGCACGCGAAGGGCGCTTACGTCGTCTGACGCGGTACGTGCGGCTTTAACGCCTCGTTATCATTTTCGATTCAAGCGGATTCAACCGATGACGTTCACATACGAGGTGACGGACGCGGGCGACGCGAACGTTCGCAAGCAGATCGTCGCGCCGCTCATCCGGTTCAACGAAAGCCAGGCGGGCCCGATCGATGCCCGTTCGCTGGCCGTGGTCGTGACCGATGGCGAAGGCGCGGTGGTCGGTGGCCTGTGGGGCAGTACCGCGTACGGCTGGCTGCATGTCGACCTGCTCGTGGTGCCCGAGGCCGCGCGCGGCCAGGGCGCGGGCACGCGCATCATGGACCTGGCCGAGGCGGAAGCCGTCGCGCGCGGCTGCCATAGCGCGTGGCTCGACACGTTCGACTTCCAGGCGCGGCCGTTCTACGAGAAACGCGGCTATGTCCGCTTCGGCGAACTGCCGGATTATCCAGCCGGACACTCGCGCATTTTCCTGACCAAGAAGTTGGCCGCGGGCTGAGTGCCGCCGCCGCATGGCGCGGCGCGGTTGACGAGGTCGCCGGCCGTCGCCTAGGATACCGGTCAGCGATGCAGGTCGCTTCCGGGTCCGCGGAAAGGGTTGAACCCACCTGTCGCAGCAAATTCAGCTTTCCACCTGTCCTTTGTGCTGGCGGTATTGCGGACCTTCGGCCAATACTGCACGAGGATTCGCATGAAAAAGCTGCCCCCCAGGGCCAATCCCGAACATCTGAAAAAGCAGGCCAAGGCATTGTTGCGCCTGTACCGGCAGGGTGACGCCGATGCCGTCGCGCACTTCATCCGGTTTCTGCCTGCCGCCGCGCACCGCACACACGACGAAACGCTCGCGCTCGGGCTCCGGCTGCACGACGCGCAATCCTGCATTGCGCGCGAGTACGGTTTTGCGTCATGGGCCGATCTCGGCGCGTTCGTCGAAACGCACGCGCTGGCGGGGCAACCGCGGTCGCAACTGATCCGGCGCTGGCTCGACCTGGCGTACGGCGGCGACGTGACCGGCGGCTACGACGCCCCCCGGCCGCGTGTTGCCGTGCAACTGCTGCTCGACCATCCCGATCTCGTTGCGGGCGATCCGACCGTCGCATGCGCGGCCGGCGATCTCGACGCGGTGAAGGCGGCGCTGGCCGCCGGTTCCGGCTGGATCGCGCGCGCCGGTGGCGTGCTGAAGCTGCCGCCGCTGGTCGCCGTCACGCATTCGCGGCTCGGGCAGATTCCCGAGTTTGCCGCCAGGCTGCGCGCTTGCGCGCGTCTTCTGCTCGATGCCGGCGCCGATCCGAACCAGCGGATCGGCAACCGCTTTCCGCCGGCTTCGCTCGCCGCGCCCGACGAAGCGGAGCCGCTGTCGGCGCTGTACGGTGCGGCGGGCGTCAATCGCGATCCGCTGCTCACCGCCATGCTGCTGGAAGCCGGCGCCGATCCGAACGACGGCGAATCGCTGTATCACTCGGTGGAAAATCCGGCCTGTACGCGCCTGTTGCTCGAACACGGCGCGCGGGTGGGCGGCACGAATGCGTTGCGGCGCGCGTTCGACATGCGCGACGCGGACGCGCTCGAACTGCTGCTCGCGCATGGCGGCGACCCGAACGAGCCGCCCGGCGCGGGGCTGGCGCAGACCTGGGGCGCGCCGTTGTTGCGGGCGATCGGCGTGCGCTGCTCGGCACGCCATGTCGCCGCGCTGCTGGCGGCCGGCGCCGATCCGCGCGCGCGGACCCCGACCGGCGTCAGTGCGTACCGGCTGGCGATGCAGACCGGGCTGTCCGACGTCGCGGCGCTGTTGGGGGCGGCCGGCGCGGACGAGCCGCTCGACGCGGCAGACGCGTTCGTGGCGGCCTGCGCGCGCGCCGATGCCGACGACGCACGGCGCATCCAGATGCGCCATCCCGAACTGCCCGGTGCGCTGCCCGGCGAGCGGCTGCGACTGCTGCCGGATGCGGCCGCGTGGGGGTCGGGCGACGCGGTGAAGGTCATGGTCGAACTGGGTTGGCCGATCGCGGCGCGGGGCGGCGACTGGGATGCGAGCGCGCTGAATCATGCGGTGTTCCGCGGCGATGCGGGCTTGCTCGCGTTCCTGCTCGCGCACGGCGCGAACTGGCGCGACCTGCACGGGTTCGAGAGCGATGCGCTCGGCACCTTGTCCTGGGCATCCGTCAACGAACCGGAGCAGGTCGGCGCGTCCGACTGGGAGGCTTGCGCGCGGCTGCTGCTCGCGCACGGCGTGCCGCAAGCCGCGCGGGACCCGTCAAATCCGGACGGCGTGCTGATCGACGGTCGCGCGATGCGTTTCTCCGAGGCCGTCACCGACGTGTTGCTCGGTATCGACGGCGGGGTAGCCGCCGCGAAGTAAACGACGGCGGGCCGGCAACGAGCGGGCGGCGGCGCCCGCCCGCTCGTTGCCGACTGCCGGCACGCAGTCGGCGCACCGGTTTTTTCCTGTCGCGCGACGACATTTCGATGAACGCTGAAACGTCGTGTGCACGACCGGCGTAAGCTCAGTCGTCAACTTCCTTCCGGAGTCCACGATGACCCGTTCCGACCTGCAAGCCCGCCAAGCCGAAGCGTTCCGCGCCCTGCATGCACGCCCCGGCGCCTTCATCATCCCGAACCCGTGGGACGCCGGCACCGCGCGCCTGCTCGCGATGGCCGGCTTCGAGGCGCTCGCGACCACGAGTGCTGGCTACGCGTTTTCGAAAGGTCAGCCCGACAATGCGATCGACCGCGACGCGATGCTCGATCACATCGCCGAGATCGTTGCCGCGGGCGGCCTGCCCGTCAGCGCCGATCTCGAGAACGGCTTCGGCGACGCGCCCGACACGGTGGCCGAAACGATCCGGCTCGCGGCCGAGGCCGGCGCGGTCGGCGGCTCGATCGAGGACGCGACGGGCCGTGCCGACGCGCCGATCTACGCGCGCGATGCGGCGATCGACCGCGTCGCGGCGGCCGTCGACGCGGCGCGCGCGCTGCCGTTTCCGTTCACGCTGACCGCGCGCTGCGAAAACTACCTGCATGGCCGGCCCGACCTCGCCGATACGATCGCGCGGCTCGTTGCGTATCGCGACGCGGGCGCCGACGTGCTGTATGCGCCGGGCATCACCGATGCGGACGAAATCGCGGCGGTGACGCAGGCGGTCGGTGCGCCCGTGAACGTCGTGATGGGGTTGCGGGGCGGGTTGCTGAGCCTCGACGCACTGGCGGCGCTCGGCGTGAAGCGCGTGAGCGTCGGCGGCGCGCTGGCGCGGGCCGCGCTCGGCGCGTTCCTGCGCGCCGCGAAGGAGATGGCGCAGGACGGCACGTTCACGTTTACGCAAGCGGCCGTGCCCGGGCGCGATATCAACCGCTGGTTTGCGTCGCCCGATAATTCACCGGTTTTGTTCGGGGAATGAGCGCAAATAAATCGTGGGATCGTTTCCAGCCGATATATTGATTGACAATAATCAACCGATTTCGCGTCTGAATTAAACGTCGGTGACGACGCAAAATTCATCGTCTATTCTCCGCATTCCGCCCGTTCGACCGGGGCCGGCGCGCAAGCCGCGCCGGATCGGCCGAGTGGGCGCCCGCCGTGCGCATCGATGCCGCGCATTGTTGCATTTTCCCCGCCGTGAGTTTTTTACGCGGGAGTTGCCGGCCGGTTTTTTGATTGATAATCTGCGGCACCTTCGCAAGAACGGTCGGTGAGCCGCCGAGAATATCGATATATAAAAATGCTGAGAGAGCGATGACGATCCGAGAAAATCAACGCGTCCGGTTTCGCGTCGGCGATGTCGTGACGCTGAAGACGGGCGGGCCGCGCATGACCGTCACCTATGCCGGGCCGGTCGTGTTCGACGACGGCGACTGGCTGATCTGCCAGTGGTTCGACGAAAACGGCGAATTCCGGCAGGAAATGTTCCATCACGACACGGTGGTGCCCGAGCCGCGCGCGATTTCGGCCGGGCGCGTCCGCATGCGCATGCAGTCGCATCGCTACCGGTCGGCTGCCTGACGTTCCCCTGTCGTCGCGATGCGGCCATGCGCGATGCCCGCGCCGCGACATTTCACGCCAGCCCGAAACTTGCGGCGGCGCGCTACGCCGATACTGTCCGCATGAACCCGACCGATCCCATCGCAGCGGTCACGCACCGCGATCCCTATCCCTACTATGCGGCGCTCGTCGACGGGCCGCCGCTCGCGTTCGACGCCACGCTCGGCCTGTGGGTCGCGAGCCGCGCGGCCGCCGTGACGGCCGTGCTCGGCCATCCGGCCTGCCGCGTGCGCCCGCTGGACGCGCCGGTGCCGCCCGCGTTGCGCGGTACGACGGCCGGCGCGCTGTTCGGCGAGCTGGTGCGGATGAACGACGGCACGTTGCGGCACGACGTGCCGAAGCAGGCGCTGCGCACCGCATTCGCGCCGATCGACACGGCTGCGCTGCACGCCCGAGCCGCGCAGCTTGCCGCGCGGCGCTTGCCGGCGCCGGGCGATGCCGGCGCGCTGAATGCGTGGTGCATGACGGTGCCCGTCTGCGCGGTTGCCGATCTGCTCGGCTTCGACGAGACGCAGCTCGACGATATCGCGGCGCGGGTCGTCGATTTCGTCGCCGCGCTGTCACCGTTGTCGGATACCGTCGCCCTGGCCCGCGCGAGCGACGCCGCGCGGCAGCTGCTCGACCGGATGACGGAGCGCGTCGCGCAGACGCATGCGCACGACGGCACGCTCGTCGCCGCCGTCCAGCAGGCGGCCCGCGCGTCGGGCTGGCAGGGCAGCGGCGCAATGATTGCGAATCTCGTCGGACTGCTGTCGCAGACTTGCGAGGCGACCGCCGCGTGGCTCGGCAATGCGCTGGTGGCGTGGAACGGTGAGGCGGGAGCGGGCGCCGCGCACGCCGTGCTGGACGATGCCGCGCTCGACGCATTCGTTGCCGAAGTCGGGCGCTTCGATTCACCCGTACAGAACACGCGCCGCTTCGTCGCATCGCGCACGACGATCGAAGGCGTGACCGTCGAAGCCGGCGACGCGATCCTCGTCGTGCTCGCCGCGGCGAACCGCGACCCGGCCGTACATCGCGATCCGCACCGGTTCATGCCCGTCCGCACGGCCGGGCCGAATTTCGGCTTCGGCACGGGGCCGCATGGCTGCCCGGGCGAGCGGATCGCGCGGGCGGTAACGGCGGGGTCGTTCGGGGCGTGGCTGCGTGCGGGCGGCGGGCTGCCGCACGACGGGCTTGCTTGGGATTACCGCGCGTCGACCAATGTCAGGATGCCGAAGTTCGACGCGGTACGGTAACGGGGAAAGAGGGACTTAACGGCAGCCTTGCTTTTCCGCCCATTGCTCCTGGGCGGCGACACGGCGCTGCACGCGCTCGACGAGACCGGTGGAAAAGGTCCGCATGCTGATGCCGCGGCGCTTGGCGAGGATCGTCTGCGCGACATCGGTGCGCGGGTTCGGCTGGCAGGCCCAGTACAGCGTCATCAGCCAGCCGATGCCGGTCCACCCGAACAGCGCGTTGAACATCGCGACCGTCAGCTTGTCGTGCCGGCCGCGCCGGTCGGCAATGACCGCCGGCAGAAAATAGATCGCGATCGCGGCCACCGAACCGGCCACTTGAATCAGGACTGCGTTCTGCATGTTGCTGCTCCATCCGAACTGCAATGGGACCGATTGTCGCGCTTTTTTCGTTCGCGTGCAGGCCGCGCACAGGCAATTGATTGTTGCGCTTTTAATGACGATCAGCCGGCTTCGGCGTCCGCCGGCTGCACTTCGTTGCTCAGCGCGAAACCTTCGTCGCGCCAGCCCGTCACGCCGCCGATCATCAGCTTGACCGGCCGGCCGAGGCGCGCGAGCTGGATTGCCGCGCGCGCGGCGCCGTTGCAGTGCGGGCCTGCGCAGTAGACGACGAACAGCGTGCTGGTCGGATAGCCGGCGAGCTTGCTCTCGATGATCTTGCGGTGCGGCAGGTTGCGCGCGCCGGGCACGTGGCCGGCGGCGAACAGGTCGGGGCCGCGCACGTCGAGCAGCACGAAATCGGGTGCACCCGATGCGAGCGCGTCGTGCACGTCCCAGCAATCGGTCTCGAAGCGCAGCGTCGCCTCGAAGTGCGCGAGGGCGGCGGGGCTGTCGGCGGCGGGCACGTCGGTGACGTAGGACATGAGCAGGTTCTCCAGAAGGTTGCGCGGAACGCGGTGGAATGAGGGGCAGTATCGCGGTTCCGCACGTTTCGCGGCAGTGGCGCGATCGACAAGTTCCGGTAACATCGCGCCATGCTCAATCATCTCGTCGTCGCGCTCGCCTACGATCGCCTCTGCACGTTCGAATTCGGCTGCGTGGTCGAACTGTTCGCCCTCGAACGCCCCGAGCTCGGGGTCGACTGGTATCGCTTCGCGGTCTGCGCGAGCGAGCCGGGGCCCGTGCGCGCGGCGGGCGGCATCACGGTCGCCGCGCCGTACCGGCTCGCGACGCTCGATCGCGCCGATACCATCGTGATTCCCGGCTGGCGCGATCCGGAAGAACTGCCGCCGGAGCCGTTGCTGAAGAAACTGCGGGCCGCGCATCGCCGCGGCGCGCGGCTCTGCTCGATCTGCTCGGGCGTGTTCGTGCTGGCCGCGGCCGGCGTGCTCGACGGCCTCACGGTGACGACCCACTGGCGCTATGCGGAGAAATTGCAGGCGCGCTATCCGGCGCTGCGCGTGAATCCCGATGCGCTTTACGTCGACGAAGGGCAGGTGATCACATCGGCCGGATCGGCGGCGGGGCTCGACATGCTGCTGCATCTCGTGCGCCGCGATCACGGCGGCGCAATTGCGAACCGGGTCGCGCAGCGCCTCGTGCTGCCGCCGCATCGCGACGGCGGCCAGGCGCAGTTCGTGCCGCGCCCGGTCGCGCCGGGCGGCACCGACCGGCTCGCGAAGCTGATCGACTGGATGCGCGCGCACGCGGCCGAGCCGCACACGCTCGCATCGCTCGCCGCGCAGGCCGCGATGAGCACGCGCACGCTGCAACGTCAGTTCGCGGATGCGACGGGAATGTCGCCGCTCGCGTGGCTGATCCGCGAACGCGTGAACGTCGCGAAGGACATGCTCGAAGCGCACCCTGCGCTGTCGCTCGCGCAGGTCGCGGCGCGCGCCGGGTTCGGTTCCGAGGAATCGCTGCGCCGGCATTTCCGGCGCGTCGCGGCGACGAGTCCGGCCGCGTACCGGCGCGGGATGGATCGTGGCGTAAGATCGCAGGACGCGTGAGCGCCGCGCATCCGCGCGGCGGCGACGGCTTTCGTACCCGGCGGCGCATCGTCTGACCGGGGCATTCCGGACGAAAGCGGAATCAAACAACAACATGACACTCAGAGAGAACCTCGGCTTCGGCTTCATGCGCGATGACGCGCACGTGTATTGCCATGACGACCCGTTGCGGGACCGCGCGGGCAACCTCATCGAAGGCATCGTGATCGACGGCTTCCGGCCGTTGTCCCAGTACCTGGCGACGGACGGCGTGCGCGCCTACGCGCGCACGTTCACGTGGTTGCGCTTCACCGTGCTCGACGTCGACGCCGCGACGTTTCGACCGCTGGACGAATCGCATGCCGTCGACGCGAACCATGTCTACTTCCAGAACCGCAAGCTGGCTGGCGCGTCGCCCGCGCGCTTCCGGTTGCTGACCGATGCCTGGGGGCACGACGATCGCTACCTGTATCACTACGGCAAGCGCATGCGCGGTGCGGATCCCGCGACGCTGCGGTGGGTCGGCGCGTATCTGGTCGATGCGCAGCGGGTCTGGTATGACGGGCGAGAGGTCGAAGGCGCCGAAGCGGCAAGCTTCGTCAGCGCGGACGAGGTGGCGCAGGATCACGCGACCGACCGGGCGCGGCCGTACCGTTACGGGCACGCGGCCGATCCCGGCTCGCGCGAGAAATGGGAGCGCGACTGGTCGCCGTTTTTTGCCGCGCACCCCGAGCTGCAAGGCTACTGGTGGCATACCATCGTCGGGCAGACTGCGGTGGATATACCGGCGCAGGAACTCGGCGGCGGGTTCCGGGTAGTCGGCAACCAAGTGTATCTGCACGACCTGCCGCTGCTCGAACCGGATGCGGCGACGGTCCGGTGGCTCGGCGACTCGTTCATCGCCGACCGGTCGCGACTCTACTCATACGCGACGTACCACAAGGGTTTTCTCGACGGCGGCCCGCTTCCCGGCGATCCTGCCCGGTGGCGACATCTGGCCGGGCCGTGGTATCAGGCCGGTGACCATTGCTATCTGAAGCAGTGGCGCGGTCATTCGGAAGCCGCGAAGGTCGACGGCGAGACATTCGAAGTCCTGAACGACACCTACGCGAAGGATCGCAATGGCGTGCTGTGCATGCTGGTCCGCAAGCGCGGTATCGATCCGGCACGGATCGAAGCCGTCGGCGACTATTACCTGCGCGATGGCGACCGGTTGTTCTATTTCGGCAAGGAAGTGAAGGCCCGGTTCGATGGCGCGACCGCCGAAGTCGTCGGGCCCGGCTTCCTGCGCGACGGGCAGGGGCGGTTGCTGCACGACAACCAGCCATATCGGCGCGGTGTCGATGGCGCGACGCTCGCGTTCCTCTCGGAATATTTCGCACGGGACCGTGCGCGAGTCTACGTCTATTGCAACGGTGCCGAACTCGTGCCGCTGCCGGGCGTCGATCCGGCCGGCTTTCGCCTCGAGCAGCCGGATACCGGCACGGACGGTAGCCGCCGCTATGTGTATCAGGCGTGGCTTGCCGCATGGCGCGCGCGGCACCGGGCGCCGATGCCCGACTACGTGCCGCCGGATTACGTGGCGCCCGAAGCGGGCGCGCAGGCCGCTGCCGCTCCGGCGCTCGAATCGGTATCGGCGCATGCGTCGTCGCAAGTAGCGCTCGCCGGGACGGTTGCGGCCCGTCGTGCGTGCGTGCTCGAATGGACGCGCGACGCAAAGGGGGATCCGCGCCTCGTCGTGGCTGGCGAAGGATTCTGCGACATCTGGGATCTTGCGCAGCGACGGGTGGTCGCGTCGTTCGAACTGCCGCGTCCGTTCGTGCCGGACGAAGCGGATGCGACGGCCACGGACCGGCTGCGCAACCTGCCGGTGAGCGCATCGGCCGATGCGGCGCTGTCGACGCTGATCGTCGCGTACTGGGACAACACGGCGCTTTACCGGGTCGACGCCGCGAGCGGTGCGGCGCACCTGTGCTGGCGCGCCGAAAGCCGGTACGACTATCTGGAGCGGATCCACCTGTCATCCGACGCGCGCGAAGCGTGGGTGCGCGTCCGCAACCGGCTCTACCGTGTGCCGCTCACCGACGGCGGCACGCTCGACGTGCTCGATTACGACCTGGCCGACCAGCGCTTCCACGATGCGCCATTCGCGGTGAGCGCCGGCCGGCGTCGCCGTGCGTTCGCACGGGACGAGGCGTTGACGGTGCGTACGGAGGGCGAGGCCGATTGCGAATTGCCGGGGGCGGACAACGGCTTCCCCTGCGCGTTTTCCGACGACGGCGCCAGCGTGCTGGCGCGCGATGCGAAATGCGTGTTGCGCGAGTTCGATGTCGGCAGCGGCAAGCGGCTCGCGTTGCATCGCGGCGGCTGGTGCGAGCGGAAGTGGTTCAAGAGCCAGGCCGGCTGGATCGACGGGCGTCCGGTGTTTGCCGGCCTGCCGAAGAGCGGGCGCGGCGAGGTCGATATCTGGGATGCACTCGACGACCGGCTGCTGTTTCGCATCGAGGCCGCCACGTGCGTACCCGAACCGGACGCGGGCTGACGCGGTCGCGGCGACGTTTTTCCGGCGTTCGTGGAATGAATGTCGGGAGAGTCTGCAGGCCGCGCAGCCTGCAGACGCGATCGCACCGTGGTGCAACCAACGCAATGGCAAGCCCGATGATGCGATCAGGGGCGTCCTTGACCGAAGAGGCGAGACGCACTCGGCCTCTTCGCAAGACTGCCTTGTAACATGCTCTTTTGCGACATTCACATCTTCCCCAAGGACGATTCCGATGACGATGCTGCCTTCCCGTTTGCCGCTGATCCAGGCCCCGATGGTGGGCTCGCTGAGTCCGCTTGCGATTGCGGTATGCGAAGCCGGCGGGCTCGGCTCGCTCGCGTGCGCGGCGCTCGGCCCGCAGCAACTGCGCGACGAGATCGCGGCGATCCGCGCCCGCACGCCCGCACCGTTCAACGTGAACTTCTTCTGCCATACGCCGCCGGCGCCCGACGCCGAGGTCGACGCGCGCTGGCGTGCTGCGCTCGCCGGCTACTACGCGGAAGCCGGGCTCGATCCGGCCGGCGTGAAGGGCGGCCCCGGCCGCGCGCCGTTCGACGATGCGATGTGCGCGGTCGTCGAGGAATGGCGGCCGGCTGTCGTGAGCTTCCACTTCGGGTTGCCGGACGACCCGCTGCTCGATCGCGTGCGGCGCACGGGTGCGCTGGTCGTGTCGTCCGCGACGACCGTCGAGGAAGCGCGCTGGCTGGATGCGCGCGGCGTCGACGCGATCGTCGCGCAGGGCGCGGAGGCCGGCGGTCATCGCGGAATGTTCCTGACCGACGACATCCACGCGCAACCGGGCCTGTTCGCGTTGCTGCCGCAGATCGTCGACGCGGTGCGCGCGCCGGTGATCGCGGCCGGCGCGATCGCCGACGGGCGGGGCATCGCGGCCGCGTTCGCGCTCGGCGCGCGCGCGGTGCAGATCGGCACCGGCTATCTGCTGACGCCGCAGGCCGGCCGCTCGGCGCAGCATCGCGCGGCGGTGCGTGCCGCGCGCGACGACGGCACGCGCATGACCAACCTGTACACGGGCCGCCCCGCGCGCGGGCTGCTGACGCGCTTCATGCGCGAGCAGGGGCCGATGAGCGCGCTCGCGCCGGCGTTCCCGCTCGCGACGGCCGCGGTCGATCCGCTGCGCGGCGCGTTCGAGCGGCAAGGCCGCGACGACTTCTCGCTGCTGTGGTCGGGCGAGGCTGCGGCGCTCGCGCGTGAAGAGGAGGCGGGCGAACTGACGCGACGCCTGTGGCGCGACGCGCTGGCGTGCGCGGCAGGGCTGCGCGACGCGTTCCCGCAGGCGGTCTGAACGACCGGGAAGGGGCGCCGGCGCGGGTGCATCGGCGTATGATCTGGGTTTTCGTCAGCCCGATCCAGGCACCCCCACCATGACCTCCGTCGACACTACCCCCGTCCTCGACCATGACAAGCTCGTTACCTTCATCGAGCGCAAGTGGAACGATGAAATCCTCCACGCGTTGACCGACTACATCGCGATCCCCGCGAAGAGCCCCGCATTCGACCCCGACTGGGCGAAGCGCGGCTATCTCGAGCGGGTGGTCACCGATGCCGCGCAGTGGGCCGAGCGGCAGCCCGTGAAGGGACTGAAGCTCGAAATCGTGCGCCTGCCGGGCCGCACGCCGGTGATCTTCTTCGAATCTCCCGCCACGCGTTCGGGCAGCACCGACACGATCCTGCTGTACGGCCACCTCGACAAGCAGCCCGAATTCGACGGCTGGCGCGCGGACCTCGGCCCGTGGACGCCGAAGTACGAGAACGGCAAGCTGTACGGCCGCGGCGGCGCGGACGACGGCTATGCGATCTACGCGAGCCTCGCCGCGCTCGGCGCGCTCGACGAGCAGGGCATCGAGCGGCCGCGCTGCGTCGGCCTGATCGAGACCTGCGAGGAGTCGGGCAGCTACGACCTGCTGCCGTACGTCGACGCGCTGCGCGACCGGCTCGGCCAGGTGTCGCTCGTCGTGTGCCTCGATTCGGGCGCCGGCAACTACGACCAGATGTGGCTCACCACGTCGCTGCGCGGGCTCGTGTCCGGCGACCTGCAGGTCGAGGTGCTCGAGGAAGGCGTGCACTCGGGCGTCTTCGGCGGCATCGCGCCGTCGAGCTTCCGCGTGATGCGCCAGTTGTTCGAGCGCCTCGAAGACGCGAAGAACGGCAACTTGCTGCCGGGCGTGTTCCATTGCGAGATTCCCGACAGCCGCGTGCGCGAAGCCGACGCGGCCGCGTCGATCCTCGGCGACGCCGTGTGGAAGGGGCTGCCGTGGGCGTGCGGCGCGGACGGCAAGCCGGTGCTGCCGACCACGACCGATCCGCGCGAGGCGCTGTTGAATTCGACGTGGCGTCCGTCGCTGTCGGTGACGGGCGCGGCCGGCATGCCGGCGCTGGCGGATGCGGGCAACGTGCTGCGTCCGCGCACCGCGTTCAAGCTGTCGCTGCGTCTGCCGCCGCTCGTCGACGCCGCGCAGGCCGTGCAGCAGCTGAAGGAACTGCTCGAACTCGATCCGCCGTACAACGCGAAGGTCACGTTCAAGCCGGACGCGGGCGCCGCGACCGGCTGGAGCGCACCGGATCTCGCGCCGTGGCTCGCGTCGTCGCTCGATGCCGCGTCGCGCCGCCACTTCGGCGCCGATTGCGCGTACATGGGCCTCGGCGGCACGATCCCGCTGATGAATGTGCTGCAGGAAGGATTCCCGTCCGCGCAGTTCATGGTGTGCGGCGTGCTCGGGCCGAAGTCGAACGCGCACGGTCCGAACGAATTCCTGCACGTGCCGTACGCGAAGAAGCTGACGGCGGCGGTCGCGGACGTGATCGCGACCGCGCGCTGAGCGTGACAACTGCCCGACCCGACTTGACGGAGCCTTGCCGATGACCGCACTGCCGACGCCCGATACCGAACCGCTGCGCATGCGCGCCGAACCGCTGCATGCATTCGTCGCGGCACTCTGGGAACGGGCGGGCAGCAGCGAGCGCGAAGCAACGCTCGTCGCCGATCATCTGGTCGGCGCGAATCTCGCGGGCCACGATTCGCACGGGATCGGGATGATTCCGAACTACGTCGCGTCGTGGCGGGAAGGGCAGTTGCAGTTGAACGGGCATGCGTCGATCGTCCGCGACGGCGGTGCGGTGCTGACGATCGACGGCGGGCGCGGCTTCGGCCAGGTGATCGCGTTCGAGGCGATGGTCGAGGGGATCGAGCGCGCGCGACGCATGGGCATCTGCGCGATCGGGCTGCGTGACGTGCATCACCTTGGCCGCATCGGGCACTGGGCCGAGCAGTGCGCGCGCTCGGGGCTCGTGTCGTTCCACTTCGTCAACGTGCCGGGCGACCTGCTGGTCGCGCCGCTGCACGGCACCGATCCGCGCTTCGGCACGAATCCGTTCTGCGCCGCGTATCCGCGTGCGGGCAGGCCGCCGCTGCTGCTCGATTTCGCGACGAGCGCGATCGCGTACGGCAAGACGCGCGTCGCGTACAACCAGGGCAAGCGCGTGCCGGCCGGGTCGCTGATCGATCATCGCGGCCAGCCGACCGACGATCCGGCCGTGATGCACGAGCAGCCGTTCGGCGCGCTGCTGCCGTTCGGGCTGCACAAGGGCTATGCGCTGGCGGCGATGTGCGAGATTTTCGGCGGCGCGCTCGTCGGCGGGCATACGACCTACGGCGACACGCTGCAGAAGACGAGCGCGATCGTCAACGGGATGCTGTCGGTGCTGATCGATCCGAACGCATTCGATGCGGCCGATGCCGAGCGCGAAGCCGATGCGTTCGTCGCCTGGGCGAAGGCGTCGCCGCAGGCCGGTGATGCGCCGGTGCAGGTACCCGGCGAACCGGAAGAGGCCAGCCGCGCGGCGCGCGGTGTCGGCGGCATCCCGGTCGACCGCGCGACGTGGCGGCAGATTCGCGAGAGCGCGGCGGCAGTCGGCTTCGACGACGCGGCGCTCGACACGTGGACGCGGCGCTGCACGGGGCGCGCATGAGCTGGCAGTCGGAGAAGGCGCACGGCGAGGAGATCGCGTATCAGCTCGCGCCGCTCGGCAACGTCACGGTTGTGCGGTTCTTCAGCGGTGCGGCGATGCGGCTCGATGGCGTGATGTTCGGCTTCATGTCGCGCGGGTCGCTGTTCCTGCGTGTGGATGACGTGAACCGTCCGGCGTTCGTCGCGGCGGGGATGGGGCCGTTCTCGTACGAGCGGCCGACGCGCACGGTTTCGCTCGACGGCTATTACGAAACGCCGGCCGACGTGCTCGAGGACGCCGGCGCGCTGTTCGACTGGTGCCGCAGCGCGTATCGCGCGGCGTTGCTGGCGGGGCCGCCGAAGCGCAAGGCGAGGGCGGTGGCGAAACCTGTGGCCGAAGGGAAGGCGGCGGGGGCACGGACTAAGAAGCCGGTGGCGAAATCGGTGGGGAGGCCGGTAGCGAAACCGGCGACGAAACCGACAGCGAAACCGGCGGCAAAACCAGCAGCGCAACCGACAGCGAAACCGACGGCGAAACCGGTGGCAAAGCCGACAGCGAAACCACCAGCAAAACCGGTAGTGAAACCAGCAGCAAAGTCGACAGCGAAACCGATAGCAAAGCCGGCACCGAAACCACCGGCGAAACGCAAGCAAACTTAATACCGATCGAGCGAAGCGACAGCTTCGCGCATTTCGTTTTCCTTTCTTTCGATCTCGAACGCCGGCCGATACGCATGGTGCGCGGCGCGTGATGCCCGGCGGCGCGCACCGCACAGGTGCGCAAAAACCTCCGGCTTGCCGCACCGCACATCCCCATGCTTCACAACGGCGGCCTCGGCGTTTATGATCGGCGCGGATCGCACCCGTGCCTGGCGCAACCCGTGCCGGCCTCGCCGCCGGCCCCGCGAACGGCGCATCGTACGCCGTGCGGGACGCTTCCCCACTCATCATTCCAGACGGAGACAGCCGATGCTCGTCCTGATTCTCGGTTTAGCGATCTTCCTCGGTGTGCACTCGATCCGGATCGTCGCGGACGGCTGGCGGTCGGCGACGATCGCGCGGATCGGCGAGAAACGCTGGAAGGGCCCCTATGCGATCGCGTCGATCGTCGGTTTCGTGCTGATCATCTGGGGGTACGGCATGGCGCGCCAGGGCGCGACGCTGCTGTGGGTGTCGCCGGTCGGTGTGCGCCACCTCACCGGCATGCTGACCGCGATCGCCTTCGTGCTGATCGCCGCCTCCTACGTGCCCGGCAACCGCATCAAGACGCTGGTCGGTCATCCGATGGTGGCCGGCGTGGCGGTGTGGGCGATCGCGCACCTGCTCGCGAACGGCACGCTGCACGCCGTCGTGCTGTTCGGTGCCTTCTTCGTGTGGTCGCTCGTCGATTTCGTCGTGTGGCGCGCGCGTGACCGCCGCGATGGCGTCCGCTATCCGGCGGGCAAGCTGTCGGGCGACGCCGTGGCGATCGTGGCCGGGCTCGTCGTGTGGGCCGTCTTCGCGCTGTTCCTGCACGGCTGGCTGATCGGCGTGCGGCCGTTCGGCTGAGCGGCCGAGAGGTTGGGCGATTGAGCGGCGGCACGCCGGCGTGCCGCTCGCTCGCCGAGGGTAACGGTCAGCGCAGCTTCGCGCTGGCCGTGTCGCCGAGTTGTGCCGGTTTGCGGCGCAGGAAGTACGCCGCGACGATCGCAAGCGCCGTCAATACCGTGAACCAGAACTGGAAGCGCGAATCCGGGTTGAACGCCTGCGAGCCGAGCACGGCGACCAGCGCCAGCAGTGCGATCCAGTTCGACACCGGATAAAACCACGCGCGGAACGCCTGCGGATCGCGTGGTGCGTGCTTCTCCTGCCGGCGCATCGCGAAGTGCGCGACGATGATGAAGATCCACACGATCATCACGAACGCGCCGCTGCTCTTCGCGAGCATCAGGAACAGGTCGCTGCCGCTCACGAAGTGAATGCCGAGGATCGACACGCAGATCGCCAGGCACAGCACGAGCGCGTTCATCGGCACGCCTTTCGCGTTGGTCCGGCCGAACATCGCGGGCGCGTGGCCGCGCTGGCTGAGCGAGAACAGCATGCGCGAGTTCGAGAACAGGAACGAATTCATCACCGACATGAACGACACGAACAGCACGATCTTCATCGCGACGGCCGCGCTCGTGAAGCCGGCCAAGCTGAACAGCGATACATACGGCGATTTCAGGTTGGCCTTGTCCGTCCACGACATGCACAGGATCAGGATCGACACCGAGCCGACGTAGAACACCATCACGCGCACGATCACGCTCTTGATCGCGCGGATCACGTTCTTGCTCGGGTTCTCGGATTCGCCCGCCGCGACGGCTGCGATTTCGCTGCCGCCGAGCGAGAAGATCACGACCATCACACCGGCGAGTACGGGCGAAATGCCGTTCGGCATGAAGCCGCCGTGATCCGTGAGATTCACGAGTCCGGGCGCGGGAATGCGCGGCTGGAAGCCGAGCAGGATCGATGCGCCGAGCGCCATGAACACGATGATCGTCGCGACCTTCGCAAACGACAGCCAGTATTCGGCCTCGCCGAACGAGCGGACCGAGTACGCGTTGCTCGCGATCAGCGTGACGAGCATGAACAGCGCGCCGGCCCACACGGGCAGCCACGGCAGGAAATCGTGGAGGATCGCGCCGAGCAGGATCGCCTCGACGGTGATCGTCATCATCGACTTGAACCAGTACAGCCAGCCGACCGCGAAGCCGGCCCATTCGCCGAGATAGCTGCTCGCGTAGGTGGAGAACGACCCGCTGTCGGGATTGCGGGATGCCATTTCGCCGAGCATGAACATGACCAGCGTCACGATCACGCCGCCGATCAGGTACGACAGGATCGCGGCGGGGCCGGCGGTCGCGATGATGGCGCCGGAGCCGACGAACAGGCCCGCGCCGATCACGCCGCCAAGCGCGATCATCGTGATGTGCCGTTGCTTGAGGCTCTGCCTCAACGAGTTGTCCTGCATCTCCTACCTCTTTTTATTGTTGGCCTGTCGGCCGGGAACGCATCGGGCGGTGCGTCGGCAGGCGTTCTGCCGCCGCACCGGGCGCCGATGGCGAGGGAGCGTGTGTGACGCGATGGGCGGGGCCGCCGGCGGTGAATCGGAATGGCGGCCGCGAAGTGCCGGTCGGTGCCCGCGAGCGGGCGATGACGACGGCAATCCCCGATTGTGGGCGGACACCGCCGTCACGGCAAACGAGATATGCGAAAGACGTCTTGCGGTTTGCTCATCAATTGCCGCTGCGGCGGCGGCAAGGGGCGTGCGTCAGATCGGCTTGACGAACAGCCCGACGGTCAGCACCGCGCCGATGCAGACGATCCCGATCCGCAGGATGCGTTCGTTCACGCGTTGCAGCGCCCACGTGCCGAGCAGCCCGCCGACGATCGCGCCGCCGCCGAGCGCAAGTGCCGAGCCCCAGTGCAGGTGCGGCGACGTCAGGAACAGCACGACGGCCGATGCGTTCATCACGCCCGCGAGCGCGTTCTTCGTCGACATCGCGTGACGCGGCGACAGGCCGGCCATCGTCAGCACGGCCATCATCAGGAAGCCGAGCCCGCCGCCGAAGTAGCCGCCGTAGATCGCGATCATGAACTGCGAGAGCGCCGCGGGGACGGTGCCGAGGTGGCCCGTGCCTTCGCTGGGCTTGCGGAAAAAGCTGCCCCACGCGAACACGATCGTTGCGAACAGCACGAGCCACGGCACGAGGCGCGAGAAGATCGACGACGGGGTTTTCAGCAACAGCAGCCCGCCGAGCGCACCGCCGACCACGCTGATGAAGAACAGCGTGCGAAACGACAGCTTGCCTACGCCGCGCACCATGTTGCGGCTCGCCCAGCCGGTCGTGACCTGCGCGGGAAACAGCGCGACCGTCGACGTGATGTTCGCCGCGAGCGGCGACATGCCCGACACGATCAGGGCGGGCAGCGTGACGAACGAGCCGCCGCCCGCGAGGGCGTTCTGCAGTCCGGCCCACAAGCCGGCGACGATGACGAGAGTGAGCATGGGGTGCAACGGGCGAGGTGGCGGGGCCCGCTTGCCGGAAGCGGGCAGGCGCGGTGGAGGCCCGATGATAATGCAGATCGCGATGGTCGGAAGCCGGCGCGGGTGCGCGGCCGTGCGGGCGACGTCACGCGTGCGGTGGCGTGCCGGCTTCCGGTGTGGCGGGGTCGTTTTCGACGTCCGGATAGACGATCGAGCCGTCGGGCCGGATGACCGCGCCGGCCGTGAGGCGCGCGGGTTCCACGCGGTTGCGGCCCATGATGTGCAGCACCGTTTCGCCGCGCGCGATCAGGTAGTCGGACACGATGCGCCGGTGGCAGCGCCACCACACCGCTTCCGAGCACATGATCGCGCAGCGCTGCCGATGCCCGTCTGCGATCAGCCGGTCGAGGCCGTCGCGAAACCCGGGTGATAGCGCGTAGTCGGCGTAGCGGTGAAAGCTCTGGTTGGTCCAGAAGTCGTTGACGTCGTCGGGCACGTCGTGCGACTTGCCGCGCAGGCCGCCGAGCTCGGCGATGTGTTCGTAGGCGATGCCGGTTGCAGCCAGCGCGTCCGGCAGCGTCGCTTCGTTGAATTGCGGATGGGTACGCGAACGCGTCATTTTGCGGATATCCGCGAGCAGCGCGATATCGACCGCGCCGAGCATGTCGACGAATTCGTCGAGCGTGCGGTTCGAATGGCCGATCGTATAGAACGGGAGCGTCATGCGTCGCCCTTGCCCGCGATGCGCTCGAGCACGCGGCCACGGTGCGCGGCGATGTGGTCGGTGCGGTCGCTCTTGATCTCGTACTGCGGATCGTCGGGCGATGCGCGATGGCGGTGGCCCTTGTAGTCGAAGTCCGTGGTGTGGATCGCGATGATCGTGCCGGTCACGTAGCCGGCCTCCGAATTCCACCGGACGTGGTCGCCCAACCTGAATGGTGTGGTCATGCAGGAGGCCCTCCTTGCGCGGTTGCGGTGTGCGTCGATCCTCGCGGCGCGTGTTGTCGTGCCGCGAGGATTGGCGTGTCCATTATCGGCCGCGACCGCCCATGGAAAAAGACACAGACGGTGGCGCGGCGCTGTGCTGCCGGCGCAATGGGCGTGCCGGCACACGGTCAACCTTTCATTTTGACGACGGCAGGGATTCGCTCGGCCGCGACGGCGCGCGCCTGTTGTGGGACAGCATGCGCTGGGCCGCGGCCGAGGTGCGCAAACTGCCGGCGCGTCACGGTTTCGACATCGGCTACCGGCCCGGCAGCCTGTGGGCGGCGGGGCGGCCGCGGCGCGTCGCGATGTGCGCGCAGGCCCGCGACGAAGCGGCCGAGCGCCGGGGCTACGACCGGCTGCGCGTGATCGGGCGTCACGAGAGGTCCGAATGGCCGGGCGGCACGCGCTACCTCACGCGGTTCCACGATCCGGAATCCGGCCACCTGAATCCGCAAAAGCTTGCGCTCCGGCCAGGGCAATGCCTGATTTAACGCTTCATTACGATGGACCTTCCGGAAAGGTGCTAGATTCGCCCATCGATATCTCGCAATCGGAGAGGGCAGACAGATGCTGAAGAAATTGGCAGGGATGGCCGTGGTGGTCGGTGCGGCGGCGGTGGCGTCGGTGCCGGCCGTGGCAGGCGACACGAACAACGCACTGGGCGGCGCGCTGGGTGGCGTTGCCGGCGCGGCGGTCGGCAACGCGGTTGGCGGCAGCACGGGCACCGTGATCGGCGGGGCAGTGGGTGGTGGCGCGGGCGGTGCGGTGACGTCGAACAAACGCGAACGCACGGGCGCGATCGTCGGCGGCGCACTGGGCGGCGGCGCAGGCGCCGCTGCGGGCAACGCGATGGGCGGCACGGCCGGCGGGCTCGTCGGCGCCGCCGTGGGCGGCGGTGCGGGCGCGGCGCTGGGCGGCCACGTGTCGCGCAACAACTCGCGTTCCAACGATCACCACCACGGCAACAAGCACAAGAAGCGCTACAAGCACGACTGACCGGCGGTTCCCCGGTGAGTGTCGACGGCGCCGGGGTGCCGTGCATGAATGGCGACGGAGGCGGTCAAGCGGTCAACCCGTCTTTCCGTCCCCGGTGATCAGCGAGTTGAGTACCAGATTCGAGATCGTGCGGTAAGCCGCGTCGAAATCGTCGTTTCCCAGCGCACGCTTGCCGAGCACCAGCAGCATCTGGGGGGCGAAATCCGCATACGCCTGCGTGGCCGCCCAGATCAGGAAGAACAGGTGCTCGGCATCGACCTGTCTGACCTTGCCTTCCTCGATCCAGCGTTCGAGCACCCTGATGTCGTCACGCAACACCGGAATCAGTTGTTTGCGGATTTCCTTTCCGTAGGTCCTGGCCCCGCCGATGATCTCCAGCGCAAACACCCGCGATCCATGCGGGCGATTTCTGGAGAATTCGAGTTTGGCCCGGATATAGGCCGACATGGCTTCCGCGGGCTCGCGATCGGGCGCCGCAAACTCCCGCATCCTGCCGAGCCAGTCCCGCAATACGTCGTCCAGCACGCGTTGGTAGAGCGCCAGCTTCGTGGGGAAGTAGTACATCAGGTTCTGCTTCGACAGGCCGGCGGCCGCTGCGATAGTCGCAACGGAACTCCCCTCGAATCCGTCAATGGCAAACGATTCTTCGGCAGCGGCGAGAATGGTCGCCTCGAGCGTGTCGCGCAGCGCTTCGCGCCGGCCGTGAGGCCGGCCGGGCGTTCCTGCAGTCGGCTCGGACGGGTGCCTCACGATGTTTCCTCCAGCATGTCGGACCAGCGTCGTCGCCCGCTCAACGCGTGCCTGCTTCAGGATAGGTGATGCGTTCGGGCGCGCGCTGCATGATGACCTTCCCGGCACGGAGCGACAGGCGAACCTTGGCCTGTGTGCGAACCACTTCATAGTCGCAATCCGCGTCGAGGATCAGCAGATTGGCCGGCCGCCCGACCGCGATGCCATAGCGATCGCCCAGGGACATCGCATCGGCGCTGTGCTCCGTCACGAAGTCGAGGCATCGCTGCAGGTCTTCGTAGCCGAGCATGTGGCACACGTGCAGGCCGACGTCGAGGATACGCAGGATATTGCCGTTGCCGATGGGATACCACGGATCCTTGATCGAATCCTGTCCGAAGCACACGTTGATGCCGGCGCGATCGAGTTCCGCGACACGCGTAATGCCGCGCCGTTTCGGGAAGGTGTCGAAACGCCCCTGCAGGTGGATGCTTTCGGTCGGACACGAAACAAAATGGATTTCCGACCGCTTCAGCAATCGGAAAAGCTTCGAGCAGTAGGCGTTGTCGTAGGAACCCATCGCGGTCGTGTGGCTGGCCGTGACGCGCGTGCCCATCCCGCGAACCCGCGCTTCCTCGGCAAGCACCTCCAGGAAGCGCGATTGCGGATCGTCGGTTTCGTCGCAATGAACGTCGACCAGGCAGTCCTTGCGCTCCGCGAGCTCCATCAGGAACTTGATGGAGCTCACGCCCTGGTCGCGCGTGTTCTCGAAATGCGGAATGCCGCCGACGACGTCGGCCCCCATGTCGATCGCGCGCTCCATCAGCGCACGTCCGTTCTCGAACGACTCGATGCCTTCCTGAGGGAAGGCGACGATCTGCAGATCGATGAGATCGCGCGCTTCGTCCCTGACCTCGAGCATCGCCTGCAACGCGGCAAGCGTGTGATCGGTGACGTCCACGTGCGTGCGCACGTGCTGGATGCCGTTGTCGCGCAACATCCCGATCGTGGTGTGGGCGCGGGCTTTCGTATCCTCATGGGTAATGGTGGCCTTGCGCTGGCCCCACCGCTCGATACCTTCGAACAGCGTGCCGCTCATGTTCCACTCGGGTTCGCCCGCGGTCAGTGTCGCATCCAGGTGGATATGCGGCTCGACCAGCGGCGGGATGACGAGATTGCTGCCCGCATCGATGACGTCGTCCCCTTGTGACGTCAGCGGCGACGGCTGGAGGTCGATGCCGCGAATCGTGCCCGCATCGATGTCGATCGTGAAGAGGCCGCTACGGCCGCGCAATCTGGCGTTGATGATTTTCATGAGTATTCCTGTGGTTCGGGGGAGCGGGAGGGCGCGCAGCGGAATCAATCACCCTGAACGGACGGCTCGCGCGCGAACGCGCGGGCAATCTGCAGCAGCACGACGTAGGCGGCCGCGGACGCCGCGATGCCGACGATCGGCGCGATCCACGGCGAGGTATAGGCGAGTCCGGCGCCGATTGCATACGCGGCCAGGCCGACCAGGTTGAAGCGCGGAAGGCGGGCGGTGGCAAGCGACGGGTATTGCCCTCGATGGCGGTACCAGTAGTCCGCCATGATCACGCCGCCGACCGGCGGAATGATCGAGCCCAGCAGCACCAGGAACGGAATCAGCAACTCGTACATCCCGCCGACCGCGAGCACGATGCCGATCGCCGCGCCCACGAGTACGAGCGTGCGGCGCCGTTCGGTGCGCAGCAGATGGCATCCGGCGGCCGCCACGTTGTACATCGTCGGCCCCTGGATGGTCCAGAGATTGAGGCACAGCATCACGACCGCCGCGATCGACAGGCCCTGCAGCATCATCACCTCGACGATGTCGGCTTGCTGATAGACGATCGCGCAGTATGCGCCCGCGATGATCATCAGGCCGTTGCCCGCGAAGAATCCGATCATGCTGGCCGAGACGGCGCTGCGCGCGCTGCGTGCGAGGCGGGTCCAGTTGGTTGCCTGGGTCGCGCCGCTGGCGAAGGTACCGATGACCATGGTCACGGCGGCCGAGAACTGCATCGGATGAGACGGCGCGATATGCGTGAGGCCGGCCCACCCGCCGATATCGCGGGTGGCGATCCACATCGACGTCATCAGGAGCACGAACATCAACGGCACGGAGACGCGCGACAGCACATCCATGCCGCGATAGCCGATGATGGCCGTGATGGAAAATCCGAAGCCGAAGAGGATCATCAGCGGCGTGGTCACGGAGGCCGGCCAACCCAACAGCTTGACCAAGACGATCGCCACCGTCGCGGTTCCCCATGCGTACCAGCCGAGTTCGGCGAAGCCCAGCAGGAAATCGGACAGCTTGCTGCCGACTTCCCCGAAGCAGAATCGCCCCATCAGTACCGCATTCAGGCCGCTGCGGGCGGCAATCAGCGCAAGCGATGCCGCATAGGCGGCGAGCAACAGGTTTCCGATGACGGCGATCTGGATCATGCTGACGACGTCGAAGGCGACACCGATCTTGCCGCCGGCAAACATCGTTCCCGTGAAGAACGTGAAACTCAACAACACCATCGTGATGGACAGGAATCCGGTGCGTTTCTCGAGCGGGACTTCGCTCAGCGAGAATTCTCCGTGATCCGATTCGTCCATCGGGCTTGCATCCCGGTTCGTAGGCATCTTGTCTCCCGTCAGCGATTGGGTTGGGTCTGAAAGGGGTTACGGGGGCCGTGCTTGGATGGGTGACGCGCTGTTTCAGCGGGTCATTCTCTCAGTTCAAAATTTTTACAAGGGTAAAAATTTCGTCCGAGTGGATGGCAGGAACATTCACCGGGCCCGTGCGGTTCACGCGCGCGGCGTTTCGGGTATCGGCCGGTCCGGCGCGCGTCATGCCGCGGGCGGGCCGCATGTCGAGCCGATGTTTCCGGTTTCTGCACCATGGGCAACGCAGGTACGTGCGGCTGGCGGCAGGCCGGCCGACCCGTCCGACAACGGCGATCGAGGATGGAAGCACGAACCCGCCAGACCTGGACGCCATCGATCTTCGCGGTTTTCACGGACGTCGAATTCGGCGCTGGCTGAGTCTGCCTAGGCTGCGAATCTTCAGCTAACCAGACTAACGGCGCAGCGTTGATTCGTCAGACCGATACGCCGTTTTTTTGCTCGCTTGCTTCCGTGAAATTGCCGTGCTAATTTTTCATGAAATTTCTCGGCGAAAATTTCACGGGAGTCCGCATGTTCGCGCAGTCCGACCGCCACGTCGCAAGCTACTACGCCGGCACCTATCCGGCGCCGATCCCGCATCGTCCGGAACTGGACGAACGCATCGACGCTGACGTGCTCGTCGTCGGCGCGGGTTTCAGCGGGCTGCATACGGCGTTGCGTCTCGCGCTTGCCGGCAAGCGCGTCGTCGTGCTCGAAGCGAGTCGCGTCGCGTGGGCCGCGTCGGGCCGCAACGGCGGACAGGCGCTGCTCGGCTGGTCGTGCGACATGCAGCCGCTCGAGGATTCGCTCGGCCGCGACGGCGCGCGCCTGCTGTGGGACAGCATGCGCTGGGCCGCGGCCGAGGTGCGAGAACTGCCCGTTCGGCATGGTTTCGACATCGACTACCGGCCCGGCAGCCTGTGGGCGGCGGTGCGGCCGCGGCGCATCGCGATGCTCGAACAGGCCCGCGACGAGGCAGCCGAGCGCTGGGGCTACGATCGGCTGCGCGTGATCGGCCGTGACGAGATGCCCGAATGGATCGGCGGCACGCGCTATCTCGCGGCGCTGCACGATCCGGAAGCCGGCCACCTGAATCCGCTGAAGCTCGCGCTCGGCCTCGCGCAGACGATCGAGCGCGCGGGCGGCCGCATCTTCGAGCAGAGCCGCGTGCTCGACTGCCGCGAGGCGGCCGGCGGTCACATTGCCCGCACGGCGCGCGGCGAAGTGCGCGCGGACGTGCTTGTGCTGGCCTGCAACGCGTACGTCGACCGGCTCGATCGCGATCTCGCGCGCCGGTTGCTGCCGGTCGGCACGTACCAGGTCGCGACCGCGCCGCTCGCGCCCGACGTCGCCCGTGCGCTGCTGCCGCAGAACAGTTGCGTGATCGACAACCAGTTCGTGCCCGACTACTTCCGCTTGAGCCCCGACCACCGGCTGCTGTTCGGCGGCGGCTGCACGTATCTCGGCGGCATCCCGGCCGATATCGCGGCAGCGACGCGCCCGCACCTCGAACGCGTGTTCCCGCAACTGGCCGGCGTGCCGCTCGACTACGCGTGGGGCGGCCATATCGATATCAGCATGCGCCGCACGCCGGACATTGGCCGCCACGGGCAGCGCTTCTGGCTGCAGGGTTTCTCGGGGCACGGCGTGCTGCCGACGCTCGCCGGTGCGCGCGCGGTGGCCGACGCGGTGCTCGGCGACGAACGCCTGCTCGCGCAGTACCAGCGCATCCGCAACCCGCGCTTCCCCGGCGGCGACCGGCTCGCCGCGCCGCTGGAAGCGATCGGCAAGGCCTGGTACCGTCTGCGCGATACCGTCTGACTGCACCGGAACCCACCATGAACGAACAGGAAGAGATAGAAAGCCTGGCCATCCTGATCCGCGACCTGCGCAAGCATCGCAAGGTCACGCTCAACGATCTCGCGGAACGGATCGGCCGCTCGGTCGGCTTTCTGTCGCAGGTCGAGCGCGGGCTGTCGCGCCCGACGGTGGCGGATCTCACCGCGATCGGCGAGGCGCTCGGCGTGCCGACCACCTATTTCTACAGCCTGAGCAAGCCGCGCAGCGTGCCGTGGGTCACGCGGCCCGACGAGCGGCGCACCGTGTATTACGCGGCCGGCATTACCGACATCCTCGTGTCGCCGAACATGCGCTCGCGCTTCTCGATTCTCGAAAGCCATCTCGCGCCGGGCGCGAGCAGCGGCGAGCGGCCCGTCGACGATAGCGACGAGCAGGGCGGCTTCGTGCTCGAAGGCGAACTGACGATCTGGATCGACGGCGACGATATGCCCATCACGCTCGGCCCGAACGACGCGTTCCAGCTTCCCGCGCACAAGCGCTTTCGCTATGCCAACCTGACCGACGCGCCGACGCGCGTGATCTGGGTATTCACCTGAGTAGTCGGCGGGGCGGGCGGTGATGCAGGCCGCCGCGCCACGCAGCCTGTTTGCAGTACTGATTTAAATGCGGCGCTCGCGGTCCGGCGTGCCGCGTGAATCCGGTTCGCCGCGCTGCGGCACCGCCATACAAGACATGGAAAGGATGAGACATGGCTGACGTCGTTCCCGCGCTGGTCGATGAAGTCCGCGCATTCCGGCAGGCGTACCCCGAGATCCGTTATGTCGACCTGATCTGCCTCGACCTGCCCGGACATTTCTACGGCAAGCGCTACCCGATCGATGCGCTCGAAAAGGTGGCGGCCGGCTCGCTGCTGAAGCTGCCGCAGAACTGCATCCTGCTCGGCACGCAGGGCGGGCTCTACAAGATCGGCGACTACTGTTTCAACGACGGCGACCCGGATGCCGTGCGCCGGCTGATCCCCGGCACGCTGAAGCCGGTGACCTGGGAGAAGCAGCCGCTCGGGCAGATGCTGATCACGACGGACGGCACCGACGCGCCGGTCGAGTTCGAGCCGCGCGAGGTGCTCGCGCGCGTGCTGAAGCGGCTCGCGCGGCGCGGCATCCGGCCGGTCGTCGCGTTCGAGCTCGAGTTCTACCTGTTCGACGCACAGCTCGAGGAGGGGATGCCGAAGTATCCGCGCGACCGCCTGTCCGACGATCGCGACGATCAGCCGAACATGCATATCGAGCGGCTGTCGCGCTTCTCCGACGTGCTGCACGAGATGGTCGACGTCGCCTGCAAGCAGGGGGTCGACGCGACCGTGATCACCGCCGAGCTCGGGCCGGGCCAGTTCGAGATCAACTTCGGCCATTGCGACGACGGGCTGCGCGCGGCCGACTGGTCGGCGATGTTCTGCCGCAGCACGCGCGGCGTTGCGTTGCAGCACGGCTATCGCGCGAGCTTCATGGGCAAGCCGTACCTGCATGCGCCGGGCAGCGGGATGCACGTGCACGTGAGCCTCTACGACGATGCAGGGCGCAACCTGCTTGCGGCGGACGGGCAGCGGCCGCTGCGGCACGCGGTGGCCGGATGCCTCGCGCTGCTGCCGCATTGCATGCCCGTGTTCGCGCCGAATCACAACGCGTTCCGGCGTTACGGTTCGATGGTGAACGCGGCGAGCCGCGCGAGCTGGGGCTTCGAGGATCGCGATGCGTGCATCCGGATTCCCGAGTCGGATGCGCGCAACCTGCGGATCGAGCACCGGCTCGCGAGTGCGGACGCGAACCCGTATCTGGTGCTCGCGGCGATTCTCACCGGGATGGAGCACGGGCTCGATGCGAGGATCGAGCCGATCGCGCCGCTCAACGAGGATCGCGGCAGCGGGATCGATTTTCCGAAGGAGATGCTGTCGGCCGTCGCGGCGATGCAGGACCATGCGGCCGTGCGCGAAGGGCTCGGCAGCGAGTTCGTGATGGTGTATTGCGAGAACAAGCGGCAGGAGGAGCTGGATTTCCGCAATGAGATTGGCGCGCGGGAGTATCGGTGGTTTTTGTGATCGGTGACGGGGCGGCGGTTCCTGTGCGGTTGCGTGTTTGATAAGCTGCGGCGTACACGGCGGCCGGTTCCGGTTCCGCCGCGGGCGACCGGCTGCCCCGACGCGCAGCGGATGGGCAGATTCGGATCCCGGCTTCGCTCGATAATCAAAAAGAGAGGGCCCCGTGACGACCGATCACCGAGATACCGAACCGCCGTCCACGCGCGTCGATGAAGTCGTGAGTGAGCATGCCGGGCCACCGGCCGGCACGCCGCGTCTCCCGGCCGTGTTGCTGTGGGTGTCCGGCATTCCGCTCTGGGGGCTGCTGGCAGCCGCCGTGATATGCGTGTCGCGGATCGATCGCGACCTGTCGGTCATTGTGTTCATGGGTGCGCTGATCTTCCTCAGCGAGGTCGGCATCGCGCTGTATGCCGTGGTCGCCGTCGTGCTGCTGGCCTACGCAGTGAGTCGCAAGCCATGGCGTGCCCCGCGATTTGCGTGGGCGTTCTGGCTACAGGTGCTGCTGTTGGTTCTGGCCATAGCGCTGATTGCCACGTTCAAGATCGACGATTACCAACGCAATCACCCGGACCCTCGGGAGGCGGCCCGCGGTCAGCAGATCAATGACGACTATGCCCGCATGGCAGCCGCATTGCGCACCGACGATGCAGTCGCGTTTCGGCAGGCGTTTGCCGACTGTGCGGACGATTGCGATCGCGCGACATGGGTGAGCGAGGCGGTCCGCAAGACGGCGCCGCGCAGCCTCGCGGTCACGCTCGAAGGCGTCAGGCATGCGAGCGAGGTACGCCTGGGCGGGAGCGAACTGCAGACGTTCTGCAAGGACGGGGTGGCTTATGTGATGCCGCCCGACATCGCGCTGCGCGTCGGCTTTCGAAACGTGCCGGCGATCACGGCCCAGTTCCTGCCGTTGTGGGGCCCCGACGAGCGGAGCGCCGCGCTGCAAGGCGCTGTCATGAGCGGGTCGATCGCACTGATGAACCAGCTCGTTGCGCTGGGTGTCGATCCGCAGCATCTGCAAGGCGACAGCCGCTTCGAGAGTCTGTATGCGAGCGCGGCCGCGGGCGCGGCAATCGCATCGGTCGACTGGCTGGCCAATGCAGGCGTCACGCTCCATGCCGCGGAAGATGTGGACGAGGTCTGGGCTTGGTTCGCGGAGTGGACCGACGCGAATCTGCCGGAAATCGCTCGCAAGGGCGCGGAAGCGTGGCTCGTCGCATCCGCGAAGATACCGATGGATGGCGCGGCGGCGCAGAATCGTATCGCACCGCTCGAGCGGGCGGTGTATGTCGGTACACCGGTACTCGTGCAGGTGTTGTTGCAACACGGATATCGCGTTGCCGATCTGGCGCCGGAATATCGGGCGCGTTTCGATGCGATGCAGGACCCGATCCATCATCCTCACAAGCCAGTACCGGATTCCGTGTGCGACGACGACGCGAACTGATCGCCGCCGTCGAGTGACCCCTCGGGTGCTTATCGGTCCCGCGCGGGCGTCATCGGCAGGCCCGCTCCCCACGCGCTCGCGAGCGCTTCGATTTCGGCGACCGGATCGGCCTGCCGGGCGGGTTCGTGCGTGTCGTTGCCGAACAACCGCTGCGCGAAGTCGCGTGCGCGCAGCGTGATTGCCGCGGTTTTCGGGCTGCGCCGCAGCGTGAACGCTGCGAGCGCAGCGTCGAGGTCGCGGACGTTGCCGTTTCCGTTCCCGTGTTCATCGAGGCAGCGCGCGAGATGCCACGCGTCCTCGAGCGCCTGGCATGCGCCCTGTCCGGAGGTGGGGAGCGGTGCGTGCGCGGCATCGCCGATCAACAGCACATTGCCGCGGTGCCACACGTCCACCGGGTCGAGATCGTGCACGCGGATCTTCGCGATCGTGCCCGGTGGCGTCGCGCGCATCACGTCCGCGATGGGCGCCGGCCAGCCGTCGAAGAGCCGTTCCAGCAGCGGGCCCGGATCGTCCGGCGCCGCGTCGTCGTGGTCGCTATCGTCGAATTCGGCCTCGGCCCGGGCCGCCGCCCAGTACATGCGATGCGGGTCCAGCGCGACGATGCCGAATCGTTCGCGCCGGCTCCAGTAGTCGAATATCGATACGTCGTCGACGAGCGGCACATCGCTCTGCGCGACGCCGATCCAGTTGACGAAGCCCTGGTAGACGGGTGTGGCGTTGCCGACCACATGGCGTCGCGCGATGGAGTTCATGCGGCCGTCCGCGCCGATCACGAGGTCGGGGGCGATCGTCGCGCCGTTGTCGAAGCGAACGACCGCGCGACCGTCGGTGCCGGTGTCGATGGCCGTCGCGCAGTGGCCGAAGCAGACTTCGATGTCGTGCGCGGCGACGTGCCGGGCCAGCACGGCCTGCAGGTCGCGCCGCAGGATCGAGCGCGTCGGGAAACCCATGCGGCGGTCGAGCGTGCCGATGTCGACGCGCTTGAACGGGGCGCCGTCACGGTCCATGCACCGCATCGCGCGCAGGTGGCCGCTGACCGCGACGATGTCCGGCAGGAGGCCGAGTTGCTCGAGCACGAAGCCGGCATTCGGCCAGAGCACGACGCCCGCGCCCATCGTCGTCTCGGACGGCCTGCGTTCGTAGAGCCGTATCCGGTGCCCCTGCCCGGCAAGCGCAAGCGCGGTGCTCATGCCGGCCACGCCGGCGCCGAGAATGGCGATATCCATGTTGATGCTCCCGTAGGTTCGTGCGTGCGCTCGCGTCGGCGCGGGTTCGTGCGTCGGCGGCCACGCTTGACTGGATCCGCATCGTAAATTACGGTCTCGAACGGGATAAGCCGTGAAAAACGGCGAGCTTTGATACCTGAAACGGGATAATGATGCGCAGCAAGCTGGATCTGAACGCGGTGCGCGTGTTCGTGTCGGTCGTCGACGAAGGCAGCTTCGCCGGTGCCGCGCGCGTGCTGTCGATACCCGGTTCCAACGTGAGCCGCCATGTGGCGCAACTGGAGTCGCGGCTCGGCGTGCGTCTGCTGGAGCGCAGCACGCGGCACCTGCGCATGACGGAGGCCGGGCGCCTGCTGCACGAGCGAGCGAAGCCGATGCTCGACGCGCTGACGCTCGCCGAGTTCGAACTGACCTCGCAGCAGACGGAGCTGCGCGGCCTGCTGAAGCTCTGCGTGCCCGGTGAAATCGGGCCGCGCATGCTCGGGCCGATCGTCGCGGAATTCGCCAGCCGGCATCCGCGTGTCGAAATCGATTGCGATACGAGCCTCGCAGGCGTATCGACGCTGCGCGACGAGTTCGACCTGTCGATCATCGTCAATCGCGGCAAGCTCGACGACAGCACGTTCGTCGTCAGGCCGCTCGTGAACTTGCCGAGCGTCGTCGTGGCCGCGCCGTCGCTGATCGAACGCACGGGCATGCCGACCCGGACGGAGCAGCTCAGGCAACTGCCGTGCATCACGACGTTGAGCACGCTGAAAGGGCAGCCGTGGCAGTTCGCCGACGGCGACGGGCGGGTTCACAAGATTCCGGTCGCGAGCCGGTATCGCGTCAACAGCGGCGAGATGGCGGGGCTGGCGGCGGTGAACGGGATCGGCTTCGCGATTCTCGTCGAACGCGGGTGCGCGGCCGAGCTGGCCGCCGGGCGGCTGGTGCGCGTGCCGCTGGAGATGGCGCCGGCGCCGCTCGAACTGCTGGCCGCTTATTCGAGCCGCAATTCCGTCAACGCGAAGATCCGCGAGCTGCTGCAGTTGATGCAGGCGCGTTTGGCGGCGGCAGGGGCGATGCCGTCATGACGATCATTTCGGCAATGCGCGCCAGTAGCGCACTTCGTCGATGGGCGCACCGTCGATCTCGAACGTCTTGATGTCGTCTTCGGCGACGAAACCTTCGCGTTCGTAGAACGCCCGTGCGCGGCGGTTCTTGACGAGTACCCAGAGCGACACCCACGCATGGCCCGCGTCATGCAGCGCATCGCAGGCATGGTCGACCAGTGCCGCGCCGACGCCTTGCCCGCAATGCGTCGGATGCAGATAGATCGCTTCGATTTCGCCCCAGGTGCGGTCCTTGTCGGTGTCGCGCGTCGGGCCGTAGGCGATCCAGCCTGTCGGCCCGCTTTCCGAGAACGCGAGTGCGACATGCGGCCGTCCTGCGTCGAGCGCGTGACGCCACGAAGCGGTGCGCTTCTCGACCGACAGGCCGGCGAGGAACGGGGCCGGCATGATACCCGGATAGGTGGCCTGCCACGACGCGACGTGGATCGCGGCGATGGCCGGGGCATCGGCGGGCGTAGCAGGGCGGATGTCGATTTTCATCAGGTTCGCTGGTCGGCGCCGTAAAGAGAATAGAACCGATACGGCAGGTCGCCCAGTTCGCTTTCGACGCGCTCGTACTGGCCAAGCGACTGGAGCCACGTGAGAAAGGTGGCCTCGGTCATGAACGATTGCAACGTGTCGACGACTGCTTCGCGCTGCGCGGGATGAATGAAGTCAAACGTTGCGGTGTTGCGGCCGGGCGAGCCGGTCAGGCAGCGGGATCCCTGCCAGTCGATCCGCGGGTAGTCGGTGGGGCTGAATGCCGACGGATGCCGGATACGGCCGGAGAGCAGGTCGTTCGCACCGACACACCAGAGCATGAGCTGCGCGCGCCAGAGCGGATCGTCGATGCCCAGCACCGAGGTCAGCCACGCGTGGATGTCCGATGCTTCCAGGTATTTGATGCACAGGAACATCGACGACGAAAATTGTCCGCTCGCATGGAACCAGTCTCCGCTACCGGATGAGGGTTCGTGAGCGTGATTGAAGCATGCGGCCGTATCGAGTGCGCCCGATGGCCAGCATCGGGCCTCCATCAGGCATTGCCCGAGCGTGTCGAGCACATCGCGGCGGAACCCCGGGTACGGTTCGGGCGAGATGCGATCGGGGTGCTGCGAAACGAACCCGGTGATCAACCACTCCAGCAATGCGTGGTGCTGCCCATCGTGGCTGCGCGCGGTCAGGTGCGCCAGCAAGTAGTGGTACCACCGCTGCCATTCGTCGCTCAGGCCGAACGACATCGTGCCGACGACGATTTCTTCGAGCGGCGTGTCGAGTTCTGCGATGTCGATCGATTGCAGATCGCCTTGCAACACGGCGAATAGCCGTCGCGGTTCTCCCATGAACCACGCTTCGCCCATCGGCTTGTCCGGGCGCGGAAATGCCGATCGCAGTCTGGCCAACGCGAAAGGGGAACACCCGCTTTCGGGGATCCATCGAAACGGGGCGGACTGAGTACGCATCAAGAAGCCATGAAGTCGTCACGCGTTGCTGCCGGATTCATTTCGCCGGATCCAGGCTGCCGTCGATCGAAAAACGGTAGTTGATGTCCACCTGCGATGCATCGCCCGGTGCGGCGGTTTTCTTCAGCACGAATTCGAACGCAGGCTCGAACCAGCCGTTGCGCGGGACTTCTCCGCCGAGGATGTCGACCTGATACCAGCCGTTGTCGATCTCGATCACGGGCCTGCCCGGTTCGCGGTAACGCGCAAGCAGTGCGTTGACCGTTGCGTCGTTGAAGCGTTCGAGAATCCGCCACGTGTAGAGCATGATCGAACGATGTTCGACGCGCAGCACGTACCCGCCACGCCGATGCTGCAGGCGGCTTCCCGTCTTCAGCAGTTCGGGTGTTGCGTCATCGAGCGTGAAGATCACCGTGTACGGATGGTTCTCGATGCCGGCCAGCGGAATGACGACGCCTTCCAGCACGGCGCGGTCGCCGCTGTCGCTCGTCGTGAACGCCGTCGCGACGTCGTTCGACAGTCCGTGCTGCTCCTGGTAGCGCTTCAGCAGCAGGAGATCGCCGACGAGAAAATAGTCGACCAGATCGTTGAGGACTTCCGGGAATTCATGTCGCATTGCCGCTCCTTTCGCGGTGCCGACGCGCGGGGATCGCAAGGGCATGAAGCGCCGCGTCGCGAAACGCTTCGCGGCGCGGCACGCGCGAAGCCCTTAGTCGCCGAGCTTCGACGCCACGCAACCGGTGCTCGTGCACTCGCGCTCCCGCTCGCGCAGGAACGACAGCCGCGACTGCGTCATGTCGGTCGCGCACTGGAGATCGACGAGGTAGCCGTTGTTGCGCGTCTCGCTGCACTGCGCGTCGCGCTGCCTCAGCCACGCGAGCTGGCCGGCCTTCAGCGTCGCCTGCTGGTCGCTGCTCAGTTGCTTGCGCAGGCGGCCGTACTCGTCGTTGAGGTCGCGGTCGGATTGCGAGAATTGCGTGCTGCTGCAGTACACCTGGTCGAACGCGCTGTGCGGCTTCGCACAGCCGGCCGCGTGCGCGGCGAACGGAACGGCAAGCGCGAGCAGGGCGCAGGATGCGAGCAGATTCTTCATTTTCATGGTGATGCTCCTGACTGGGTGAAAACCGTTGGGCCCGACGGGCGTCATCGTCGTTTATTTCGGCGCGGTGCACGCGTCGATGCCGCCGGCGATCGCGGTGGACAGCTTCTGGATCGTCTCGCGACGCGCAAGCCGCGCTTCCTCGTCCGGATTGACGATCACGCCGGCCTCGACGAGCACGGCCGGAATCGGCGCGGTGCGCAGCACGACGAGATCGTCGAAGCGGTGGATGCCGAGTTGCGGGTCGATCAACGGGCGATTCTCGCCGCGGATCGGCTGCGCGTGATACAGCGACGGCCGTTCGCCGGCCGCCACCAGCCGCTCGGCGATCGCCTTTGCGCAACGCAGGCTTTCCGCATAGTGCGGATTGCGTTCCGACACGAACACCGAGAAGCCGCGGAATTCGCGCTGCCGGCCCGCGTCGATGAACTGCTGCTGCATCGAGTCGTGATGGATCGACACGAACAGGTTCGCGTCGGGTGCCTGCGTCGAACGCTGGTCGAGTGCGATCTCGCGGCCGTCGGCCGACGTGCGCAGCACGCGGTCGCCATGCGCGGCGAGTTTTTCGGCGACCGCCGCGGACAGATCGAGGTTGTACAGGTATTCGACGCGGCCGCTCGCGCCGGTGGAGCCCGGGTGCGCCGGCGTATGGCCGGTGTCGACGACGATGTAGCGCCCGGCGGCGGGCGTGGTGCCGGCGGGGGCTGCGGTGTCGGCCGCATGCAGTGCCAGCGGCGCGCCGAGCAGCGGGGCGCAGGCGAGCATGCGCGCGGCGGCGCGCGCGAACGGGCGAAGGCGTCGGATGGTTCGGTTCGTCATTGTTGTTGTCGAGGCGGGCATACGGCGCGTCGGACGGCGCGGCACCATCGGCCTGCTCAATGCAGTCGGAATGTCGCGCGATTATAGCGGGTGGCGGTGCCGCCGCAATGACGGATGACGGCCGTCAGGCCAGCACGCGTCGGGCGGCGAGCATGCCCCAGTACGACGCTTCCTCGAACAGCGACAGCCCGGACAGGTCCGCATGCGCAAACACGACGGGGCCATCGGCATCGCGCAGCGCGAGCAGCCCCGGCCGGCTCAGGAAGCCGACGTCGGGCGTCGCCATCGCGTGGCCGCGCACGGTGATCTCGAGCGCCGTCGCGTGTTTCCACAGGTCGCGCCCGTAGACGGCCTGCAGGTCGATCGCCGCCTGTTCGCGCAACGCATCGGGCTTCGCCTGCGCGAGCCAGCGGCGCGTGTCGTCCGGCGCTTGCGTGCTCAACGCCTGGTACGCGGAGAACACCGAGCGCGTCGGCGGCGACATGCGGATCAACTGGTGCGTCGACACGACATAGCCGAGCCCCGCGCCGTCGTAGACGACGTTGTCCCACGCGAGCGGCACGCCCGCTGCTTCGGCCGGCATGCCGTCGAGCAGGAAGTTGGACACGAGCCACGGCGCGCGTGGCGGCAGGTCGCGCGCGGGGTCGAAGCCATACGCGCCGAGCTGCGGAAACACGCGCGCCGCGACGAACAGCGGCATCGCGCAGACGACGCGTCGCGCCTTCAGCGTGAACGTCGACAGCGCGCCGTCGTCGCCGATGCGCGCGCACAGCACGTCGACGCCGCTCGCGCGCTCGGTCGCGCGCACCGCGAAGCCGTCGCGCGACCACGCGTTCGAACCGGTACGCGCGGTGATCGAATCGGTGAGCTTGGTCACCATCGTGTGCAGCCCGTCGGGCCAGGTCAGCACCGCGCCGTCGCTCGCGTCGCCCGCGTGGCCGCCGCGCGACGAGAAATAGTGCAGGCCGGCCCACGCGGACACGTGCTCGTATCCGGCGCCGTAGTCGTCGCGGCAGCAGTAGTTCAGATACCAGTGCAGGGCCTTCGCGGTGTAGCCCTCGTCGAGCAGCCACTGACGGAGCGAGCGCCGGTCGAGCGCGCGCCAGCGCGGGTCGTGCGACGATTCCGCGATCGGGATGCAGAACACCTTGCGGCCATCGGCGCCGCGCGCGGTGCGCAGCGTGTCCGTGTACGCGAAGAAGCGTGCCTGTTGCGCGAGCGCGTCGGCGCCGAGGCCGGCCGTCGGCACGATGCCGTCCCGCCACTGCCCGGCGATGAAGAGCCGTTCGTCGGGCGCATGGACGAGCACGCGCTCGTCGTACACCGGGCGCGCCGAGAACGGCGCCGATTCGATCACGCCGAGATCGGCGAGCATGTCGCGCAGATGCGTGGATTCGAGCGACGGCAGCGGCAGGTAGTGCGCGCCTTTCGGATAACCGAGATCACCGAAGCGGCCGCCGGCCGCGTTGCCGCCGAATTCGGGGCCCGCGAGCACCGTGAAGTGCCGGTGCCCGGCGCGCGCGAGCTGCCATGCGCACGACAGCCCGGCGGCGCCCGCGCCGAGGATCGCGACGTCGGTCTCGAGCGTGCCGGACGGCGGCGGCAGTGTCGCATGGTCGCGCAGCGCATGGCCTTCGCGCATGCCGGGGTAGCCGACCTGCGGCGTCGTCTCGATCCAGCCGGTGCGCCCGCAGGCGGCGAGCGACGCGGCCGCCGACGCGACGAGGAACGTGCGGCGGTCCATCAGCGCAGCACGTGCTTCCAGTCGTCGTCGAAACGGCGCACGAGCGGCTGGTCGTTGAGTTCGTTCGGCGACATCGGCAGCGCCGGCATGTCGGCCGGGAAGTGGAACATCTCGGCGGCCGTCTGCGCGTCGAGCCAGCGCGTGGGCACCGAGTAGTGCGTCGGCACCGTGAAGTCGCGGCGCTTGCCGGCGATCACGAAACCCCAGTCGCCGAACGACGGCACGTAGCAGTGGTACGGCCACGTGTTGAGCCCGGCTTCGTGCAGCGTCGCGATGATGGTCCAGTACGCGTGCGGCGCGAAGTACGGCGAGGTCGACTGGATCACCGCGTAGCCGTTCTCCGACAGGTGGCGCGCGAGCAGCCGGAACACCGGCACGGAATACAGCCGGCCGAGCCCGAAGTTGGTCGGGTCGGGGAAGTCGACGACGATCGCGTCGTACACGTCGGCGTTCGATTCGAGCCAGCGCACCGCATCGTCGTTGATCACGTGCACGCGCGGGTCCTTCAACGAGCCCTGGTTCAGCTTGACGAGCGGCGCGGACGTGGAAAACAGCTTCGTCATCGCGGGATCGAGATCGACGAGCGTGATCTGTTCGAGGTTGCGGTGCTTGAGCAGCTCGCGCACCGCGAGGCCATCGCCGCCGCCGAGCACGAGCACGCGCTTCGCCCACGGCAGCGCCTCGATCGTCGGGTGGATCAGCGCCTCGTGATAGCGGTGCTCGTCGCGCGACGAGAACTGCAGGTTGCCGTTCAGGTACAGCCGCATGTCGTCGTGCCACTGCGTGAGCACGATGCGCTGGTACGGCGTCGTTTCCGAATAGATCGTCTCGTCGCCGTACACGCCGTGTTCGGCCCAGTGCGTGATGCGATCCGACAGCGCGAAGCCGGCGATGAGCAGCCCGATCACGAGCGACGCGCGCATCAGCTTGCCGCGCACGTTGCGGATCTCGTCGCGGAACAGGTGCGTCGTCCACAGCGCGACGAACGCGTTCAGGAGCCCGAACAGGAAGCTGGTGCGCAGCAGGCCGAGGCGCGGCGCGAGCACGAGCGGGAAGATCAGCGATACGGCGAGCGAGCCGAGATAGTCGAAGGTCAGCACTTCGCTGACGGTATGGCGGAACGCCTGGCGACGCTGCTGGAACGCGCGCATCACGAGCGGGATCTCCATCCCGATCAGCATGCCGAGCGCCAGCACGAGCGCATAGAGCGCCGCGCGGAACGGCGCGGCGAGCCAGGCGAACACCGCGAACAGCAGCGCGGCCGACACGCCGCCGAGCAGGCCGACCAGCAGCTCGATGTCGACGAAGCGGTCGAGCACGTCGTCGTCCTCGACGAACTTCGCGAGCCACGAACCGATCCCCATCGCGAACAGGTAGCAGCCGATCACCGACGAGAACTGCAGGATCGAATCGCCGAGCAGGTAGCTGGACAGCGCGCTGCTGATCAGTTCGTAGCCCAGCCCGCACGACGCGAGCACGAGAATCGACAGGACGAGCGCGCGCTTATGCAGCATGGTGCGTCCGTTGTGCAGCGGTCGGCAATGTGGATATACTGGCGCGGAATTTTGACTGCTGGCCCTGCGCGGGCCGGCCGGCGACGGGGCGGCGAACCGAGCACAAAATCCGAGGGAAAGAATGAATAGTGCCTATCTCTATGCGGTTCATTTACTGTCGGCGTTCGTGCTGCTTCTTGTGTTCGCGGCAGTGTACCTGAAGGTCACCCCGTTCGACGAACTGGCGCTGATCCGCGACGGCAACGCGGCCGCGACGCTGTCGTTCGGCGGCGCGCTGATCGGCTTCTGCCTGACGCTCGCGTCCAGCATCGCGCACAATTCCACGCTCGGCGAAGTCGTGATCTGGGCCGTCGGTGCGATGGTCGTGCAACTGATCACCTATGCGGCGCTGACGCGCCTGATGCCCGGCATGAATCATGCGATCGAGGATCGCAACGTCGCGATGGGCGGCCTGATGGGCACCGCGTCGCTCGTCGTCGGCATCATCAATGCCGCCTGCCTGACCTGACACGCCACGCGTTTCGAGGAGACCGACATGAGTCTGGGATCGTTTATCCGCAAGCAGTTCGTCGACGTCCTGCAATGGACGGAAGACACCGATGGCGTGCTGGCCTGGCGCTATCCGATGGAAGACATGGAAATCCGGTACGGCGGCAAGCTGACCGTGCGCGAAACGCAGGTCGCGATCTTCGTGAACGAAGGCAAGGTCGCCGACATCTTCCAGGCGGGGTTGTACACGCTGGAGACGAACACGCTGCCGGTGCTCACGTACCTGAAGAACTGGGACAAGCTCTTTCAGTCGCCTTTCAAGTCGGACGTCTACTTCTTCAGCACGCGGCTGCAGCTCGGCCGGCGCTGGGGCACCGCGCAGCCGCTGACGATCCGCGACCGCGAATTCGGCTTCGTGCAGGTGCGCGCGTTCGGCATCTACTCGTACCGGATCGTCGACGCGGGCGCGTTCTATCGCGAGGTCAGCGGTACGCGCGCGCAGTACACGGTCGACGATCTCGAACAGCAGCTGCGTAATCTGGTCGTCACTGCGATGAGTACAACGTTCGGCTCGGCCGACGTGCCGTTCGTCGACATGGCCGCGAACCAGTCGCTGCTGTCGCAGCGCGTCGCCGACGCGCTGGTGCCGGTGTTTACGCGCTATGGCCTCGCGCTCGACGCGTTCGCGGTCGAGAGCGTGTCGCTGCCGGCCGAATTGCAGAAGGCGCTCGATCTGCGGATCGGCGCGGGGATGGCCGGCGATCTCGCCCGCGCCACGCAATACCAGACCGCGCAGGCGATTCCGCTCGCCGCGCAGAATCCGGGCGGCATCGCGGGTGTGGGTGCGGGGCTTGCCGCGGGCGCGGTGATCGGGCAGGCGATGGCTGGCCAGATGGCGGGTGCCGCGCAACCGGCGCCGGCTGCACCGCCTGCGCCCGCCGCGGCACCGGCCGCCGCCGCGCAGCCTGCCGCGCCGGCGGAAGGCACCGATTACGTGCAGCGCCTCGAACAGTTGAAGGCGCTGTTCGACAAGGGCCTCGTGACCGAAGACGAATATTCGCGCGCGAAGGCCGAGATCCTCGCGAAGCTCACCCGGTAAGCGTCGCGCATGTTCAGTACCTCGTGCCCCCAGTGCGGCGCGCCGGTCGAGTTTCGCTCGGCGGCGGCGGTGATGGCCGTCTGCGCGTTCTGCCGCAGCACGCTGCTCAAGCGCGGCACCGACGTCGAACGTATTGGCGAACTGGCCGCGGTACTCGACGATGCGTCGCCGATCCAGATCGGCACGGCCGGGCGCTACGGCAAGCGCACGTTCACGGTGCTCGGGCGCATCCAGATGACCTACGACGCCGGCGCATGGAGCGAGTGGTATGTCGTGTTCGACGACGGCGCGTTCGGCTGGCTGTCGGATGCGTCGGGTCAGTATGCAGTCACGGTGCGCGAGCCCGACGATGCGTCCGGCGGCGCGTGGCCGGCGTTCGGCACGCTGGAACCGGGCATGCGGATCGACCACGGCGGCCGCGCGTTTCTCGTGTCCGACGTGCGCACCGCGCGCTGCACGGGCGGCGACGGCGAGCTGCCGTTCCGCGTCGATGCCGGCTGGGAGGCGCGCGTCGTCGACCTGCGCACCGGCAACGCATTCGCGACCTACGACTATTCCGACGCCGATTCGAACGGCGGGAGCCCGGCAGTCTATACGGGCGAAGCACTCGAATTCGATGCGCTCGCGTTCACCGGGCTGCGCGATACCGAACACGATACGCGCGAGAAGCGCGGGGCGGAGATGGTGCCGTTCGCGTGCCCGAGCTGCGGCGCGCCGCTGTCGTATGCGCCGAACGTCGCCGACTACGTGGTGTGCGGCAGTTGCCACGCGGGCGTGCAGTGCACGGCCGAGCAGCAGACGGTGTTCTCGGCGCAGCGCAAGCTCGAAGCGGTGAAGGGTGCGCTGGAGCTCGGCGCGATCGGCACGTTCGACGGCGTGAAGTACACGGTGATCGGGATGATGCGTTGCCGCGTGCCGGACGACGACGAGACGTGGGACGAATACCTGCTGCTGAACCCGAAGCGCGGCTTCCTGTGGCTCGTGCAGAGCGAAGGGCGCTGGGAGCGCGTGCAGGTGCTCGATCAATGGCCGACGATCGGCAGCAATGCCGACGTGACCGACGGCGACAAGACCTACCGCTTGCGCGAGGAATACGACTCGGAGGTCGTCTACGTGGTCGGTGCGTTCAACTGGCGCGTGCAGGTCGGCGATCGCACGTCGATCATCGACTACGGCTGGCAGAAGGACAAGCTGACGCGCGAGCGCAGCGACGCGGAGATCGTCTGGTCGCGCGCGCGGCCGCTGTCGGGCCGCACACTCGCCGAACGCTTCGGCACACCGGCGCTCGCGACGGCCGCGGCGGCAGCGGCAACGGGCGCCACCGAGTCGACGGGTCTGTTCGGCCGGAAAGGCCCGCACAGTTTCGCGCCGCTGCCGCTGGTGTTCAGCGCGCTGTTCGTGATCCTGAACATGAGCTCGCTGTTTTCGTTCAGCGGCCGCTCCGTCTACGTGCTGGTCGGCCTGCTGGTGCTGTGGCTGCCTGAATGGCTGTGGAAGAGTTTTGCGTCGGACGGAGGCAACGCGTGATCCGGTACATCCTCTACGGCATCTATGGCCTGATCGTCGTCACGCTGTTCAGCTGCGCGTCGATCGGCGGCAGCGGGTCGGGCGGCAGCGGCTGGGGCAGTTCGTCGGCTCGCAGCGGCTACTCGTCGTACGGATCGCACAAGTGACCGCACGCGACGGGATCGCATCACCGCGCGCGACGTTCGGCTCGCACGTGCTGGCCGACCTGGCCGGCATCGATGCCGCGTTGCTGCGCGACGCCACGCGGCTCGAGGCGCTTCTCACCGAAGCGGCGCGGCAGGCGGGGGCGCGCGTGATCGGCGCGCATTTCCATCATTTCGGCGGCGAGCATGGCGTGACGGGTGTCGTGCTGCTCGCCGAGTCGCACATCACGATCCACACGTGGCCCGAGCATCGCTTCGCGGCCGTCGACGCGTTCATGTGCGGTGCGGCGCGTGCAGCCGATGCGGTCGATGCGATCGCCGCTGCGCTCGGTGCGCAGGCACAAGTCAGGCAGCAGGTTGCGCGCGGCGGTGCGCCGACGTGAGCGGGCGATTCACTCCCTTTATCGATATGCGTAACAGAATCCGGTTTGCTGCGTGGCTCGGCTGGGGGCTGCTCGCCGGCAACGCCGCTGCCGATGTGCCGCCGAAGCCGCCCGGGCCGGTCGTGATGGTTCACTTCGATTACTACGAGAAGGACAAGGCGCGTCTTTACGCGCTGGAGCAACGGCTGGATCGCGCAGTGAGGCGGGCAGGCGCCGGCGAACTGGGCGAGACCGAACTGCATCGCGACGGCAACGACGGTTATCTGTACCTGTATGGCGCCAGCCCTGACCGGCTGTATGCGGTGGCGCGACCGATCCTGAAATCGTCAGGATGGCTGACCGGTGCGGAGGTCACGTTGCGCCGCGATACGGGGGCGGAAACGTTCCCGTTGCGCGGGGACGGCGCACGTTAGCGCGGATGCGGTTCGAATGGCGCGGCTGATTGAGTGAGCGTTGCGGATCGGGCCAGACAGTGCGCTTTTACCCTTGCGGATGTTGGCGACAGGCTGCCGAGGCTTCGTTGCGATGACGCATCGCACGCCGATTCAGGCGCCGGGCGATCGACCGTCGCGACGTTCCCGCTAACGGTCGAACCGGAACGACGATACGCTGTGCAACGTCGCGTCGTCGGTGCCGACGTAGCCCTGCGTCGTCGCGACGACCGCACGCTTGCCGTTGCTCAGCACGGCCCAATAGCACTCGCCGGCCGCCGAGTAGAAGCCGGTTTTCGGATCGTTGATGCGACACATGATCGTCGCTTGCATGCCGCGCCAGCCGGCACCGGAGAAACGCTCGACTTCCTGTGCGATGCCGGAGCCGTATGACGTCACCCACTTGCCGTCGTCCTGCTTCTCGAATCCCGCTTCTTTCTCCGCGACCGGCTCCAGCGCGCCGTCGACGATCTGGAACGCGATGAGGTAGCTGCTATAGGTCATGTTGCGGCCGACGATCGCGATGCAGCGGTTGCCGCCGATTTCGGGGCAGGGCTTCTTTACCTGCCGGTTCGCGAGGTATTCGAACGAGACGCCGAGCGCTGGGTCGCGATAGGTTTTCCAGCCCGCGTGTTTCACCTGCTTCAGCGCCACGGTACGGTCGCGGTAGGCCGTGGCGATGCAGGCGGCGTCGGTGCAGGCGTCGCGCTGCGCGAGCCACGCGCGTTGCGACCGGATCACGGCCTGCTGGTCGGCGGCGATGCCGACGGCGTCGTCGTACGCGCTCGACAATGCGCTGTCGGCCGACAGGAGCGCCTCGTCGGCGCAGATCAGGCGATCGGTGCGCGTCTTCGAATGCGCGCAGTCGATGCTGTCGGCATGGGCCGACAACGAGAGGCCGATGGCGGCCAACGTGAGACCCAGGCGAATACCGAACACGGGCGGTTCCTCAGCGGGTTCGAGCGGGGCGGTCACGCCGCCGTCAGGTGATGCCGCGGCGCACGCGGTTCGCGAAGCATCGAACCTGGCGCCGCGCATCACGGTGCGAAGCGGTGTGACGGGGCCCGCTCAGCGATTGATCTGGTCCGCCGAGATCAGCTCGGCCACCAGCACCGGGGCCGGCCCCTGCAGGTAGTACTCGTGCTCGAGCGGTTCGCGCAGCTTCATGAACGTTTCCGCGCCGATCTGCATCGTTTCGCCCGCATGCATCTGCGCGCCGCTTTCCAGCAGGTAGTGCATCACGTTGTTGAAGATGCCCGAATAACGTTCGCCTTCGTGATGACCTTCCGCAAGCGCGGCGAAATCGGGCAGGCCGAACACGTCGGCGCCATAGGTGCGCATCCACACGCCGTCGACGCCTTCGACGTCGTATTTCACGAAGCCGCAGAAGAACAGGTTCAGCGGGATATCCCGCAGCACTTCGAGGCTTTCCTCGCCGAGTTCCTTCGCATTGAAGACGCCGGCCGGCAGCGACGTGTGTGCGTGCTCGTTCAGCACCGCGAGGCCGTTCTGTTCGGCCAGCGCGCCGGCGACGGCTGCCAGCGCGACATACTGTTCGAGCGGATCCGCTTCGTGCCCGGCGTAGTAGAGGATCACATGGCTGCGGCTCGCGCGGACCTGCTGCTTCAGGTCCTGCCCGTAGTGGGCCGGCGCGACGCACGCTTCCAGTGCTTCGGACGGATAGGGCGCGTCGAAGCCGACAAGCTGGACGACGTGGTTGCCCCAGCCGGCGAGCCCGAATACCTGCTCGAGGGTCGGCTCGGTCTCGACGCGCGCCTGCTTCATGCTCGGGTGGTACGCGCGCAGCGCGGCGGTCAGCGCGGCGATATCGACCTGCAGCGGGCCGTCGAAGACGACCGTCACGTTCGGCGGATTCTCGATGTCGGTTGCCGCGACCAGCGCGACGGTGTGTTCGGGTTCTTCCTTGCGGCCAAAGAATCGGGATATCAGGCTCATTGGATTATGGTCGTGTCGAAGCCGTTTCAGGGAGGGGGCCCCGTTCTCTCGGTCGGGGTGCGCCGTCGGAATGGCGGCCGCCCGTAGTTTCCCCGGGTTCGGCGAATCTGGCAAATGCGCGGGGCATGCCCGATGGCGCGGCGGTGGCGCGTTCGAACCCGTTCGGGAGGCGATGGCGCGGACACGCCGGGCCGTGCGGCCGGTGGCCGCCGGTCAGTGCGGCAGTGCTTCGGCTTCGGCCCAGCGCTTGAACGAATCGAGCCGCCGGCGTGTCTGCACGAGATAGAACGCGCCGATCAGCGGTTCGAGCAGCCAGCGCAGCCAGGCCGGCTGTGCGCGGAAGTGGTACGTGAATTTCACCTCGGTCGTGCCGGGTGTGTGCTCGGTGAAGTTCCAGCTGCCGCTGAAACGTTCGAGCACTTTCGGCCCGTCGACCATTTCGACGGCGGCGACTTGCGGCGGACGGTACGAGATGTAGCGCGACACCATCGTCGCGCCCGACTGGCTGCGGCAGAACGCGTCGACGCCGACGTCGGCCGTCATGCCGTCGAGCAGATAGGCGTCGGTGAGGAAGCTGTCCCACACGAGCCGCCGCGCGTAATCCTGCGACCACGTGAAGAGGCGTCTGCGATCGACGCCGACGGTTCGGCTGACTGAGATCCTCATGATGGCGGGCGCACTGGCTCGGATTGGGATGAAATCGAGTGTAACCCGCCCATGCCGCGCATTTCTTCAGACTTCGTCAAGTCGAGGATGGGCTCGATTGACGCCCTCCGGGATTTCCCCTAGGATTCATTCCAACCCTTCGGGAAAGACCCGAAGCGTTTCAATCTCTTGAGGGAGCCTCATGAGTACGCAACAGAACCGGCGCTTCGACGCGCTCGTTTTCATTGGTCGTTTCCAGCCTCCGCATCGTGGTCACCTGAACGTGCTGAAGTCGGCACTGAGTCGGGCCGAGCGCGTGTGCGTGCTGATCGGGTCGACCGACAAGCCCCGCACCGTCAAGGATCCGTTTTCGTTCGACGAGCGCCGCCAGATGCTGGCTTCGCTGTTCGACGCGTCCGAGCGCGACCGCGTCACGATCGCGCCGTTGCAGGATTCGACCTACAACGACGGCGACTGGGTGCGCTGGGTACAGGACGCTGTCGCGTCCGCGCTCGGCGACATCGCGCAGCGCAAGGTCGGGCTGATCGGCCACGAGAAGGACGCCACGTCGTATTACCTGCGGATGTTCCCGCAATGGGAGCTCGTTGACGTCGACGCGACGGAAGACATTTCCGCCACCGAGATCCGCGACCAGTATTTCGCCGAACGCACCAACAGCTTCGTGCAGTGGGCCGTGCCGGAACCCGTGTTCGGCTGGCTCGAGCGTTTCCGCACGCAGCCGGAATTCGCGCAGCTGAAGTCGGAAGCCGAATTCATCGCCGCGTATCGCAAGGCGTGGGCGGCCGCCCCGTATCCCGTCACGTTCGTGACGGTCGACGCGGTGGTCGTGCACTCGGGCCATATCCTGCTCGTGCGCCGCCGCAGCGAACCGGGCCGCGGCCTGTGGGCGTTGCCGGGCGGGTTCGTGAACCAGGACGAGCGGCTCGACGCAGCCTGTATCCGCGAGCTGCGCGAAGAAACCGGCCTGAAGCTGCCGGAGCCCGTGCTGCGCGGTTCGATCAAGGATCGCCAGGTGTTCGATCACCCGACGCGTTCGCTGCGCGGCCGCACGATCACGCACGCGTGCCTGTTCAACTTCCCGACCGGCGAGCTGCCGCGCGTGAAGGGCAGCGACGACGCCGACAAGGCGCGCTGGGTGCCGCTCAACGAATTCGCGCAGATGCGCAACGTGATGTTCGAGGATCACTTCGACATCGCCTATCACTTCCTGGGGAAGCTGTGATTCGCTGATTCCCCGCACGACGGTCCGCCGCGACAGACGCGGCGGCACTTCAACGGCCTAGAGGAGCTCTAGCCATGCAAAACGATCTCGGCGGCTTTGCCGCGGTTCTCGCCAATCCGATTCTCAACACGGATTCGTACAAGGCTTCCCACTTCCTGCAATATCCGCCCGACGCGTCGGCGATGTTCTCGTACGTCGAATCGCGCGGCGGCCGCTACGACCGGACGGTGTTCTTCGGCCTGCAGATGCTGCTGAAGGAATATCTGTGCAAGCCCGTCACGCACGCGATGATCGACGAAGCGCGCGATTTCTTCACGGTGCACGGCGAGCCGTTCAACGAAGCGGGGTGGCGCACCATCGTCGAACGCTACGACGGCTACCTGCCGGTGAAGATCCGCGCGGTGCCCGAGGGCTCGGTCGTGCCGGTGCACAACGTGCTGATGACGGTCGAATGCGACGACCCGCAGGTGTTCTGGCTCGCGTCGTATCTCGAGACGATGCTGCTGCGCGTGTGGTATCCGGTGACGGTCGCGACGCGTAGCTGGCACCTGCGTCAGACGATCCGCCACTACCTCGAAAAGACCGACGACGATCTCGCGCAACTGCCGTTCAAGCTGCACGACTTCGGCGCGCGCGGCGTGTCGAGCGCGGAGTCGGCCGCGATCGGCGGTGCCGCGCACCTCGTGAACTTCATGGGTTCGGACACGGTGCTCGGCGTACTGGCCGCGAACCGCTTCTATCGTGAGCCGATGGCTGCATATTCGGTGCCCGCGGCCGAGCACAGCACGATCACGTCGTGGGGGCGTGAGCACGAAGCCGATGCGTACCGGAACATGATTCGCCGCTTTGGCCTGCCCGGTGCGATCGTATCGGTCGTATCGGACTCCTACGATCTGTTTGCCGCGCTCGATCTGTGGGGCGGCGAGCTTCGGCAGGCCGTGCTCGATTCAGGTGCGACGCTGGTCGTGCGCCCCGATTCGGGCGACCCCGTGACGATCGTGCTGCAGACCGTTCGTGCGCTCGACGCATCGTTCGGCTCGACCCTGAACGGCAAGGGGCGGCGCGTGCTGAATCGCGTGCGCGTGATCCAGGGCGACGGCGTCGACGAGCTGTCGATCGAAGCGATTCTTTCGGCGCTCGACGACGCGGGCTATGCGGCCGGCAACGTCGTGTTCGGCATGGGCGGCGGGCTGCTGCAGCAGGTGAATCGCGATACGCAGCGCTTCGCGATGAAGTGCTCGGCGATCCGGCGCGGCGGCGTGTGGCACGACGTCTGCAAGGATCCGGTCACCGATCAGGGCAAGCGCTCGAAAAAGGGGCGGCTTACGCTGCTGCGCAGTTTCCGCACCGGTGAGTATCGGACGACGACGCTGCCTGCTGCGTGGGACGACCGGATGCTGGAAAGCGAGTGGGAGGAAGCGCTGGAAACGGTGTTCGATACGGGGCGGTTGCTCGTCGATACGTCGTTTGCGGAAGTGCGGGCGAGGGCGCACGCGGGAGAGGTGTGAGGTAGACGGGCGGGGGGGCACGCGGTGTGTGTGCCGCCCCGCGCCGACCGGTCAGCCGCCCGGCAGGCCGCAACTGCCTTTGCACATCATCAGCCCAAACGGTGCGATTGCATGTCCGATGAATTCACCCGCCTTCTTGAACGGCGCCTTGACGACTTTGGCCGCTTTTCCCATGGTCGTATCCGGTACATGAACAGTCAGGCTGTCACGGGCCGGTTCGCCGATCGAGAACGACTCCATGTCGTTCTGTTTCGCCAGCGCGCCAAGCGCGGCGTCGCTCAGGAACGGCGCTCTCGTGCCGACCATCGGTGAGTTCTTGCAGAGGATGTATTCACCGTCAGGCTTGAATCCTGCGTTCAGCAACGTCAGGCGCTCGGCGGGCGACGGCCTGCCATTGTCATGTCCGAAGCAAATGACGAGGTTCGTCGTAAACGAGGCCTGATTCGCGTCGGCGTAGATGTCCGACAGATAGGGCCGCCAGACTGCGTCCGGATTGTGGATGGCATTCAGGTCTTCGGTGATGTCGCGCTTGCTTTTGAATGTATACGTGTACGCATAAGTGGCGACAAGCAAGGTTTTGCCGTCGTGACCGAGATAGGACGATGCCCTGGTTGCCTCGACATACTCGTTGTGGTTCGCGTACTCGTAGACCGCATCGGCGTTCGCATGCGCGGTCGGTAGCAACGCCACGACGAGCCAGAGTGCTTTCCCGGAAATGGATCTCATGATTTTTGTTCGGAACGGGGATTTCGGCATTGTGTGATCCGCGATCGAGTTCGGCAAGCTTTGTCGGCATTGCCGAACTCGATCATTGGCAACTCGTCGGATGCGATTCCGGGGCGTGTGCCGCCCGCGCCGCGTCCATCGCCCGTGCCAGCGCATCGAACACCGCCGGCCCCTTGCATCGCGACACATTGAAGCGCAGGTACGACGTCGCGCTGTGCGACGCGCTGAACACATTGCCGGGCGCGAGCACCACATCGTGATCGAGCGCATGGCGCGCGACGCGCGCGGCGTCGAGACCGTCGGGCAATGCCGCCCACACGAACAGGCCGCCGCGTGGCTCCGTCCAGATCCGGAGCCCGGCACGCGTGACGCGTCGGAGCGTTTCGCCCATCGCATCCGCGAGGCGTGCGCGCAGACTGTCGACGTGGCGTCGATACGTGCCGTCGATGAGCAGCCGGTGGACGACGTTCGCGCCGATCTGCGCATGGCCGAACGACGTCGCGAGCTTCAGGTCGACGAGCGCCTCGATCCATTCCGGGCGCGCGGCGACATAGCCACAGCGGATCGCGGCCGACAGCGTCTTCGAGAAGCTGCCGATCGACACGACCCGCGACAGCCCGTCGAAGGCCGCAAGGCGCGGGGCCGGCGTACTCTCGAAATCCGCGAAGATGTCGTCCTCGACGATCAGCAGGTCATGCTCGGCCGCGAGCGTCAGCAGCCGGTGCGCGACGGGCGCCGCGAGCGTCGCGCCGGTCGGGTTGTGCAGTGCCGAGTTGGTGATATACATGCGCGGCCGGTGCTCGGCGAGTACCTGCTCGAAGCGCGCGAGATCGGGGCCGTTCGGCGTGTACGGGACGCTGACGATCCGCGCACGGTGCGCACGCAGCAGCGCCTGGAAGTTGAAGTAGCACGGATCGTCGAGCACGACCGTGTCGCCCGGCTCCAGCAGCAGGCGGCAGACGAGATCGAGCGCGTGCGAGCCGCCGTCGGTCAGCATGATCTGCGTGGGTTCGGCCTGGACGCCGTGCTGCGCGAGCCGCCAGGCGAGCTGCTGGCGCATCGCGGGCAGGCCGAGCGGCGTCGCGTAGTCGGTCAGCGCGTCGGATTCGTCGCGCGACGCGGCGCGCAGCGCGCGGCGCAGGCTCTCGTCCGGCAGCCACGACGGCGGCAGCCAACCGCAACCGGGCTTCACGGAAGTCGGCGCCGCCTCGAGCGACTGGCGCGACAGCCACAGCGGATCGAGCCCGCGATCGAGCTGCGGGCCGAGATCGGCGAGCGCGAGCGGTGGCGCGTGCCCCGACACATAGAAACCCGAGCCGCGGCGCGCGACGAGCACGCCTTCGCTCGCGAGCCGTTCGTATGCATCGACGACGGTCGATTTCGACACACCGAGCGCGTCCGCCATCATCCGGATCGACGGCGCGCGCGCGCCGGGCACCAGTGCGCGGCTCGCGATTCGTGCGCGCAACGTATCCATCACGGTTTCCACGCGTGTGCGCGACGGGGTGGGCGGAACGGGAAGCGGGGTGGCCTGGCTCATGGCGAAGAATGAACTGTACGGCCGGTTGTCCAGTACAGTTTGTCCGAATTGTATTGGGCTGTAGCTTACGCGCTTTTCGCGGGCGGCGGATCATCGGTCATCCACTTATCCCATTCAGGATTTCCCGTGCAAAAGACGACCGACGGATGGCTCAGCGGCTTGCTGGGCGTGATCATCTTCAGTGGCTCGCTGCCCGCGACGCGTATCGCGGTGCAGGGGCTCGACCCGCTGTTCCTCACGTTCGCGCGCGCGACGATCGCGGGCGCGCTCGGCCTGCTGCTGCTCGTCGTGCTGAAGCAGCGGCGGCCGACGCGTGCCGAGGCCGTGTCGCTGGCCATCGTCGCGCTCGGGGTCGTGATCGGCTTTCCGTTGCTGACGGCGCTTGCGTTGAAGCACGTGACCTCCGCGCACGCGATCGTGTTCGTCGGGTTGCTGCCGCTCGCGACCGCACTGTTCGGCGTATGGCGCGGCGGCGAACGGCCGCGGCTGCCGTTCTGGATCTTCTCGATCATCGGCAGCGGCGCGGTGGCCGCGTTTGCGTTGCGCAACGGCGGCCAGGCGTCGGTGGTCGGCGACGCGCTGATGCTGGCCTCGATCGTCGCGTGCGGGCTGGGCTATGCGGAAGGCGCACGCCTGTCGCGCGAGCTCGGCGGGTGGCAGGTGATCTCGTGGGCGCTCGTGCTGTCGCTGCCGCTGATGCTGCCGCTCACGTGGCTCACCTGGCCCGTGTCGTTCGACGGCGTCGATGCCGCTGCGCTGTGGGGGCTTGCGTACGTGTCGCTGTTCAGCATGCTGATCGGCTTCGTGTTCTGGTATCGCGGGCTCGCGCTCGGCGGAATCGCGGGCGTCGGCCAGTTGCAGCTGCTGCAGCCGTTCTTCGGCTTGCTGCTCGCGGCCGGGCTGCTGCACGAGACGGTGCCGCCATCGATGGTCGTGGTGACGGTCGTCGTGGTCGGCTGCGTGGCGGGTGCGAAATACTTCTCGAAAATAGCACCCGTGCGGCGTACGAGCTGACGTGCGAGCCTGAGCCAATGCGCGGGCGCGACCGGTCGAAGGTCGCGCCCGCTCGCGCTCAGTCGTCCGGCGTGCACACGCGCAAGCGGTGGCCGTCCGGGTCGAGCGCGACGAACGTCAGGCCGAATACCGCCACCATCGGCGCCTGCTCGAACGGCACGCCGAGTGCCTTCCACGCGTCGTACAGGCGCCGGACTTCGCGATCGTCGTCGACCATGAAGGCCAGCTCCGAGCGGTGGCCGGCGCCGCCCGATACGAAATCGCGTGCGCTGGTCGACCACAGGCCCAGATGCAGCCCGTTGTCGAACGTGAATGCCGCATAGGTGGGAAACACGGCGACCGGCGGTCGCCCGAACAGGCGCTCGTAGAATTGCGCGCTTTGCGCCGGGTCCTCGACATACAGAAGAACGAGATTCGGGGAAGTCATGCGGAGCCGTCCTGGGATCGATTAAGATGCGTTCCATTCTATGAATGGATGCTGTCAGAAAGTGGCAGCATGGAACGATGACGCGTGCCGAACGATTGCTCTCGCTGCTGCAGGTGCTGCGGCGCCACCGCCGCCCGGTGAGCGGCCGCGTGCTGGCCGGGGAACTCGGCGTCAGCCTCCGGACGGTCTATCGCGATATCGCGTCGCTGCAGGCGCAGGGGGCCGACATCGACGGCGAGCCGGGAGTCGGCTATGTGCTGCGCGCCGGGTTCATGCTGCCGCCGCTGATGTTTTCGCAAACGGAACTGGAAGCGCTGATGCTCGGTTTTCGCTGGGTCGGGAAGTTTGCGGATGCGCAGCTCACGACGGCTGCCGCCGATGCACTCGCCAAGATCTCCGCCGTGCTGCCTGCCGAGTTGCGTCGCGAGATGGAGTGCACGACGCTGCTCGTCGGCCCGCGCACGATCGTGGATCGGGAAACCATCGACATGGGTGTCGTGCGCGCGGCGATCCGTACCGAAAGCAAGCTCAGGATCCGCTACACGGGCGAGGGCCGGAAAACGATCGACGAACGGATCGTGTGGCCGTTCGCGCTCGGCTATTTCAATGACGTGCGGATCGTGGCGGCGTGGTGTGAAGGCCGGAACGATTTCCGGCATTTCCGGACGGATCGCATCGTCGGGCTCGAACCGCTGGAGGTGCGCTATCCGCGGCGGCGTGCGGCGTTGCTGAAGGCGTGGCGCGCGGCGGGCGCCGACGTGCGCGTGGCGGTGAAGTAGCGCGGCCGGCGGCGGGGCGGAGAACGGGCCGCGCATCGCGCGCCCCGTTCCGTGCGGCCGCTCGACCGCACGCGCCGGTGCGCTTAGGCGACGTGCGCCACGCCGTATTGCGCCGACAGGTACCGCCGGATATCGGCAGGCGAATCGATGAAGCGCCTGCCGTTGTGCTCCCGAATCGCAAGGGTGTCGTCGTCCGGCGCCCGTCCGTCGCCGAGCACGAGCACCGGTGCCGACTGGTTGTCCGCACCTAGCAGTGTGACGATCGGCTGGCGCGGACGCGGGGCGTCGATGTATTCGACGTCGACGGCGTCGCGCAACTGCGGATAGAAACTCAGCAGCCCTTCGACGGAAACCGAATCGCCGCAGTAGAACGGACCTTCGGAGTCCTTGAAGAAACCAGGGCGGAGAATGAACAGTGTGTCTTTCATGATGGTCTCGCTATGACAGAGGGAAAAACGTCGAAGAAATCGTGATGTGGGGGGCGCGTGACGTCGCCGAATGTCACGCTTCCGCGAGCGCGGCGGCGCGCATTCTCGCGAAGCCGGCGGCGAGGTCGGCAATCATGTCGTCGGGATGCTCGAGCCCTGCATGAATCCGCAGCAGCGGGCCGGTCGCCGCCCATTGGGTGGCGGTGCGGTTACGAGCCGGATTGGACGGGATGATCAGGCTCTCGAAGCCGCCCCAGCTATACCCCATGCCAAAGCACGTCATGCCGTCGAGCAGGGCGCGCACGGCTTCGTCGGCCTGCGGATGCAGCACCACGCCGAACAGCCCGCACGCGCCCGTGAAATCGCGCTGCCACAGCGCATGGCCGGCGTCGCCGGGGCGCGCCGGATACAGGATCCGCGCGACTTCCGGCTGCCGCGACAGCCAGTCGGTCAACACCTGCGCGTTGCGCTGATGCCGCTCGAGCCGGACCGACAGCGTACGCAGGCCGCGCAGCGCGAGATACGCGTCGTCACCGCTGACGGTCATGCCGAGTTGCCGATAAAAGCGCGTGACCTTCGGCGCGAGCGCCTCGGTCGTCAGAATCGCCCCCATCAGCACGTCCGAGTGCCCGGCGATGTATTTGGTCGCGGCATGAATCGACACGTCGACGCCATGCGAAAACGAGCGGAAATTCAGCGGTGTGCCCCATGTGTTGTCGAGCAGCACAACCGCGTCGTGCCGGTGCGCGACGCTGCAGATGGCCGGAATGTCCTGCACTTCGAAGGTCAGCGAGCCCGGCGATTCGGCGAATACCGCGCGCGTGTTCGGCCGCATCAGCGATGCGATGTCCGCGCCGATCGTCGGATCGTAGTACGTCGTCGCGATGCCGAGGCGCGCCAGCGTTTCGTCGCAGAACGACCGGGTCGGGTCGTACACCGAGTCGGCCATCAGCAGATGGTCTCCCGGATTCAGCACCGCGAGCAATGCGGTCGTGATCGCACTCAGGCCGCTGGGTGTCAGCAACGCGGCGTGTGCGCCTTCGAGCCGCGCGAGCGCTTTCTCGAGCGCGCGCGTGGTCGGGCTGCCATGACGCCCGTACGCGAGCGGCGTGCCGCGTACGGCGTCGAGTGCGTCGGTGCCGTGAAAGAGCAGCGTCGACTGGCGATAGACCGGCGGGTTGACCGGCGAGCCGGGCTGGCCGTGCGAGCGGCCTTCATGGGCGAGAACGGTGTCGGGCGAATGCAGGTGGTTCAAGATGTCTCCTTTGGGTGTCGATCAATCGAAGCGGGGCAGCCGTTGCGCGGTCAATGCAGGATCTTGTCGAGGAAGTCGCGCGCGCGTTCGGAATGCGGCGCCGCGAAGAACCGGTCGCTGGCCGCGTCCTCGACCACCGCGCCCTGGTCCATGAAGATCACGCGATGCGCGACCTTCCGCGCAAAGCCCATTTCATGCGTCACGCATACCATCGTCATGCCGTCACGCGCGAGCTCGACCATCACGTCGAGCACTTCGGTGATCATCTCGGGATCGAGCGCGGAGGTCGGCTCATCGAACAGCATCGCGACCGGGTTCATCGACAGCGCGCGCGCAATCGCGACGCGCTGCTGCTGCCCGCCGGACAACTGCCCCGGATATTTGTGCGCGTGCGCCTTCAGGCCGACGCGGTCGAGCAGCTTCATGCCGTTTTCGACGGCCTCGTCCTTGCGGCGGCCGAGTACCTTGATCTGCGCAAGCGTCAGGTTGTCGGTGATCGACAGGTGCGGGAACAGCTCGAAATGCTGGAACACCATGCCGACGCGGGCGCGCAATTGCGCAAGCTTCACGGCGGGATCGCCGAGCCGCGTGCCGTCGACGGTGATGCTGCCTTTCTGGAACGGTTCGAGACCGTTGATCGTCTTGATCAGCGTTGATTTTCCGGACCCGGACGGCCCGCACACGACGACCACTTCGCCCTTCGAGACGGCCGCGCTGCATGCCGAGAGCACCTGGTGCTTGCCATACCATTTCGATACGTTGTCGAGCGTAATCATGTTCTGTCCGTCGATGGAGTTCATGTGAAGGTCGGGCGCGTTCAATGCGTGGACGGCAGTGCGAGGCGCGTCTCGACGCGACCCTGAAGCCGCGTGAGCAGCGTGCTGAGGACCCAGTAGATCGCGGCGGCGGCGAGATAGAGCGGCAGCGGCTGGAACGTCGCGGCGATCACCTCCTGCGTCGAGCGCAGCAATTCGGTGACGGTGATCACCGAGACCAGCGACGTGTCCTTGATCAGGCTGATCAGCGTGTTGCCGAGACTCGGCACCGCGAGGCGCAGCGCTTGCGGGCAGACGATGTAGCGCAGCGTCTGCACGTGCGTGAGACCGAGACTGTGGGCGGCTGCCCATTGCCCGCGGCCGATGCCGAGAATTGCGCCGCGCATGCTCTCGGACAGATAGGCGCCTGCGTTGAGGGTCAGCGTGAAGATGCCGGCCGTCGTGGGGTCGAGCGTGATGCCGAGATCGGGCAGCCCGTAGTAGACGACGAACATCTGCACGAGCAGCGGCGTGCCGCGCATCAGGCTGACGTAGCCTTGCGCGAGGCTGGCGGCAAGCCGGTTGCTGCCGATGCGCATGATCGCGATCACGAGCCCGACGACGAGACCCAGCGCCATCGACGCGACGGCAAACTTCAGCGTGAGCATGGCGCCCTTGACCATCACGGGCAGCGTATGTACGACCAGTTGGAGTGCTTCCATTGCGTGTCTCCTGATTGTGTGCCGGACGCCCCGCGCGTTCATGCGTTCGTGCGCGGGGCGGGCTGCGTTATTGCGTCACCGGCTTGGTCGTGTCCGCGCCGAACCACTGCATCGAGATCTTCTTCAGCGTGCCGTCCTGCTGCAGCGACGCCACGGCGTCGTCGATCGCCTTCGCGAATTTCGGATTGCCCTTGCGGAACGGAATGCCCATCCGGTCTTCGCCGCCCGCGAGCACGGAGCCCGGGCGCAGCGGCAGGTGCGAGTTCTTGATCAGGTAGCTGAGCATCAGGCGATCGTTGACCGCCGCGTCGATCCGCCCGGCCGCCAGGTCACGCAGGTTTTCCGGCGTACCGGGGTAGACCTGCAGGTCGATCGCGGGCACGGTCTTGACCAGATCGACATAGTTGCTGCCCATCGTCACGCCGACCTTCTTGCCCTTCAGTTCGTCGAGCGACTTGAATGCGCGCGCATCGTTTTGCCGTTGCAGCAGCTGCGCGGACGAATACACGTACGGCGCGCTGAAATCGAGCGCCTGCTGGCGCGACGGGGTGATCGCGACCTGGTTGACGATCACGTCGAACTTGCCGGCCTGCAGGCCGGCGAGAATCCCGCTCCATTCGGTCGTCACGAACTGCGGCTTCACGCCGAGGCGAGCGGCAACCGCCTTCGCGACGTCGACGTCGAAGCCTTCGAGCTGGCCGTCGGCATTGCGATAGTCGAACGGCGGATAGGTGCCTTCCAGCGCGATCTTCAGCACACCGGCCTGCTTGACGGTGTCGAGCAGGTCAGCCGCATGCGATGTCGCGGTCGCGATGCAGAGGAGGGCGGCCGCGATGCCTTGCTTGAACGTCGGGGTGAAGTGCTTCATGGTTGTCTCCGGGGTTGTTGTCGAAAATTCAGGGTGTGCGACGCCGCGGCGACGGGCGGCGTCGCCGTGAGCGGGAAGTCGATGAAGCGTGAGGCGGCGGGCGTGGCTGTCCGCCGTGCGCGATGCCGTGCGTTACGGCATGCGCTCGTGGGCGATGAAGGACGGGTGCGCGTACGGATGGATGACGCAGGCGCGTGAGCAGCGGCGAAGGCCGGCGTGCGCGGCGAAGCGTTCAAGCGTGCGATTCATGATTGCCCGTGCAGCATTGCGAGTGTGGTGGACCGGATGCATCGTCGATGCGTATCCGGCGACAGGAATGCGGTGCGACTGAGGGCAATCTTAGTTTTGTCAAAAGGGAATGTGTTTCCAAAGATGCGTGCACTTTTCACGCGACGTGGAATGTTTTTCTCTGCGCGCGAAAGGTGGCGCATGCGATCTGCTGCGGTTGCGCACGATGAGAGGGATCAGGTGCTACGGTGCGGGCGGACGGTTGCTCCAGGCCGCGATCCGGCCGGACGTCGCAAAGCAAAACGGCCAGGCTGCCGTGAGTGGCAAGCCTGGCCGTTGGCCTTCGTGACGCGGGGTGCGCGTTACTCGAACGTTTCGAGCGCGAGCAGTTCGTCGATCGTCTGCCGGCGGCGGATCAGCCGCGGCGTGCCGCGATCGACGAGCACTTCCGGCGCGAGCGGCCGGCTGTTGTAGTTCGAGGACATCGACGCGCCGTACGCGCCCGCGTCGTGCAGGAACAGCAGGTCGCCGATCTGCGGCTGCGCCAGCTTGCGGTGCGTGACCACACCGCCCGCGTCCTGCGTGAACACGTCGCCCGATTCGCACAGCGGACCCGCGATCGCGAGATCGACGAGCGGCCGGCCGGCCGGCAGCGCGCCATCGTGCGTGTGCACCGACACCGCGTGGTAGCTGCCGTACATCGACGGGCGCATCAGGTCGTTGAAGCCCGCGTCGATCAGCACGAAGTCGTGCTTCGGCCGGCGGTTGACGGCCTGCACTTCGGTGACGAGCGTGCCGGCCTCGGCGACGAGGAAGCGGCCCGGTTCGATCTCGATGCGCACCGGGTGGCCGAGATGCCGTTCGATCCGCTTGCGCGCGGCGTCCCACTGGCTGAAGTAGTGGCCGACGTCGACACGCGGCTCGCCGTCGCGATACGGGATCGACAGGCCACCGCCGGCCGAGATCGCGTCGATGTCATGGCCGAGCGACGAGACGAGATCGACCATCGCATCGCACACCTGCGACAGGTGGCCGTAGTCGACGCCCGAGCCGATGTGCATGTGGATGCCGACGAGCTTCAGCCCGTACTGGCGCACGATCTCGATCGCGCGCGGTACGTCGTCGATCCAGATGCCGTGCTTGCTTTGCGGGCCGCCGGTATTGGTCTTGTTGCTGTGGCCGTGGCCGAAACCGGGGTTGACGCGCAGCCACACGCGGTGGCCGGGCGCGTGCTCGCCGATACGCGCGAGCATGTCGAGCGAACCGGCGTTCACGGTCACGCCGTGCTTCAGCACGGCCGCGAGCGTCGGGCGGTCGATCAGGTCGGCCGTGAACACGACGCCTTCCGGCTCGCCGGCGGGGCTGAACCCGGCCGCGAGGCTGCGCTCGATCTCGCCGAGCGATACGGCGTCGACGCACGCGCCTTCTTCGCGCATCAGCTTCAGGATATGGACGTTCGAGTTCGCCTTCTGCGCATAGCGGATCACGTCGAACTGACGCAGTTGGGCGATGCGGTCGCGGATGACGTCGGCGTCGTACACCCACAGCGGGGTGCCGTATTGCTGCGCGAGCGTCGCGAGCTGGCGGGAATCGAGAGACATGGCGGATCAATCGGGTCGAATGAATGGATAGCGTGAATGATGCGCCCGATCAGCTATACAGTAAAATGCCTGTTTATCGAGATTCGATTCATATCTGATATAGAAGATCATGCTCACGCACCGCCATATCGAGGTCTTCCGCGCGCTGATGGTCACCGGCAGCACGACGCGCGCCGCGGAGATGCTCTATACGTCGCAACCGACGATCAGCCGCGAGCTTGCGCGCATGGAGCAGGTCGTCGGCTTCGCGCTGTTCGAGCGTGCGCACGGCCGGCTGCGGCCGACGATGGCCGCGCTCACGCTGTTCGACGACGTGCGGCTTGCGTATGTGGGGCTTGAACGCGTCGCGGCGACGGCCGCGCGGTTGCGTGAATTTCGTGACGGTCAGTTGTCGGTGATCGCGCTGCCGGCGTTCTCGCACGCGATCCTGCCTGGCGCGTGCCGGCGTTTTCACGAGGCCCACGCGGGCGTCAGCGTGTCGGTGGCGACGCAGGAATCGCCGGTGCTCGAAGAATGGCTGACCGCGCAGCGTTACGACCTCGGGCTGACCGAGCATGACGTCGCGCCGGCCGGCACCGTGCTCACGCCGCTGCTTGAAGTCGACGAAGTGTGTGTGTTGCCCGACGGCCATCCGCTGCTCGCGCAGGATGCGATCGATCTGCTGGATCTCGCCGATCGCCCGTTCGTGAGCCTGTCGCTGAACGATCCGTACCGCATCCTGATCGACGAGGCGTTCGCGCAGCTCGGCGTCGCGCCGCGCTCGGTGGTCGAAACGCCGTCGGCGGTGTCGGTGTGCGCGTTCGTGCGGCAGGGGCTCGGTGCCGCGATCGTCAATCCGTTGACCGCGCTCGATTTCGTCGGGCGCGACCTGCACGTGCGGCCGCTCACGCGATCGTTTCCGTACCGGGTCAGCGTGATCGTGCCCGAGCACCGCCCCAAGAGCCTGCTCGTCGATGCGTTTGCCGATGCGCTGCGCGGCGAAGCGAAGGCGATCCGCCGCCGATTGGCAACGCTGCTCGGCTGACGCGGCCGTATGATGGGCGTTTCGCCGCCATCGTCGCCTCTTTCCGGAACCCTTCATGACCGACGCTTCCGCTTCCGTCGAACCACCGATCCTCACCGGCGAACGCGTCGAACTGAGGCCGCTCGATCCATCCGACCGGCAGGCGCTGCTGGACGCGGCTGCCGATGGACAGTTGTGGAACCTGAAGGTCACGGTCGTGCCGGGCCCGGAGACGATCGACGCGTATATCGCGACCGCATTGCAGGGCCGCGCCACCGGCACCGTGATGCCGTTTGCGATCGTCGATCGCGCATCGGGCCGCGTGATCGGCAGCACGCGCTTCTGGAAGATCGATCGCAAGAACCGCAAGCTCGAGATCGGCCATACGTGGCTGAGCGAATCGGCGCAGCGCACGCGTGCGAATACCGAAGCGAAATGGTTGCTGCTGGGCTATGCGTTCGACGTGCTGCAATGTGTGCGCGTGCAGTTCACGACCGACGAGCTGAACGAGAAATCGCGCGCGGCGATCCTGCGGCTCGGTGCGAAGCAGGAAGGCATCGTGCGGCATGAACGGATCATGCCGGATGGCCGCAAGCGCAATTCGGTGCGCTTCAGCATCATCGACGACGAATGGCCGGAAGTGCGTGCGCGGCTGTTGGCGAAGCTCGCGACGTAACGCGTGAAGCGTGACGTCGGACGTGCGTCGCGCCGCCGGAAGGGGAGCGGCGACGCGACGGCAGGGGAAGCAGCGCGCCGCACATGATGCGCGGCGCTGCGGCGCGTTACTGCGCCGAGGCGAGGTGGTGGCGTTCCGCGAGCTTCTGCGCGTCGGCGTAGTGCTTCTGCAGGATCGGCAGCGACTGGCGGGCGACTTCCTTCAGCTTCGTGTCGCGGCCCGACGCGATTTCGGCCTGGAATGCCGAGATGGCCTTCTGCTGGCCGGCAAGCGCGACCTGCTCGATGTACGCCTTGTCGAACTCGGCGCCGCGCAGGCTCTTGATGCTGTTCAGCACCGACGTGTCGGGGTCGTTGGCCGGCACGTCGACGCCGCGCGGGCTGGCTGCGCGCATCGCCTGGATGATCTTTTCATCGTCGGTCGATACGCGTTGCGCGAACGCCTTGACCTGGCTGTCCGACGTGCGCGAATCGGCGATACGCGCCGCGTCGTGCTGCGTCGACACGGTCTTCGTGCCGTCCGTGATGAAGGCCTGGTCGGCTTCGTGGATGCGCGTCGCGGCGGCGGCCGGTGCGTTCGGTGCCGGTTGTGCGGTTTGTGCAGTCGCCGTCACGGCGACGAGAAGCAGGCCAGCGGCAGACAAAGCAAGGCGCGAGACTTGGGGAAAGCGGTTCATGGGACCTCCTTTCGATCGGGGCTCTGGTTGAAAAACGGATCACGTGATCCGTCGCTGTGCGAGAGACCGGGCGCGCCCGGGCCGGATTCGACCGCCGCTCTGCCGCGGCGCCGGTCGACGTGTTTCCCGACCCGACCGATTCTAGGAGAGCGATCCGGTAGCAGGTGCAACCGCGCTGTGGTTTGTGTAACGGTTGGTAAGACGAATCGATGAGCACGCGCGCCGACAGGTATTGCGTACCTGTCGGGTGTGCGATGGTGGCAATTTTTGCGTGCAGGCGACGTGCGAAAGGCACGTGCGTGTCATCGGCTTTTCATCATCGTGCTGCCGTGTCATGCGAGGTCGCTTGCATCGAGCGATGGGTCGAAGCGGATGCGCGCCGCGCTCGAATGCGTCACACGCGATCGAGCAATGCGTCGAGACGCGGCAGCAACGGTGTCGCGCAATGCGCCTGCAACGCGTCCGGCGCGGTGTAGCCCCACGCGACGCCCTGGAATGCAATGCGTGCGCGTCGTGCCGCGTCGGCGTCGCGGATTTCATCGCCGACATACAGCACTTCATCGTTGCGCACGCCGGCCTCGTGAACGAGTGCGCGCAGGCGACGTGCCTTGCCGAACAGCGGAATGCCGCACGCGAAATGCTCGACACGGCTGCTGGCGTGCGGGCCGAGCCGGTCGCGTACGATCGCCTCGGTATTCGACGTGGCGATCGCGATGCGGATGCCGCGCGCGGCGAGCGCGTCGAACGTTTCGTCGACGCCAGGGAACAGCGTCACTTGTGCGACGCGCGGCTGCATCAGGCGACGCATGTCGATCGTCACGCGCGGTACTTTCCACATCGGCACCTCGAGTGCACGGATGATGTCGCGGGCCGACATGCCGCGCAGCGCCGGGCGCAGCTCGGGCGTGGCGTCGCGAAAGCCGTGCAGGCGCGACGCTTCCGACAGCGCCGCAAGAAAGCTGTCGAGCGAATCGGCGAGCGTGCCGTCGAAGTCGAATGCGATGATACGGTAGGGCATGAAGCGGCGTGGCAGGTTTATCGGGCAGGCGACATTGTCACCGAATCGAGTCCCGTCGTCCGCACGGTTGGTTGCGCCCGCCTCGACCTCGACCTCGAAATCGACCCGCGCACGCGCGGATCGTCTCGGCCCGGCTGCTGCCGTTGAAGCGTTGCAAGGCAGATCGGACGTTGCGGGCGCCGTGAGCCGGGCAAGTGGATGCCTGTTCGCTGGGTGGGAGCCGATAGGTGTCGCCGCTTGTCGCCCCTCGCGCCGCGCGGTATCGTCAACGTTTCGCCTGCCACCACACCAACCGGAGACCGACGTGCCCGCTGCCACCCCTGCCACGCTGAGATTTTCCACCGACAAGCGCGAACTCGACATCGACGCGATCTTCGACTTCCTGCATCGCGACGCATACTGGTCGCAGGGCATTCCGCGCGACGTGGTCGAGCGTGCGATCGAAGGCTCGCTGTGCTTCGGCGCCTACGTGGGCGACCGGCTCGTCGGCTTTGCGCGGCTCGTCACCGATCACGCGACGTTCGCGTACCTGTGCGACGTGTTCGTGCTGCCGGCCGAGCGCGGCAACGGCTACGGCCGCGCGCTGATCGATCACGTGTTCGCGCAGGAGATGGTGCAGGGCCTGCGCCGCATCATGCTCGTGACGTCCGATGCGCACGAGCTGTACCGGCCGGTCGGCTTCGGGCCGTCGGCGAATCCCGAGCGGGTGATGGAGATCCGTCGCGCGGACATCTACGCGAAACGCTGACGCGCGGCGCAGCGCATACAATACGCGCTTTCCGTTTTTGCCGAAGAGAAGCCCATCATGACCGAACAGGAAGCCGAACAGCTCGCGACGCATCGCCATTACAAGGGCGGGCTGTATCGCTACATCGGCGTTGCCCGCCATTCCGAAACCGAGGAATCGGTGGTCGTGTACGAACATCTGTGGCCGCATGCGCGCGGGCTGTGGGTGCGGCCGGAAGCGATGTTCAACGGGAACCTCGAAGACGGCACGCCGCGTTTCCGCAAGCTGCGCGACTGATTGACGGCCGGCGGCGCGCGGCGCCGCCATGCCAGCCGGCTGCGTGACCGTCTACGCGCCGGCCAGCGCCTTCACCAGCTCCGGCGGGGCCTGCCCGACCGTGACTTCCGGCGTGCCGTGCCACGCCGCGAGCTTCTTCACCGCTTTCGCGACATCCGCTGCGAGCCCCGTGCCGAACCGCACGCCCGGCTCGACATGCACGACCTTCAGTTCGAACGTCCCGAGCGTGCGATGCGCCTTCGCGTCGATGCGCCCGACCAGCCGGCCGCGATGCAGCACCGGCAGGCAGAAGTAGCCGTAACGCCGCTTGTGCCCGGGCGTATAGCATTCGATCGTGTAATCGAAACCGAATAGCGTCGACGCACGCCGCCGGTCCCAGACGACCGGGTCGAACGGCGACAGCAGCGTCGTGACTGTCGAGCGCAGCGTGTCGGCCTGCGCGGCCGGCAGCAACGCTTCGAGCGAGCGATGCACGTAGGCCGGCTCCTTCCAGTCGTCGATCGCCACCGGGATCAGGTCGCCCGCGTCCGCGAGCTGCTCGAGCTCCGCGCGGTACGAACGGCGCGGCAGTCGGTAGTAGTCGGCCACCCAGTCCGCGCGCACGACGCCGAGCGCGCGGCACGTGTAGTCGAGCAGCGCGGGCAGCACGGCGTGGCGGGGCGGCAGGTCGCGCGCATCGTCCCAGTCGGGCAGCACGCGCTCGCGCACGTCGTACACGCGCTGGAAATTGCGGCGTTCCGACACCATCAGGTCGCCCGTCGTGAACAGCACTTCCAGGTGCTGCTTCTCGGGCTTGCGATCCCACCAGCCGTTGCCTTTCACGCCATCCTCGCGGGCGAAATCGGCCGAGCGTACGGGGCCCCCGTCGCGAATCCGCGCGAGCAGCCGTTCGATGTCCGGACGATTTTGCTCATGCCACTCGGCTGCGTACTTCCAGCCCATCCCTGACGGATCGAGCATCTTGTAGCGCATCAGGCCGAACTGCTCGACCGGCAGGAAGCACGCTTCGTGCGACCAGTATTCGAACAGGCGTGCCTCGGCGAGATGTTCGTCGAGCCACTGCGGCGAGAAATCGCCGAGCCGGCTGAACAGCACGAGATACGGGCTGCGCGCGACGACGTGGATGGTGTCGATCTGCAACTGCGCCATCCGGCGGATCGTGTCGAGCACGTCGGACTTGGTCGCCTTGCGGCGGGGCGGGGTCAGCAGGCCCTGCGCGGCGAGATGCAGCGCGCGGGCGGCGGCGGGCGAGAGCGTAAGCATCGGAAGGGCGGCCGGGAGTGATGGTCGGGAACCACTTTAGCGCGAAAGCGGCGCGCGCGTGCGACGTGCCGATGCGTCGTGTCTGACAATGGTTGACAGATGCGTTTCGCAAGTTTCCCTATAGTGCAGTTCATGGCGCGACGATAAAGACGCGCAACGATTTTGCTTCCGACGCACATATGTCCATGGCACGCAGGAAGCGAATCCGGGATTCTCAACCCCCATCGGGAGACCCGGAGCCCTGAGCGGACATCCATGCGGCTGTGCACCGGCCCCGTGTGGATGTCCGCTGATTTTTTTTTCCCCGGTTTGCTTCGCGGGCGGTTTTTCGTTCTGCCCCTTTCGTTATTTCCCGCTCGCCTGCCTGATCGCTATTGCCGCTTGCCGCGCGCGACTTCGTCGCCGGCGCCGGGCGGCAACCGCCGCGTGATCGGAATCGATGCGAACGAGCACAGCCCGACCACGAGAAACGCGGGCCAGAAATCCGACCACACCATCTTTTGATGACCTTGCAGCCAGTGCGAGATGTGCAGCACGAGGCCGGCCACCGTCACGCCCAGGCCGAGCGACATTTGCTGCACGACGCTGCCGAGGCTCGTCGCGCGGCCCGCATCGCGCGGCGAGATGTCTGCGTAGATCATCGAGTTCAGGCTCGTGAACTGCAGCGCGGGGAAGATGCCGCCGACGAGCACGATCAGCCAGATCGCCCAGGTCGCCATGCCGGGATGGAACACGCCGTACGCGGCGATCGCGAGCCCCGCGAAGGCCGCGTTGTAGATCAGCACCGTGCGGAAGCCGAAGCGGCGCAGCGTATGGGTGGCCGTCGAGCGGCTCATCGCGCCGCCGAACGCGGACGCGCACGTGATGAGCCCCGAATGGAACGCGCTCATGCCGAGCCCTTCCTGCAGCGCGAGCGGCAGCAGGAACGGCACCGCGCCGAGGCCGATGCGGAACAGCGACCCGCCGACGACGCTCGCGTGATACGTGGGGATCTTCAGGAAGCTGAGGTCGAGCACCGGCCGCTCCTTGCGGCGCGCGTACGGCACGTAGAGCGCGAGCAGGACGGTGCCGGCCACGCACATGACGAGCGCGTTCGAGCGCGACGTGAGCGAACCGTCGATCAGCGTGAGGCCCATCAGCAGCAGCGCGGCGCCGCTGGCCGACAGCAGGAAGCCGAACCAGTCGAGCGGGCCGGGATCCGGTTCGCGCGTGTTCGCGATGTGCTTGCTCGCGAGGTAGATCCCGTAGATGCCGATCGGCACGTTGATGAAGAAGATCATCCGCCAGTGCAGGTAGGTCGTGATGAAGCCGCCGACGAGCGGCCCGACCGTGGGCCCGAACAGCGCGGGAATCGCGAGGTAGTTCATCGCGCGCACGAGATCCGAGCGCGGCACCGCGCGGAAGATGATGATGCGGCCGACGGGCACCATCATCGCGCCGCCGACGCCCTGGATGAAGCGTGCGAACGTGAGCACGCCGAGGGAACTGGATGCCGCGCACATCAGCGAGCCGACGACGAAGATGCCGATCGCGGTGCGGAACACGGAGCGTGCGCTGAAGCGGTCGGCCAGCCAGCCGCAGATCGGGATGAACACGCCGAGCCCGACCACGTAGGCGGTGATCGCGATGTTCAACGTGACGGGGCTGTGCCCGAAGTCCCTCGCCATCGCGGGGAGGGCGGTGACGATGATGTTCGCGTCGACGCTTTCCATGAACAACGCACAGGCAACGATGAGCGGTGCTAGAAAGACGGGCGACATGGGCTGGGCGCGCGGTAAAGGCGTCATTATGCCCACAATGTGACCGTTGAGTCACGTACGACAACAGTTGTTCCGCATGTTGCAACAGTCGTCTTTTTTGCGGGCGTCATGGAAAGAACGACTGCGCAAATGCGGCGCTTGCATCGCGTCTGCGTGCCGCATGGGTCGGGACGGCGGACGGTGCGACCTTGCCGTCGTTGGACGCATTCACGTGCTCGACACCCGACAGGATCTCGACGATGTCGCCGTCGCGATCCAGGGGCGGCATCTCGCAAAGCGCCTCGATCACGTGTTCGCATGTGTGGCGATCCTGCGCGTCCCTGATCCACACGTCGGTCACGCGCGCCGAGGAGAACCCGGTGTCGTCGAAGCGCGGCGACGTGCTTGCGCCGTGAGTCTTGCGGATCGGCGTGATGCGTTCGCGCCGCAGTCGTAAGCGCTCCGGCACGGGGCGGCCGGGCCATTCGGGGCGCGTCTTCACGAGGACGCACTGGGTGGGCGGGGGCGCAGTGAGCTGGGGCACGCTGATTCCTTTTGACGGCGTGGAAGGGCGTTTCTAGAATATGAGCGTTTGCTCATATTGGAAACTCGCGTTCCAGCCATGTCCGAATCGTCTCCACGAATCCCGCTGTCACCACGCAAGGCGCCGCGACAGCGCCGCTCGGTGGCCACCGTCGACGCGATCGTCGAGGCCGCTGCTCGCATTCTGGAGCGGGACGGCTTCGACGGGTACACGACGAACGCGGTCGCGGCGCTGGCCGGCGTCAGCATCGGCTCGCTCTATCAATACTTCCCGAACCGCGATGCGCTGACGGCCGCGCTCGTCGAGCGCGAGAGTGCGCATTTGCTCGACGACGTCGACCGGGCTGGTGCGCTGTCGTCATGCGACGACGTACTGCGCGCACTGGTACGCGGGGCCGTCGCGCACCAGATGCGCCGTCCCGTGCTCGCGCGGCTGATCGATTTCGAGGAGGCGCGGCTGCCGCTCGGCGCGCGCACCGCACGCGTCGCGGACCGCATCCACGCGACGCTGCTGCATGCGCTCGCGCAGCGCGATGCGCCGCGTGTCGCTGCGCCCGACGTCGTCGCGCACGATCTGCTCGCGATCGTGAAGGGGATCGTCGATGCGGCGGGGGCGCGCGGCGAGACCGATGCGGATGCGCTCGATGCGCGGGCGTGGCGCGCCGTACGCGGTTATCTGCGCGAGTCGCGCGAATCGAAACTTGCTTGATGTGCGCGTTTCGTGCGACAGTCGGACCCACTCGCAGCACAAAACGACGCGCATCGATCGAGGGCCATCGAGACGAGCGCGCGCGCGAACGAGACCTCGTGCCGACCCACTCACCGTCGAAAGGAGGGGACACGTCATGACGTCACGTCGTGCCGCATCGATTGCATCTCGCTTCGCTAGCCGCTTCCCAACGCGCTTCTCGCTCCGTCTTTCACCGCCTCTCGCACCGCCCGCATCGCGTCTTCGCCGGGCCGCCGCGCTGGCCGTCGCATATCTCGCGGTGGCCGGCTGCGCCGCGCAGGCCGACAACGCGAACCAGGCCGCCGCGCAGGCGGCTGCCCGGTCGGCACCGCCAACTACGGTCGCGGTTGCCGGCCCCGCGTCGGGCACGCTGCTGACGCCGCCGAGCCAGCTCTACGGCGACCTGTTCGTCGCGGTGCAGACCGCGCAGATCTATCCCGACCAGAAGACCTTCGTCGATGCGACGCCCGACAGCGATCCCGCGACGATCGTGCAGTTGTATCAGCAACAGAAATCGCAGCCGGGCTTCTCGCTGAAGGCGTTCGTCGGCCAGCATTTCACGCCGCCCCCGGAAAGCGGCGTGACGCCGCCGCCGAATCAGACGCTGCGCCAGCACATCGACTGGCTGTGGCCGCAGCTCACGCGCACGAGCGCGACGGTGCCGCCCTACAGTTCGCTGATCCCGTTGCCGAAGCCGTATGTCGTGCCGGGTGGCCGCTTCCGCGAGGGCTACTACTGGGATACCTATTTCACGATGCTCGGGCTGCAGGTGTCGGGCCGCGAGGATCTCGTCGACGACATGCTCGACAACTTCGCCCATCTGATCGACACGATCGGGCACATCCCGAACGGCAACCGCACGTACTACGCGAGCCGCTCGCAGCCGCCGTTCTTCGCGTACATGGTCACGCTCGCCGCGCAGGCCGTAGGCGACAAGGTCTATCAGAAATACCTGCCGGAACTGCGCAAGGAGCATGCGTACTGGATGCAGGGCGAAACCACGACGCCGCGCGGGCAGGCCGCGCGCCACGTGGTCGCGATGCCCGACGGCGCGGTGCTGAACCGCTACTGGGATGCGAGCGATACGCCGCGCGACGAGTCGTATCTCGAGGACGTGACGACCGCGAAGTCGGTGCCGGCGCGTCCGGCGAACGAGGTCTACCGCGACCTGCGCGCGGGCGCCGAAAGCGGCTGGGACTACAGCTCGCGCTGGTTCGGCGACGGCAAGACGCTTGCGACGATCCGCACGACGTCGATCGTCCCGGTCGACCTGAACAGCCTGATGTTCCACCTCGAGACGACGATCGTGAAGGGCTGCGCGGTCACGCGCGACGTGGCATGCGTGACCGATTTTTCAGGGCGCGCGGCGCGGCGTGCGGCCGCGATCAACCGTTATCTGTGGAACCGCCGCGGCTACTACGGCGACTACGACTGGCAACTGCGCAAGCCGCGCGACGCCGTGACGGCCGCTGCGCTGTATCCGTTGTTCGCGGGCGTCGCGTGGCCCGAGCGCGCGAAGGCGACCGCGCGCGAGGTGCGCAAGACGCTGCTGCAGCCGGGCGGCCTCGCGACGACCACCGAGAACACCGGGCAGCAGTGGGATGCGCCGAACGGCTGGGCGCCGTTGCAGTGGATCGCGATCGACGGGCTGCGGCGCTATGGCGAACCGGCACTCGCGAAGGACATCGGCACACGCTTCCTGTCCGACGTGAAGCACGTGTATGCGACCGAGGGCAAGCTCGTCGAGAAGTACGTGGTCGAAGGGGCCGGCACGGGTGGCGGCGGGGGCGGCGAGTATCCGCTGCAGGACGGTTTCGGCTGGACCAACGGTGTCACGCTGAAACTGCTGGGGCTGTACGGCGAGTGACGCGCGGCGCGGGCCGCGCGCTTGCGCCGCAAGAGAACGCACGGGCCGGACGGCCGCTTGCGCGACAGTCCGGCCCGTGCGTTGCATCCGGTTTGCGTCAGAACGTGATCGTCGTGCGCACGCCGACCACCGTTTCGTCGCCGATGCGCGCACCGGGCGCGTTCGGATTCGGGATGCCGCCGCCCGGACGGAAGAAGTGTTGCAGGTCGGCCTGCATCTGCCACCACGGCGTGACCTGGTACTGGTAGGTCGCTTCGACGACCGTCTCTGCGCGGCGCACCGGATAGCCGGGCGTCGTGTAGACACCGGTGTCGCCGTCGAGGCCGCGTGCATGCGAGCCGATCTTCGCGTAGCCGACCGCGATGCCCACGACGTCGTTGTCGCGTCCCTTGAACGGCGCCTTCAGCGTCACGCCTGCGTTGGCGGCGAAATCGACGATATTGCGATCGCCCGGCGAGCCCATCAAGCGCGCGAACACGCCGACCGAGCGCGGGCTGTCGGCCGACGGCCGCCACACCATTTGGTCCGCGACCGCATAGAACCCGTAGTTGCCGCGATGGGTGGCGGCAATGCCGTTGCTATCCGGATTCGCGAGCGACAGGCCGTCGGTGCCGTAGCGCGGGTCGCTCGCATGCTGCGACTGATACCAGAAGCCGAGCTTGTACGTGCCCGGCAGGCCGGCGGGTTGCGGCGCCTTCGGATCGGCGGGCGGCGCGTTCAGCGCGTACTGCACTTCGCCGATCACGAATGCGCCGCTGCGCAGGTTGAAGTTGGTGCCGTGCGCGTTCAGCACTTGCGCATCGCCGTCGGTGCGGCCGGCCGGGTTGCCGTCGAACACGCCGACCATCGCGGTCCACGCATCGGCCGGCTTCACGCGCAGCCGCACGCCGAGCGACGACAGCGGATACGCGGGGCCGCCGGCCGGCAGGTCGGTCGACGGCAGCACGGGCCAGCCGAACGTGGCGTTCATGAACGTCGCCGCGTTCTGGCTCACCATGAATTCCTGGTCGACGCTCTGCTGGCCGACCTTCACGTCGACCTTGCCGTCGAGCAGCGACTGCTGGTACCAGAGTTCCCACAGGCGCGTGGTCGAATTTGCCTCGATGCCGGTCGCGGTCTGCAGCGTCTGCAGATAGCGCTGCGTGAGGTTGGTGCCGTGAATCTGCAGTGCCGATACGTTGAACGTGCCGCCCGGCAGCCCGACCGCCTTGCCCGTGTCGACGTTGAAACCGAATTGCGTGAGCCCCTGGTACGCGCCGCCGCGATTCGTGCCGCCCGACGTGTTGTACAGGTACTCGCTGGTTTCCTGCAGGCTCAGCGTGACGCCGTGATCGCCGAGCACGTCGCGCAGGCCGCCCATGTTGCCGAGCAGGTTCGAGCGTTCCCAGAAGCCAGTGGGAGCGGGCGCGGCAGCATCGGCGGCCTGTTGTGCGGGAGCGGCGGCGTCGCTGGCGCCGGCCGCCGGTTCGGCCGCGGCGGGCGGCGTCGATTGCGCGAACGCGGGCGCCGCGGCGAGCGACAGCAGCAGCGTGGCGAGCGCATTGAGGCGGAGCTTGCGCGGGACGGGTTCGAGATAGTTCTTCATGTGGGTTCCGTTGACGGTTTGATTAGTTAAGCTGAAGAAGCGAAAACGTGATGCGGGAAGCGCGGCGTGGTGGTCGCGCGGCGGTACGGGGCACGTCGTCCCGCCGCGCAGCAGGGCTTACGGCAGCCAGCCGCCGATGCGCCACACCTGTGCAAAGCCGAGGCGCGGCGCGGCCGAGCACAGCATCGCGACGAGCGCGACGGCGGCCGCCATTGCGGCGACCAGCAGGCAGTCGAGCGGGCGGGGCGTCGCCGGCAGATGGGCGAGCGCCGTGCCGCGCCAGTTGCTGAACGCGTGGGCGAGCGGCGAGAGGCCGGAAACGAACGAGCGGTCGCATGCGATATGCACGATGCGCTTGAGTCTGACCGCGAACGATTGAAGAAACATGACGCTGCCTCCGTCCGGTCCGGCTCGGGCCGGACGACGTGATCGAGCGCGGGCGCACGATGCGACCTGCGATCGGAGGGTGGAACGTAATGGAGCGTGCGACGGACGAACCGGCGATGGCCGGCTCGGAAGGAAGCGCGCTAACCCGACGAATGCGAGCTAGCGGCGAAAGACATGCGTCTGGCTGCTATCTCGCGATGGCTTGGCCGGCCTGGACCGGCATCGAACTGCAACTAGAGCATGTGTCCACGGAGGGACTCCCTTGATGAATTGCGGCGGATTGTATGCGTGTCGTTTGCTGCAGCGCAAGTAAAAAACGCATAAAAGTGGCGCACGTTGCGCGGGCACCTCGGCAGCACGTTCCGGCGCGGGACGGGCAACGAATGGACAACGGACGGGCAGCAGATGAGCACGACGGGAGGCGCCGCCCCGTTGTTCATACGCATCGGTCACCGACTGCGCGATACGCCCTGAAAGGTTGCGCCGCTTGTTTTCAAGGGCAATTCTTTCAGTGATGTGACGCGAGAAATTTATTTCGGGAAATGGGGTTTCAAGGGGTTGACTTCACTTTCGGGCCGTCCATAGAATCCGCCATCTTCACTCTTGGGGCCGCCGCCTTGGACGCCTGCAGTAGTCGATCTTCGAACGAAATTTCCGCCTGAGCGACCGACGTCCGCGCCTCATCGAAGCCGCCGTTTGTCTCCCAGGCAAACGGTGCGCGCAGCAGTATTCCGCAGTAACCCCCTACGTGCACCCTGATTCGCGCCGGTTAGCGTGATGCGTTTTCGCATGCGCCGTCCGGTTTCACCGCCGCCTGGCAGGCGGCCGCGTTCGCGCACGCTTTTCCCGTGCTCGCGAATCCCGGCCCGCAGGCCTGACGGCGGTCAACCGTGTTCTCCCGAACACCGTACAGGAGCCGCCATGAACGACAGTGACAGTTGTCCCTTATGCCCGTTGCACACACCGACCCTTTTGAACCCGGGTCGCAGGGACAATCCGGCGCACTAGCCTGACACGTCGTTCAGGCCCCGGACTGGCCCCGCGCCCACCACGCGGCCGGCACGCCTGCCGTCGCCGCACGGAGCCAGATCATGAACTTCGGCCTTCTGCTGTCGAATCTCCCGCACGTCACGGAATCGCGCAACCACTACGACGCGATGCTGATGCTCGACGCCCGTCCGCGGGTGTTCTCCCGCCTGTTGAACCAGCTGAAATCGTTGATCCACTGAAGCAAGAAGCACCGCGCGTGCCTCGGCATGCGCACGTGCGGCCGCCATCGAGCGGCCGCCACGCGCGCATTCCAAGGTCACACGCTTATCAGATAACCCTTAGCCGTACGGAATAAATCATGTCCACGCCATCCAACGTTTCTCCACCAATCGCCGCCGAACGCAGCGCCGTGCTCGACGAAGCCCACCTGGGCGACATCCGCGGCGCGCTCGGCACGATCTCGCGCCACGACACCGGTGCACGCAGCACGTGGTGGGCGCGCCTGCGCACGCTGCTCGCCATCATCGGCCCGGGCCTCATCGTGATGGTCGGCGACAACGACGCCGGCGCCTTCGGTACCTACACGCAGGCGGGGCAGAACTACGGCACGACGCTGCTGTGGACGCTGCTGCTGCTCGTGCCCGTGCTGTACGTGAACCAGGAAATGGTGCTGCGCCTAGGCGCGGTGACGGGCGTCGGCCATGCACGCCTGATCTTCGAGCGCTTCGGCAAGTTCTGGGGCGCGTTCAGCGTGATCGACCTGTTCCTGCTCAACGCGCTCACCATCGTCACCGAGTTCATCGGCATCACGTTCGTGCTGGATTTCTTCGGGCTGCCGAAGGTGGCCGGCGTGTGCGTGGCCGCGGCGCTGACCATGGCCGCGGTGAGTACCGGGGATTTCAGGCGCTTCGAGCGGTTCGCGATCGGACTGTGCGTGCTGAGCCTGCTGCTCGTGCCGGTGCTCGTGTCGATCCATCCGCCGGTGGCGCAGATCTCGCGCGACTTCTTCGTACCGAACTGGCCCGCGCATGCGAAGCTGTCCGACGTGATGCTGCTCGTGATCGGTATCGTCGGCACGACGGTCGCGCCATGGCAGTTGTTTTTCCAGCAGAGCTACGTGATCGACAAGCGCATCACGCCGCGCTTCATGAAGTATGAAAAGGCGGACCTGTGGATCGGCATCGCCTTCGTGCTGGTCGGTGCAGTCGCGATGATCGCGTTCTCGGCCCAGCTGTTCTCGGGCCATCCGGAGTTCGGCAACTTCACCGACGCCGGTGGCATCATCGCGGGCCTCGAGAAGTATTCGGGCCGCACGAGCGCGACGCTGTTCGCGGTCGCCTTGCTCGACGCGTGCATCATCGGCGCGGCGGCCGTATCGCTGTCGACCGCCTATGCGATCGGCGACGTGTTCAAGATCCGTCACTCGCTGCATCGTAACGTGTCGGACGCGAAGGGTTTCTATCTCGTCTACTTCGGCATCGTCGCGGCCGCCGCGGCGCTGGTGCTGATCCCGGGCAGCCCGCTGGGCCTGCTGACGGAAGCCGTGCAGACGCTCGCGGGCGTGCTGCTGCCGAGCGCGACCGTGTTCCTGCTGCTGCTGTGCAACGACAAGCAGGTGCTCGGCCCGTGGATCAACTCGACGAAGCTCAACGTGTTCACGGGCGCGGTGATCTGGGTGCTCGTGATGCTGTCGATCATCCTGACCGCATCGGTGATGTATCCGGACATCAGCGGTGAAGCGATCCTCGACGTGCTGGTGGGCGGCAGCGTGTTCGCGATCGTTGGCTATCTCGCGACGGTGCTGATTCGCCGCAACAAGCGCGTCGTCGAACCCGGCGTCGACCGTACGCAACGCGATACGTGGCGCATGCCGCCGCTCGACACGCTCGAGCCGCAGAAGATGACGCTGACGACGCGCGTGTGGATGGCCGTGCTGCGCGGCTATCTCGTGATCGCGGTCGGTCTCGTGATCGTCAAGGTGGTGCAGATGATGCTGCTGAAGTAACGCAGGTCGTCTTCCAGGAAGCGGCGCCGGACCCGGCACCGCGCCGCAACCCGCACATGCCGGCCCTCGAGGCCGGCATGTGCGTTTACGCATCCGCTTGCGACGCGACGCGACGCGCCGCGCACGCGGTACGGTGCGGCCGTCAGATCAGTTCGAGTTTCGACGTCAGGTACGTGAGCTGGATCCGGTTCGCGACGCCGAAGCGTTTGCGCAGCTTGCGCAGGTGATAGTCGACGTTGTGCGCGCTGGTGTCGAGGCGCCGGCCGATCTCCTTGTCGGAGGCGCCTTCGGCGATGCCGAGCAGCAGTTCCTGCTCGAACGGCGTGAGCCCGTTCACCGCGCGCTCGCGCGACGTCGAGATCAGTTGCGGCGACGCGAACTTGTGGACCGACAGCCCGATCGACAGCGCCTGTTCGATCGTCGCCGGCGTGATCCATTCGCGTGTGCGGCGCGGCGCGGTGAAGCTCATGAACGCGTGCAGCCGCGTGCCGGGCACCGCCATCGAATACATGACGCCGCTGCACATCCCGTCGTCCTGCATCGTCTGCAGGAAGCCGTCGAGCGCGGCCGGCGTCACGCGCGGACCCGCGTCGCGCTCGCGGTGTTCACGGCGCAGCTGCTGCAGGTCCCACACGATCGGCATGTTGCACACGCGCGCGCCGAGCGTGCGCGGATCGATGTCGTGATGGTTGTGCCGCACGTAGTCGCCGCGATAGGTGGCCGGCGTGAATGCTTCGTGCAGGTAGAGACTTTCGACCCGCTCGTGCGCGAATTCGAGCGCGAAGTACGCGAACGTCGAGAAGCCCGTCAGATGCAGCAGGCTCGCGACGATCCGGCTGCGCTCGGCCGTGCTCTGCGCATGTGCGAGCGTATCGGCGACGCCGAGCTTCGGCGCGTGCGGCTGCGTGAGCTCGCCGTGTTTCACGTCGTCGCACCAGACGACCTGCACCGGGCGCTCGCGCAGCGCGTCCGGGCACGCGTTCAACCCGTGCGACGGACCGGGAAAGGTTGGGGCGACCGCTTCTTCATGCAATGCAATATCGGACATGAGCCATCCCTCGGAATCGACGCGCATCGCCTGGCGGCGGCCGTATCGTGTACGGTGTTCGCGGCGGTGCGATCGAGCATCGGTGTGATATGCGCCGATCGTCATCCCTGACGAAACGCGGGGGCATTGTACAAAAATGCCGGTGTACGCGTAATATGCCGTAATACTAATGGCGGCGAAAGATTCCTATTCGCACGCCTATAACGAAGACCAGAAAATCCATAAAGAAAAGACCAGATCGTGACGGGGCGCAGGTTCACATATTGGGAAAGGGCGGGCTCCTCATGGCATATGCTGACGGCGCACCACGCGTCGAGTGGTTTTCGCAGGCCGATATCGCAACGGCTGCGGCTTATTCGAATGAATATCAGGCAATCGGGCATGACGTTTTTACCGGCATTCAAATTGAACCCGGTAAAACCGACGTTGCTCCGGTCGATTTTGCGCAATGCCATGCGCGATTGCGGCAAATCGGTTTCAGTACGCTCGGTTACGGCGCTTTCGAAATGATCGGGCGGCGCATCCTGTGCGCGCATTTGCTTCGCGACCTCGCGCCCGCGACGTTCATGCAGCCGTTTATCGAAGGCATGCTCTACGAGAGCGACCCACGGTTCGCGCAGGTGCGGCAGAGCGGCTTTCCGGTCGCGTGGCGGCTCGACGAGATCGAGGCGGCCGCGCAGGGCAGCGGCGACCGCAAGATGCTGGCGCTCGCCGGCCATCTGCGCGCGCATGCGATGAACAGCGGTGTGCTGTTCGGTCTGTCGGCGCCGCGCCTCGACCTGCGCGTCGCGGTGAACGTGACGTCGGAGACGCACGGCACCGAATGGATCGACGATCGCGTGATCGGCGGCGCGCTGTCGGTCAGCCTCGCGGTGCATCGCGTCGCGCTGCCGTTCCTCGAGGCACGCATCGCACGCATGCGCGGCTTCGCGCTCGGCGACGAACAACAGCAGGTGCTCGACCGCCTCGTGCACGGGCTGTCCGACCAGGAGATCGCGAGCGCGCTGCGCACGTCGCTGCACAAGGTCGGCCACCATATCCGCTCGCTCGAGAAACTCTTCAACGTGCAGAACCGCGCGCAGCTTGCGTATCTGGCGGCGCGCCGGCTGCCGTCCTGACGCAGTCCGTCCCCTGTTTTCTCCGCGTGATCCGATGACCGTCGGGTCGGCCCGCCTGTGGTCGGCCCGACGGGCCGATTCGGCCGGACGCACCGCCGCGATGCGCACACGATGCTTGACAGCGCTTTTTTCGAGTGATTTCAGCATTCACCAGTGAATTATTGCTGATTTATTTCTTCGTAATATGGCTCGACCGTCACGCCGGACGGCGGGCCGCGAGGTTGCGCCATGCGTGACGGAACTGGTCAACAGGGGCGGAAAAATCAATGTGCGGAATCGACGGCTTTCTGAATAGCGTCGCCATCGATGAGGAGACAGCGCGCGGCACGCTCGCGCGCATGACGGCAAGCCTCGCGCATCGCGGGCCGGACGGGCAGGGGATCTGGGTCGATCCGGAAGCCGGCATTGCGCTCGGCCACCGGCGGCTCGCGATCGTCGACCTGTCGGTACACGGCCGACAGCCGATGGCATCCGCGTGCGGCCGCTACGTCATGGTCTTCAACGGCGAAATCTACAACCATCGCGAACTGCGCGCCGAGCTCGAGCGCGCGGGTCGCGCACCGGCGTGGCGCGGCCACTCCGACAGCGAGGTGCTGATCGCGGCGATCGTCGCGTGGGGTGTCGAAGCGACGCTGCGGCGTGCGACCGGCATGTTCGCGATCGCGCTGTGGAATCGCGAATCGCGCGTGCTGACGCTCGCGCGCGACCGGATCGGCGAGAAGCCGCTCTACTACGGCCGGATCGGCGACGCGCTCGTGTTCGCGTCCGAGCTGAAGGCGCTGCGCGGCTACCCCGGCTTCGACGGCGCGATCGACCGCGATGCGCTGTGCCTGTATCTGCGCCAGTCGAGCGTGCCCGCGCCGCACACGATCTATCGCGGCATCCACAAGCTGCCGCCGGGCACGTATATCCAGTTCGAGCATGCGCGCGACATGCCGCGCCTGCGTGCGTACTGGACGCTCGATCAGGCGATCGAGGACGGTCGCGCGCAGCCGTTCGAGGGCAGTGCCGACGAAGCGGTCGGTCAGCTCGACGTGGTCTTGCGCCAGGCCGTCGCGCGGCAGATGGAGGCCGACGTGCCGCTCGGCGCGTTCCTGTCGGGCGGCGTCGATTCGTCGGCGATCGTCGCGCTGATGCAGGCGCAATCGGCGGCGCCGGTCGACACGTTCACGATTGGCTTCCACGAAGCCGGCTATGACGAAGCCGGTTACGCGAAGGCCGTCGCGCGCCATCTCGGCACGCGCCATACCGAGCTGTACGTCACGGCCGACCATGCGCTCGGCGTCGTGCCGAAGCTGCCGTCGATCTACGACGAGCCGTTTTCCGATGCGTCGCAGATCCCGACCTTTCTCGTGTCGGAGCTGACGCGCCGGCACGTGAAGGTGAGCCTGTCCGGCGACGGCGGCGACGAGTTGTTCGGCGGTTACACGCGCTACTTCCTGACGCCGCGCCTGTGGCGCAAGCTGCATCGCGTGCCGGGCGCCGTGCGCGCGCGGATCGCCGCCGCGCTGCATGCGTTGCGGCCCGATCACGCGGACCAGCTCGCGGCCGTCGCACAAGGGGCGTGGGGCGGCGTGGAGGCACGCGAATCGGCGACGCGCATCGGCGATCGCCTGCACAAGCTCGGCCACGTGATGACGGCCGAGAGCCGCATCGGGCTGTACCGGCTGCTGATGTCGTCGGTGCATCATCCCGAGCGCCTTGCGCTGTCGGGACAGGAGCCGGCGACACCGCTCGACACCGTATCCGCATGGCCCGCGCACCTGAGCTTCGCCGAGCAGGCGATGGCGATCGACACGCTCACGTACCTGCCGACCGACATCCTCGCGAAAGTCGATCGCGCGGCGATGGCCGTGAGCCTCGAAACGCGCATGCCGTTCCTCGACCATCACGTCGTCGAATTCGCGTGGCGCGTGCCGGCGGAGGTGCGTTTGCCGGAAGGGCAGTCGAAGGCGCTGCTGCGTCGGCTGCTCGACCGGTACGTGCCGTCCGCGCTGATCGACCGGCCGAAACAGGGCTTTTGCGCGCCCGTCGATCACTGGCTGCGCGGCTCGTTGCGTGACTGGGCCGAGGCGCTGTTGCGGCCGTCGCGGTTGCGCGAGGAGGGCTTCTTCGATGCGGCCGCGGTCGAGCGCCTGTGGCGGCAGCACCAGACCGGCCGGATGAACTGGCAGCACCAGCTGTGGACCGTGCTGATGTTCCAGGCGTGGCTGGAAGCGCAGCGCGCCGCATAAGCGGGCGCGCTGCGCGTCGTCACTGATCGAGGCAGCGCGTGCAGCGCTGCTTCGCGTCGTTCGCTTGCGGGCCGCGGCACCGCGTCGTCATGGGCCGCGCATGGCACGAAGGCGGATCGGCGGAGGCCGCCGGCGACGCTTGCCGACGTGCGCGATCGGGCGGCGTGGTCGCGACGGCATCCATCCGTCGCTGGCGTGCGGGCGGCGTGTCGCGCCCGGCGCTGCCTTCATCCGGATTGCCCGGCGTCGTCGACGCGACGTGAAGCGCGTGGTCGTTCGCCGCGTGCGCTACGGGCGGCGCGGCGCACGCGAGCGCAACCAGTGCGGACAGGCAGGCGACAACGGTTCGCGAATCGCACATCTTCATGGTCGTTCCGTTCGTTTCGGGGCCGGTGGCGCGGAGGGCGCGCGGCGGCTGCGTCGATTGTAGGGACGGCAATGATCGTGTGTCACGCCGAATTCCGTAGTCGCCGGCATTGGCGGCGGCCGGAGCGGAAGCGACGAAGCGTGACGATGCGCGGACGCGGGCGTCCAAAAGCGACCGCCGCCCGGAGGCGGCGGTCGGGTCGCGACTGGCTGGCGGGCCGGGCGGCATGCAGGCCGCGCCCGACGGGCGGGCCGCGAGGCGCTGCGGAGCGGCGCAGCGCGGTGGGGGGAGTGTGGCCGGCGCGCCGCGTGGGGCGAAGCGTCAGGCGTAGTCGGCGGCCATCGCGGCCAGCGCGGCCTGTGGTGCGATGCGCAGGAGCGGCGCCGCGTCGTGGCGCTCGACGTGCGTCATCGCCGCACCGAACAGCACCAGGCGATAGCCGACGGCGTAGATCGGGATGATCCGCAGGTTCTTGTCGTGATCGAGCTGCAGCTTAGAGCGGATACGCGAGATATGGGTGTCGAGCGTGCGCGACGACACGCCGAGTTCACGGCCCCACACGGCTTCCTGGATTGCCTGCCGCGGCACGATCTTGTTCATGTTGTCGAGCAGGAATTCGACGACGTCGAATTCACGCGGCGTGACGTCAACGACTTTGTTGTCGATTTCGATCGTGCGGCGCACGAAGTTGATTTTTATGTTGTCGATGTACAGGTATTTGCAATCCATGGTGGCCCTCGCATGTCCGTAAAGGAGTGTTTGCGGGTCCTGTGCTGCAACTTTCGGGCCAGGGAGCGGATCGTCATGTATCGACGGGGGGCGGCGCCGGTGCAAGCGGCGTGGCGGCCTTGAATTTAAAAGAATTTTTAACGGGAGGCGCGGAACGGGTAGAAAAGGGGTCGGGGCGACATTGAAGGATTGTTACGTAGCATCGGCGGGCGACGTTACGGGCGTTACGTTCGACGTAACGTGGGGCGCGGGGCGGGCATCGGGGCCGGCGGAACGTCGCTGCGCACGGACGGCGAACCCTGCGTCCGGCGATCGATGGATTCTCCATGCGGATCAATGCGTTACGGAAGACTTTTGCCGACATCGAACTCTGCATCGGTCGCGTCCGGCAAAAAACGCCGGCCGCAAGACGTCTTCCGTCCCGCAGCCGGCGTTCCGTCCCGTCGTCACGCCTTCGCGCTATCCGCCGAATCGAACGGCAGCACGTAATGCCGCTTGCCCGTCGCCGCGAAGATCGCGTTCGCGACAGCCGGCCCGACCGGTGCGACGCCCGGCTCGCCGACCCCGGTCGGCGCTTCGGCCGACGGCACGATATGCACTTCGACCTTCGGCATCTCGGCCATCCTCAGCACGTGGTAGCCGTCGAAGTTGCGCTGCTCGACCTGGCCGTCCTTCAGCGTGATCGCGCTGTGCATCACGGCGCCGAGCCCGAAGCCGATGCCGCCTTCCATCTGCGCGGCGACGATGTCGGGATTGATCGCGATCCCGCAATCGACCGCGCACACCACGCGCTCGACCTTCACCTTGCCGTCTGCATCGACCGACACCTCGGCCACCTGCGCGACATAGCTCTTGAACGCCTCGGCGACTGCGATCCCGCGCCCGCGGCCCTTCGGCAGCGGTTTGGCCGGATCCCAGCCGGCCTTCTGCGCGGCCAGGTCCAGCACCGCGCGCATGCGTGGCTCCTTCTCGAGCAGGTCACGGCGGAACGCGTACGGATCCTTGCCAGCGGTGTGCGCGGCTTCGTCGATGAACGCCTCGACCGCGTACGCCGTGTGCGAGCTGCCGACCACGCGCCACCACAGCACGGGCAGGCCGACCTTGGTGGTGGTGAGCTCGACCGACACGTTCGGCACGGCGTACGGCAGGTTCGCCGCGCCCTCGACCGACGTCGCATCGACGCCGTTCTTCACCATGAACGCTTCGAACGGCGTGCCGGCGAGGATCGACTGCCCGACGATGCGGTGGCGCCAGCCGACCAGCTTGCCGTCCGCGGTCAGCCCCGCATCGAGCTTGTGGAAGTACATCGGCCGGTAGAAGCCGCCCTGGATGTCGTCCTCGCGCGTCCACTGCAGCTTGACGGGCTTGCCGTCTGCGCCGAGCGCCTTCGCGATCGACACGGCCTCGACCACGTAGTCCGACCACGCGTTCGCGCGCCGGCCGAAGCTGCCGCCCGCGTACAGCGTGTGGATCTGCACCTGCTCGGGCTTCAGGCCCGCCGTCCTGGCCGCGTTGGCCTGGTCGACCGTCTGGAACTGGTCGCCGGCCCAGATCTCGCAGCTGTTCGCCGACAGCTTGACGACCGCGTCGAGCGGCTCCATCGGCGCGTGCGCGAGATACGGGAATTCGTAGGTCGCGCCGATCTTGCGTGCCGCGCCCGCGATCGCCGCATCGGCATCGCCGTCCTTGCGTGCCGATGTGCCCGGCTTGTCGGCGAGCTGCCGGTATTCGCGCATGAGCTCGTCCGAGCCGCGCTTTTCGGCGTTCGTTTCGTCCCATTCGACTTTCAGCGCGTCGCGGCCCTGTTTCGCGGCCCAGAAGCCGGTTCCGACGACTGCGACGCCGCCCGGCACCTGCACGACCGACACGACGCCCGGCACGGCCTTGGCCGCCGTCGCGTCGAACGATTTCACCTTCGCGCCGAAGCGCGGCGGGCGCTGCAGCAGCGCGACGCGCATGCCGGGGAAGGTCGTGTCGAGCGTGAAATGCGCGGTGCCGTTCGATTTCGCCGACGCGTCGACGCGCGGAATCCGGTGACCGATCAGCTTGAATTCGGCCGGCTGCTTCAGCGTGACCTTGTCGGGCACGGGCAGCTTCGACGCATCGGCGACGAGCGTGCCGTACGCGGCCGTCTTGCCGCTTTTCGCATGCGTGACGACGCCATTGGCCGTCGTCAGCTCGCTGGCCGGTACCTTCCAGCGGGCTGCCGCGGCCGATACCAGCATCACGCGGGCCTTGCCGCCCGCTTCGCGCAGTTGCTGCCACGAGTTCGACATGGCCGAGCTGCCGCCCGTCCCCTGCATCGTGCCGAACGCGAGGTTCGCGTAGCGTTTCGCGTCGGCGGGCGCGCTCTCGACGCGCACGTGCGACCAGTCGGCGTCGAGCTCCTCGGCGACGATCGTCGCGATGCCCGTATACGCGCCCTGGCCCAGTTCGACGTGCTTCGCGATGACCGTGACGGCGCCGTCGGGCGTGATGCGCAGGAACGCGTTCGGCGCGAAGTCGGTGGCGGGGGCCGTCGCCGCCAGCGCGCGGCGGCCGAGGCCGGCCCATTCGAAGCCGAGGGTCAGGCTGACGGCGGCCGCGGCGCCCGCGGCCTTCAGGAACGAGCGGCGCGACGGACGCACCGAACCGGTGTTGTCGAGTTCGATCGTCATGGTCACGCTCCCAGCGTTGCGGCCGCGTCGTGGATCGCCGCCCGGATGCGGGCGTAGGTCGCACAGCGGCACAGGTTGCCGTTCATCGCGGCGTCGATGTCCGCGTCGGTCGGCTTCGGGTTCTGCTCGAGCAGCGCGGTGGCCGACATGATCTGGCCCGACTGGCAGTAGCCGCATTGCGGCACCTGCAATTGGACCCAGGCGGCCTGCACGGCCTGCGCGGGCTTGCTCTGCAGGCCTTCGATCGTCGTGATGTGCTTGCCCGCGATGCCGGCGAGCGGCAGCACGCACGAGCGGACGGCCTGGCCCTCGAGATGCACCGTGCACGCGCCGCACTGCGCCATGCCGCAGCCGAACTTCGTGCCGGTCAGTCCCGCGTGTTCGCGAATCGCCCAGAGGACGGGCATCGACGGATCGGCGTCGAGCGTGACGTTCTTGCCGTTCAGGACAAACGAGGTAGGCATTGTGATTGTCTCCGTGGGGAAAACCCGGCATGCGCCCGGTTAGCGGGCAGTGTGCGCGAGCCGCTGTTTTTTTCGTCTACCCAATCCTGCAAATTTATTGAACAATCCTGCAAATCCCCGGCAGGCCGCGGGCGGTGTCGCTATGCTCCCGCGACATGAGGAAATTGATCGAGGAAGGGTCATGGACATGACCGATATCGTGGCGTCGCGCGAATCCGGGCGGCGCGAGTTGGCGATGCTGATCGGCCGTTTCGCGCCGGCGGACGGCTCGCATTCGACGGCCGTGCCGGGCCTGATGCTGCACCGGCACACGCGGCCGGTCGATCTCGGCTGCGGCGTGTCGCGGGCCGCGCTCGTGATCGCCGCGCAGGGCGCGAAGCGCGTGATCGTGGCTGGCCACGCGTATGAGTACGACACGCAGAATTGCCTGATTACATCGATCGACTTGCCGATCCTGTCGCGCGTGACGCGCGCGTCGCCGGACGCGCCCTACCTGTGCCTGTCGCTGACGCTCGATCCGCAGCGCATCGTCGAGCTCGCGGCCGAGATGCGGCTGCCGGAGCCCGACGCGGGCCCCGAAGGCGAGGGGATCGCGCTTGCCGAGCTGACGCCGCCGCTGCTCGATGCTGCACTGCGGCTGTTACGGCTGCTCGATACGCCGGCCGACATTCCGGTCGTCGCGCCACTGATCGAAAAGGAATTGCTGTACCGGCTGATGACGAGCGGGCAGGGCACGCGGCTGCGGCATATGGCGATCGCGGGCAGCCAGACGCACCGGATCGCGCGCGCGATCGAATGGATCCGCGATCACTTCGCGGAGCCGATGCGCGTCGAGTCGCTCGCGCAGGCGGTCAATATGAGCGTGTCGTCGCTGCACCATCACTTCAAGCACGTGACGACGCTGAGCCCGTTGCAGTACCAGAAGCAGTTGCGGCTGCACGAAGCGCGGCGGCTGTTGCTGCGGCAGGGCGGCGACGTCGGGTCCGTGGCCGCCGTCGTCGGCTACGAAAGCGCGTCGCAGTTCAGCCGCGAATACAGCCGGCTGTTCGGCGCGCCGCCGATGCGCGACGTCGTACAGTTGCGGAAGAAGGAGCTACTCGGCTGACGGCAGCACTGCTGACACGCCACCGGCCACCGGTCATGTCACTTGGCGACCACCGTCGTCTGCAGGAACGTCGGCGCGATCCGCCAGTCCGGCACGTAATGCGCCGGCCACGCGCCGGGCGTATCGACCGCGTTGAAATACACCACGGCCTTCAGTAGCGGATAGCGCCACAGCGACCGCTGGAATTCGTCCAGCTCCTCGCGCTTGCGCGAATTCGACCCGTCGACGCCGAGTTCCGTGACCATCACCGGCAGCCCGTAGTCGCTCACCCGCTCGTACTTGGTCCGCAGGATGCTCGCGGCGGAGGCGTGGCCGCCGGCCGGCCAGATCGCGCAGCGCGGGCAATCGAACACGGACAGGCCGACGTCGTCCACATAGCCGCGGCCCGGGAAATAGTCATCGAGGTTCCGGTTGCCGGCCGGCGACCACACGAAGCGGATCTGGTCGGTCATCGTGCGGCAGGCGGTCACGACCCGCCGGTACGCATCCACGTAGGCCGATGCATCGCCGATGGCCCACGGATAGCGTCCGGTGTCGGCCTCCATCTCATGGCCCCAACGCACGAACACGGGGCCCTTCAACGCGGCGAGCGCCGAGCAGGTGGCCGCGATCCGCGCGTCGTAGCGCCCGTGCGCGATATCGTCGAGCAGCGCGCCTTGCCGCGTATCGCCGGCCGCCCAGGGCTCGATGGTCAGCATCAGCGAGCGGTTCCGTGCCTGTGCGCTCCGGTAGGCATCGTCGATTTCCGCGCGGATGTCGGGCGCGTTCCACGACACGAACACATGATCGAACGCGAGATCGCGATCGGCCGCGAACGTCTTCCCGGGATCGTACGCGCCGAGCTCGGGCTGCTTCACCGGCTCGCCCGGCACGGGCGCGACCACGGCCGGCAAGCCCGAGCGCCACATCATCGCCTGCCAGCCTTTCGGCGCGCGCAGCCCGATACCCGACAACAGCATCGCGAGCGCGAACACGAACAGCGCGTTGCGTACCGGCAGGCGGCTGAAGAACATCTGCCTGAACGCCGACGCGTCAAGCCCTTGCTCCCGGCCGTGATTCACCGCGATGACCGCCGCGATCGCGAGATACAGGATGCTCGTCAGCGTCGAGAACAGATAGAAGCCGGCGGCGTTGCGCGGATTCTCGACCGTGACGACGGGCAGGCTGCAGAACAGCGAGATCAGCAGATACGGCGCGACCACGCGCAGCGGCGCATCCTGTTCGATCGTGCCGCCTTTCGGCGTGACCTTGAATGGAAATTCCTTGCCGCGCACGCAGTCGAATACCGCCGACGCGCAGCCGAGCACGACCCACGGCCAGCGCGCGAACACGAACGACAGTCCTTCCCACGACAGCAGCTTCGTATTCAGCGGGCGGCACGACTGGGTCGAATGCGTGGCCCAGGTCACGACGCACAGGATCAGCACGGACAGCGGCAGCGCGTAGGTGAGGTACGTGAGGTAGTCGACGTGTGCCCATACGCGTCCGGTGAGCAGCGCGACGACCGGAATCACGACGCCGCCGGCCATCGCGAGCGCGCACAGCGGGTACCACAGCTGGCAGAACAGGAACTGCGCCTTCAGCTTCAGCGGCAGCCCCATGAAATAGTGGCGCGTGTAGCGCAGCATGATGATCATCACGCTCTTGGACCACTGGAATTCCTGCGTGGCCAGGTCGCCGAACGTGCGCGGCCCTTCGCCGTTCGCGATCGCGTTCAGCGCATGCATGCCGCGCCAGCCCTTCGAATTGAAGATCATCGTGGTCGAGTGATCCTCGGCGAGTTCGGGTCCGAGCCCGCCGATCTCGCGCAGCGCGCGGCAGCGCACCGCATAGTGCGAGCCGATGCACAGCGGCGCGAGGCTGCCCGCATAGCCGGCCTGCATCGTGCCGTGCAGCGGCCCCTCGACGTTCACGCGCCCGCGTGCGCTCCAGCTCGCGGCCGCGTTGCTGTCGCAGATGCTCGGCGCCGACACGTAGCCGACTTCCGGATCGATGAACGGCCGCAGCATCTCCTCGAGATAGGTCCGGGTCGGCACGTGATCGGCATCGAGCTGCGACACGAAATCGTAGTTGTCGTAGCCGACCATATCGTAGAAGTACGCGAGATTGCCTTCCTTGCACTTGGTCCGGCGCGGCCAGCTTGCGCGGTGGTACGCGGCAATGCCGCGCCGCGTCGACACGAATACGCCGTGCTCGCGGCACCAGTCGAGCGTCTCGGGCGACGGGTCTTCATCGGCGAGCCACGTATCGTGCGGGTAGGTCTGGTCGAGCATCGCGAGCAGCGTCGTGCGGACGATATCGAACGGCTCGGATGGCGCCTTGGTGACGACCATCGCGACGCGCCAGTCGCGCGGCACCGGCAGCGCGGGGTTCGGCACGACCGCCGAGCGGATGATGAAGATGAAGTAGCCGGGAATGAAGGTGGTCCAGAACAGCACGAAGCAGTTGACGCCGAAGCGGAATGCGTCGACATAGTGCTCGTCGCGCAGCCACCAGCGCCAGAAGATGCCCAGCGCGACGAACCAGCACAGCGCGAGGATATGGAAGACGATTTTGGTCCCGCTGTCCATCAACGGGACGAGAAGCGGGACGTCCGCGTGCAGCGATGCGGCACGATCCACTTCCGGGGCGGTGGTGTCGGCCGTATCCGGCGCAGGGCCGCCGGCAAGCGACGCAACCAGCTTCTTCATGGTGTTCTCCCGTCAAGGTCAGACCATCAGTCTTGAAGCAGGCCGCGCTGCGGCCGGATGTCCCCGCTCAGGTGCTGGTGTTCCGGTGCCGGGTTGGCCGGCGTGTGTTCGCCGCACGAGCGGCCCACGCGTTCGTAACGTCGAAAGCCGCTGTCGACGGCCAGCCGTTCGCTGAACAGGTTGCGCATGTCGAGCATCACGGGATCGGCCATGTGATCCGCGAGGTCGGCGAGATCGAGTGCCTCGAACGCTTTCCATTCGGTCATCACGACGACGGCGTCCGCGCTGCGCACCGCGTCGATCGCGGAGCCCTCCATGAACACCTGCGGCAGCAGCCGCGACGCCTCGTGCGGACGCGCCGGGTCGTATGCGCGGATATGCGCGCCCGCGCCGACGAGCAACTGGATCACGTCGATGCTTGGGCTTTCGCGCACGTCGTCGGTCTGGCCTTTGAACGTGAGGCCGAGCACCGCGATGCGCTTGTCCTTGATCGAGCCGCCGCACGCCTTCTCGATCCGGCGCAGGATCTGTTCCTTGCGCAGCGCGTTCGATTCGATCGCCGCGCTGACGATGCGCAACGGCACCGCATGTTCGGACGCCGTCGCCTTCAGCGCGCGCGTGTCCTTCGGGAAGCACGAGCCGCCCCAGCCGGGGCCGGCCTTCAGGAACGACGCGCCGATGCGGCGATCGAGGCCCATGCCGTTCGCGACCAGTTCGACATCGGCGCCCACTGCTTCGCACAGGTCCGAGATCTCGTTGATGTAGCTGATCTTCACCGCGAGGAACGCATTCGCCGCGTATTTCACGAGTTCGGCCGTTTCGATCTCGGTCGCGAGTACGAGATGGCCGGTCGCTTCCAGCGGCGCGTAGATGACTTTCATGATCTCGATCGCGCGCGGATGCTCGGCGCCAAACACGACGCGATCCGGATGCATGAAATCGTCGATCGCCGAGCCTTCGCGCAGGAACTCCGGATTCGACGCGATCGCCGCGTCGACGCCGTCCGGCGCGCAGCGTTCGACGATCTGCTTGACGATCCGGTTGGTGCCGACCGGCACCGTCGACTTCGTGACGACGACCGCGAAACCGGTCAGGTTCGACGCAATCTCCCGCGCGGCCGCCTCGACATACTGCAGGTCCGCCTGGTCGGTGCCCGGCAGCGTCGGCGTGCCGACCGCGATGAATACCGCATCGCGATCGCGCACGCTTGCCGCGAGGTCGCTGCTGAAACGCAGCGTGCCGCGTTCGACGTTGCGTGCGACGACGGCGTCGAGGCCCGGTTCGTAGATCGGCATGCGGCCTTCGTGCAACGCGTCGATCTTGCCGCGATTGTTGTCGATGCAGATGACGTCATGCCCGAGATCCGCAAAGCATGCGCCGCTGACCAGCCCGACGTAGCCCGTGCCGACGATGGCGATCCGTACCTTCATGGTGATTCCCCTGCGTGGCGTTCAAGGAAACTTGCTCACTTGCCGGATGCGAATTGCAGTTCTTTCTGAAACCATGCCGCGGCGTGTTCGACCATCGGTTCGATCGCGGTGAAACGCGGCCGCCAGCCGAGCACGAGCGCGGCTTTCGTGGCGTCGGCGTACAACGCGGGCGGATCGCCCGGGCGGCGCGCGGCCGTCACCGTCGGCACGCGGCGGCCCGTCACGGCTTCGACGGCGCGCAGCGCGTCGAGCACCGACGTTCCTTTGCCGGTACCGAGATTCAGCGCGACGCTGTGGCCGCCGCACAGATAGGCGGTCGCCTTCACGTGCGCATCGGCGAGGTCGCTCACGTGCACGTAGTCGCGAATCGCCGAGCCGTCGGGCGTCGGGTAGTCGGTGCCCATCACCTGGAACGCGTGGCCGGTGCCGAGTGCCGCGCGGATCGCGAGCGGCAGCGCGTGCGTTTCCGGTTCGTGGCATTCGCCGATCATGCCGTCCGGGTCCGCGCCCGCCGCGTTGAAGTAGCGCAGCGCGACCCACTTCAACCCGTATGCGCGCTCGAAATCGGCGGCCATCCGTTCCATCGCGTACTTGGAAAAGCCGTACGGATTGATCGGCAGCTGCGGCGCGCGTTCCGAGATCGGCAGCCCATCCGGAATGCCGTACGTCGCGCACGACGACGACATCACGATCCGGCCGACGCCGGCTGCGCGCATCGCGCTCAGCAGCGTGCAGGTGCCCGTGACGTTGACCGTGTAATAGCGGTCGGGCGCGAGCACCGATTCGCCGACATAGGCGAGCGCGGCGAAATGGATCACGACGTCGGGCCGATGCGTGGCGAACGCGTTCGACAGCGCGTCGCGGTCGAGAATGTCGGCCGCGACGAGCGGCCCCCATCGCACCGCGTCGCGATGGCCGGTCGACAGATTGTCGTAGGCGACCGGCTCATGTCCCGCTGCCGCGAGCGCCTTGCAGGTATGGCTGCCGATATAGCCCGCTCCGCCTGTCACGAGCACTTTCATGCCGTGGCCCCGGTCATGCGCAGCACCGGCTCGAGCCACAGTTCCCGGCTGAAATAGTCGACGGTCCGGCGCAGGCCTTCGTCGAGATCGATGGCCGGCCGCCAGCCGAGTTCGGTCGACGCGATCGAGATGTCGGGCCGGCGCTGGTGCGGATCGTCGATCGGCAGCGGCCGGAACACGAGCTCCGATTTCGAGCCGGTCATCGCGAGGACTTTCTCCGCGAGCTCGATCATCGTGAATTCGCCGGGGTTGCCGATGTTGACCGGCGTGCCGACGTTGCGCCCGGCGCGCATCAGGCAGAAGAAGCCGTCGATCAGGTCGCTGGCGAAGCAGAACGAACGCGTCTGCCGGCCGTCGCCGTAGATTTCCAGCGGCGCGCCGTTGAGTGCGCCGACGATGAAGTTCGACACGACGCGGCCGTCGCGCGGCGACATCCGCGGGCCGTAGGTGTTGAAGATGCGCGCGACGCGCACGTCGATGTCGTGCGTGCGGTAGTAGTCGTAACACAGCGCCTCGGCCGCGCGCTTGCCTTCGTCGTAGCACGCACGCGGGCCGATCGTGTTCACGTTGCCGCGATAGGTTTCCGTCTGCGGGTGCACGCCCGGGTCGCCGTAGATCTCGCTGGTCGATGCCTGGAACACGCGCGCGCCGGTCTTGCGCGCAAGCGCGAGGCAGTGGTTCATGCCGAGCACGTTCGTCATCATCGTATGGACGGGATCGATCTGGTAGGTGGGCGGCGATGCCGCGCACGCGAGATTCCAGATTTCGTCCACCTGCAGTTGTGGCAGGCCGAGCGAGACGTCGCCCTTCACGAACTCGAAGCGGCCGGACGCTTTCAGGTCGGCGACGTTGAGCTTGCGTCCCGTCAGCAGGCTGTCGATGCACGTGACGGATGCGCCTTCCATGACCAGGCGCTCGCAGACGTAGCTGCCGAGGAAGCCGGCGCCGCCCGTCACGAGGACGCGCTGACCGGCGCGCGTCTCGAGCGCGACCCTGTCATTCATGGCTTTCTCCTTCGTCGTTCAGCTCCGGGAACCCCACGTCGATCTGCTCGACGGCGGCGCGCGCGCGTTCCATCCCGCTGCACGGGTAGCGTGTCGGCAAGCGCCGGTTCGCATGTGCTGAGGTCGACGAAGCGCCGCGACAGGCGCTTCGATTACGTTGACTGCCACGTTGATGCTTGAACGACGCAAGCGTCGCTCGATCGGTGGTGATCTTCATCGCCTTTTCCCCGATACGCTGATTGGCGAGCAGACCGCCGCCCGTGATCTTGTGCCCTGGCGTGCCGCTCGGTGAGAGCCGGAGATCAGGCAATCGGCATGCCATGAACGATGCCGTCGCGATGCGTGGGAGGCGTGGCGGCGTGATTGCCGCGCGAAAGGCGCGCTTTTGTTTCATGCGTGTATCGTGGGGACAGGAAAGCGCGCAGGCCCATTGCCGGATCGATACGATTCGATACGACGAAACGCACGATAAATCAGGCTTTTGCGGGAATGGCTTCATCAAATATGTGTTGAATTTGAATGTTTCATCAATGAGAAATGCATCGATAACGGATTAAAGGCGTTTCTCGGATGCGCAGCCCATCGGATGATTCGGTGCATGAAAGGCAGGGCGAATGAAAGCGAAAAAGAGTGGGTGGAGTCCTGGTGAGGGCACACGTTTTCATTTGTTTTAATGATTGCGCGAGTGCGAAAGTCTTATTTTTTTCCCGATTTCGACGCTCGATCGGCATGTGATCGCGTCGGTATTTTCACGGATGAATCAAATTCGTTTCGGCCATCAGGGGAAACGCGGGTCGACGACTTGTCGGAGGCTGCTGTGTCGGGCCATCGGCGCCCGATATCGGGCGAATCGATTCTCGTTTGTGGTGGTGCGGGAGGGGGGCGAAGATGCCGCGACCCACGGTTCGCAAGCGGAAATGGCCGCGCCGCCCGCCCTGTACGGCCGTGCGCTTCTCAAGTTTGAAACACCCGTTCATCTGGCCATCCGGCGCCGGCCTGCGAGCCGGATTCGTCCGTCTAATCCGGCTATTGCTTCGCGGCGCTCAACGATCGCGGAGGGTGCCAAACCGTTGTTGCGATACATTCCTGAAACAAAAAATGTCGATCCCGGCGCTGCGGGCCGCCGTGGCGGCCGTTTGCCGTGCGCAATATGCGGTGGAATATCACGTGGCACGCTGCTTGCGGTATTGGACGCACCGGCGGGCGGCCGACACGAAGTAACGAAGAGGTGGGGCGGCCAACTCGTCAATAAGCAGTCGGGGAAACGGCGATGAAGACCATAAGCAGTAGCTTGATCGGCGCGTACTTTGCGCATCAGTGGGGGAGTCGGAAAGATCGGGGAGTCGCTCGCGACGCTGTGCCAGCTTCGCGGGCTGCTCCGTACCGGTTTCTTGCCCGCCGCGCGCTTCGCGTGCTGGCGCGGTTGTCGCGCCGCACGACAGTCGGGCGACAGCGGGGCTCGCTTTCATGCAGTTCACCCGGATGGATCAGGCTGTTCGTGCCGGACAGCGTGATGCCGATTCGTTCTCGACCGTGCAGGGTTGCTTCGATCGCGCCAGGCCCATGCCGGCGCCGGCCGGATTAGATCGAACGCGCGTCGGCCGGATTATCCGGAAGACCTTTCGTCGACAGTTCAGGGAGAAGCCATGCCACCTGGCTGCAATGCAGGCCCGTTGTCGCCCGGGTAAAGGGTGTATTTTCAACGGCGCTGCATTTTTCGGTGGTTAATGTATTCGCGAAATTTCGATTCCGGAATGGCGTGCCGCGTGCCGGCATGCCGTCCGGCGGGGTGTCGAATATCGCGGGCCGGAAAGGTGTGTGCACCGTTCCGGCTTGTCAAACAATGGTGTTTTCGCCATAAGGCGAATGTTCACAAAAATAATCGAAAACACCTATCAAAAAAATTTGGATAACGAAAAATCACGAAGCTAAGCTTCGTCTGGCAAAAATCACAAAGAACCTGAATTGAAAAGGAAACAGGCTTTTCTTAATTGGATAGTGATCCTTATTTTTTGAGGATTGCTCAAGTCAGGAAGGTTGATGGCGTGCGATCTTCCTGACTCACTCCGTTCACGCCGTTTTGGAGTCGACCATGAAGAAGCTTCTGATTGCAGCAGCAGTTCTGGCGGTTTCGGGTGCAGCGTTCGCTGGCAGCGGCACGGTATCGACCAGCAATTCGTCGAGCGGCGGTTCGACGATGGCCGGGGTCGTCGGGTTCGGCGTTTTCGGCGCGACCGATTCCGGTGCAGCGCTCGGTGCAGCTGGCGCAACGGCCGGCCATGGCAGCAGCGGCTCGATCTCGTACACGAACCACACCAACACCTCGCAAGTGGGCGGCTTCGGCTTCGGCGGCGCACAGGCTGGTGGCAACAGCGGCGCGAATGCCGGCTCGATCGGCTGGACGACGCACTACTAAGCGGCGGAGCGTAGCGTTCGTCAATGGCTGGCGGTACGGACGCCGGGTTTCGCTCGATGGGGGGCAGGCCCGGCTCCGCCACCGCCGAACTTACTCACAGCAAGGAATTGCTATGAAAGCCAACGTCATATTTGCGACAGCGCTCACCGTCTTATCGTCGGCTGCATTGGCAGCGGGTTCGTCCACGACCAACCAGACGCAATCCGTTGCGGCTGGTGTTTCAGGGTCGGTGCTGGTCGGTTCCGGCAGCTATACCAGCAATTCGACTTCGACGGCGGGCGCGAATGCAGGCAGTACCGTAACACCCGCTGGTTCCGCCGGCACGGCATCCGCCTTCCACAACTCGACTTCGACGGCCAGCGGTTCGGGCACGAACGGAGGCGCGTTTGCGGCAGGCGGCGGTATCGGTGCCGCAGGCTCGTACGGTGGAAACAGCAGCACGAACGAGAACGCGAATGCGCTATCGGGAGGGGTAACCGCCACGATCGTACTCGGCGCGAACCACTATACGGCTGCGGGCGGAAACGACCAGGGCATTGCCAACGCGGGTGCCGCTGGCCTGACGGGCAGTGGCGGTTCGGGTGCGATTGCGGGCTCGGATCACTTCAACTCGTCGACCGTGTGGAGTACCGGTCCGGCCGGCTCGCCGTCCGCGGCGGGCGGAAGCCTGGGCAGTTCGAGCGCGACCGGAAGCAGTCATTAGTCAGGTGTGGGGGGACCAGTTTCCCAGCGACGCTGGTCTCTTTTCCCCACATTGTTGTCACGTAAGGAGTTGGCATGAAGCAGAAACTGATTGCCGCCGCTCTGATGCTCGCGTCTCTGACGGCGTATGGCGCTGACCGTATTGCCAACGACGTGCAATCGAATTTGCAGACGTCAAACAACCCTGACCAGACAACCAAACCGTCAGAACAACAAACGCTTTCTTCGGGAAGTGCCATCGGTGGACCAGACGCCCAGCAGTGGCAGGGCATGTCGGCCGGCTCATGGTCCCAGCTGGGCAACGGCTGGAAACAGTTCGGGGAAGCAGGCAAAGCTGAAGGGAATCAGGGGAATTAGTACGGTTGCCTGGGTGGGAGGTCAAACCTCGTCCGGAGAGTGAAATGAACAGCAACAGGATCAAGGTGGCATGCGCAGCGATGTTCGCGATGACCACGATTGGCGCCCAGGCGCAAACCGCCGATTCGACTTCGAGCGCGCAGTCGTCGACGTCGTCGACGGCGATCAGCCAGGGCGGCGGCTCGAGCATGAACTCGAACACCACGAGCTCGCGCGGCGGGAACGCCACCAGCTCCAGCGGGGTTCGCAGCAGCGGCAATTCGAGCGTGAACGTGAACGTGACGATGCCGTCCAGCACGAGCGGCGGCACGAGCGTGACGCCGCAGTCGCTGCAGTCGTCCGGCGCGCCCGGCACCAACCCGTACAACACCCAGTCGGCGGAAAACGTCAATTACTCCGGGACGCAGACGATCAAGACGAACCCCGCGATCCAGGCGCCGGGCCTCACGACCACGCTGTCCGATACCTGCATGGGATCGGTGAGCGTCGGCGTGTCGTTCCCGGGGTTCGGCGCGACGGGCGGCACGACACTGGTCGACCAGGCCTGCGTCCGGCGTCTCGATGCGCGTGAATTCCGTGCGATGGGCCTGACCGACGTGGCGCTTGCGCTGCTCTGCCAGAGCGACGCGAACCGGCGTGCGGTGGAAGCGACCGGGCACCTGTGCCCGGGCACGACCGCGCCGCTCGCCCGTTCGAACGTGGCGCCGAGCGCAGAGGCGACCGTCGCCGACGACGTGAAGTATCACGATCCGATCGTGCGCGACCGCATGGGCCTGCCGCCGCTGGGCGCTGCCGCGCCGGCACCTGCGCAGCCCCGCCCGGTGGCGACGACCTCGGTGCAGGCGGCACCCGTGTCGGTGCCGGTACCGGTGCCCGTGCCGACGATGGCGCCGGTTGCGGCCGCACCGGCTGTTGCAGCACCGGCGGTTGCAGCTGCCGCACCGGCAGTGGCGACGCCTGCAGTGGCGGCCGCACCGGCCGTCGCAGTCCCCGCCGTTGCAGCCGCGGCACCGGCCGCAGCCGCAGCGCCCGCAGTGGCCGCCGCGCCCGCTGTCGCCGCCGCACCCGCAGC
>NZ_CABVQC010000011.1 GCF_902499175.1 Burkholderia aenigmatica
TCAAAACGTATACGCGCTCGACCGATATAGAGCCATTGGCAGCATGACCGAGACGACAACTAGCTTGACTCGCGCCGATCGGCAAGGCCACATGCTCTTCGTCGCCGAAAACGGTACAGGCTGACCGACGCCGTACCGGCGGAATGCCTTATGGAGAGGGATTCGCCTGCGCGCTGAGACGCGCGCTCACCACGGCCAGAACATCGATGCGATGGACAGCGCCAGCGCCGCGCAAAGCGGCGAGTAATACAGCGAGTCCATCCGCGCGAAACGCGACCCGCGAATCCGCTTGAAGAAGCCGACGTAACGGAAATCGCCGACGGCCCGCACCGCGAAAATCAATGCGAGCGCAACGACCGCGAACGTGATCGCGCCGTGATACGGATTCAGCCCCAGCCAGCCGGCACGCGCGGCGACCACGCACGCGCCGCCCAGCAACGCCGCCGCGACGGCAAGCGTGCCGATGGCAGTCGGCCGCAGCAGCGGCACGCCGTCCTGCTCCGGAATGGCCGCTCCCTTGCCGCGCCGCCCGCCCAACGCCCAGTAGACGTGAATGAGTGCGATTGCGCAAAGCGTCGGCACGATGAAATACGCTCCGGTCATGGCGGTCAGTGTCCTCGTCTCGTTGTGTCGTTATTTCGATGTGTTGCCGGCAAGATTCCGGCGCGCGGCCTCGGCCCGCGACACACGTGACGATACCGAAACCCGGCGACGCATGCATTGCGACTTCCGGTCGCAACCCGCCACGACGCATGGTGCGATGCAGTGTGCGCGCGGGCACACGCGGGCCGGCCGCTTGACTTCCCTCCGCGCGCTACTACCCTGTTATTCCAGTACTGCGATCGATACGCCCCTGCGCGATCGGCCGCACGTGCATCGTTCGCCGCATCGCGCACCTGCACGACAACGATAACGAAGGCCATGGAGGCGACTCATGCTGATCGGTGTGCCGAAAGAGATCAAGAACCACGAATACCGTGTCGGCCTCACGCCAGCCGGCGCGCACGAACTGACGCGACACGGCCATCGCGTACTGGTGCAGCGCGGCGCGGGCACGGCGATCGGCCTGCTCGACCACGACTACACGGCCGCGGGCGCATCGCTCTGCGACGGCGCCGACGAAGTCTTCGCGCGCGCCGACATGATCATCAAGGTCAAGGAGCCGCAGCCGGCGGAATGCGCGATGTTGCGGCGCGGGCAGATCCTCTATACGTACCTGCATCTCGCGCCCGATCCCGAACAGGCGGCCGCGCTCGTGAAGTCCGGCGCCGTCTGCATCGCCTATGAAACCGTGACGGGCCCGGGCGGCGGCCTGCCGCTGCTGGCGCCGATGAGCGAGGTGGCCGGGCGCATGTCGATCCAGGTCGCGGCGACCCACCTCGAAAGCCCGCGTGGCGGGCGCGGTCTGCTGATGGCCGGTGTGCCCGGCGTGCCGGCCGCGCATGTCGTCGTGCTCGGCGCGGGCGTGGTGGGCACCGGCGCGCTGCAGATGGCGGTCGGCCTCGGCGCACGCGTCACCGTGCTCGACACCAACGTGAACCGGCTGCGCCAGCTCGACCTCGTGTTCGCCAACCGGATCACGACCGTCTGCTCGAATGCGCACACGATCGACGAAGCCGTGCGCGATGCCGATGTGGTAATCGGCGCGGTGCTCGTGCCGGGTGCGTCGGCGCCGCGGCTCGTCACGCGCGACATGATCGCGACGATGCGTACCGGGGCGGTCGTCGTCGACGTCGCGATCGATCAGGGTGGATGCTTCGAGACCTCGCATGCGACGACGCATGCGGACCCGACCTTCGTCGTCGACGGCGTCGTGCACTACTGCGTCGCGAACATGCCAGGCGCAGTCGCGCGCACGTCGACCTTCGCGCTGAACAACGCGACACTCGGGCATGCGCTCGCGCTCGCCGACAAAGGCTGGAAGCAGGCGATGACCGACGATCCGCATCTGCGCGCGGGGTTGAACGTGTGCGACGGACACATCACGTACGAAGCGGTCGCGCTGGCGCTCGGCCTGCCCTATGTGCCGGCGGCCGACGTGCTGGCATGACGTGACCGCACTCACGCATGGCTGATGGCTTTCGGCTGGCGGCACGCGCCGCCGGCCGCGTTCACTCGCCCCTCGCGCCGCTACGCTTCGACGCACCGTCCGCCCCCATCGTGCGTGCAAGCAGCGGCCTCAACTGCGCAAGCGTGCGCGTATTCAGCACGTCGGGCCGCGTGAGCCAGCCGCGCCGCGCCTGATCGACGCCGTACGCGAGATTGTCGAGTTCGTCCGTGCTGCACGCCTCCGAGCCGATCGCCACCGGCACGCCGGCCTTCGCGGCCTCACGGCACCAGATGTCCGGCAGGTCGAGCCGCCGCGGCTGTGCATCGAGTTCGACGAAGCAGCCGCGCGCCGCGGCGTGCGCGATCACGCGCGGCACGTCGAGTTCGCATGCCTCGCGCTCGCCGAGCACGCGGCCCGTCGGGTGCGCAAGAATCGTGAAATGCGGATGGTCCATCGCGCGCAGCATGCGCGCGGTCTGCGCGTCGCGCGACAGCGCGAAGCCGTCGCGTACCGCACCGACCACGAGATCGAGCCGGCCGAGCATCGCATCGGGCACATCGAGACTGCCGTCCTCGCGAATGCCGGCCTCCACACCCTTGAGCAGCGCGAAATCGTCGAACGACGCATTGACGCGATCGATCTCGTCGAGTTGCCGGGCCAGCCAGTCGAAGCTGTCGCGGCCGACGCCGGCATGCGGTGCCCGGTCGGTGATCGCCAGGTACGCGAACCCGCGTGCGCGTGCCGCATCGGCCATCGCGCGCAGGCTGTCACGGCCGGCCGATGCGTCGGTATGCGCATGCAGATCGCCGTGGACGTGCTTGCGCTCGACCAGCGCCGGCAGCGTGCCCGCGCGCGCCGCGTCGATCTCGCCGCGATCCTCGCGCAACTCGGGCGGCACGTCGTGCAGCCCGATCGCCGCATAGACCGACGCCTCGGTCGCGCCGGCGATCCGTTCGTCGCCGCGAAACACACCGTATTCGTTGATCTTCAACCCGTCGGCCTGCGCGATCCTGCGCAACGCGATGTTGTGCGCCTTCGATCCGGTGAAGTAGACGAGCGCCGCGCCGAACGCATCGGCATCGACGACGCGCAGGTCGACCTGCAATCCGCTGGCGAGCACGACGCTCGACTTCGTCTTGCCGTGCGCCAGCACGCGCGCAACCTCGCCATAGCCGACGAATGCTTCGGCGACGGCGACCGGATCGCGTGCGGTGACGAGGATGTCGAGATCGCCGACCGTCTCGCGGCGGCGGCGGAAACTACCGGCCGGCACGGCCTTGCCGACGCCCGCGATCGCGCGCAGGCGCGCGAGCAGCGGCAGCAGCGAGTGCGCCGCATCCGGCAGCAGGAAGCGTTGGGGGTCGCGCTTCAGCCGGTCGTCGATCGCTTCGAGCAGATGCGCTTCGGTTTTCGCGCCGAAGCCCGGCAGCTCGCGCACGTGCCCGCTCTTCGCTTCCGCGCGAAGCTGCTCGAGCGAATCGACGTGCAGCGCGTCATGCAGCGCCTTCACGCGTTTCGCGCCGAGCCCCGGCACGTCGAGCAGCTCGACGATCGCGCCCGGCAACGCATGGCGCAGCGTTTGCTGCAGCTCGCAGGTGCCGGTCGCGGCGATCTCGCGCAGCTTCGACGCGAGATCGGGCCCGATCGACGGAATCTTCCCGAGATCGTCGCCGTTCGCGATCATCGTCGGGATATCGCGCCCGTAGTCGGCAATCGTCCGTGCGGCGTTGCGATAGGCACGCACCCGGAACGGATTGGCGCCCTGGATCTCGAGCATGTCGGCGATCTCGGCGAACACGGCCGCACACCCGGCATTGTGGATCGGCATGATCGGCGTGGCTCCCTTCCACGTGGATGGCGCCGCGCGCGTGCGCGACGGCGTCTGCCCGCCCGGCGCCGCATGCTGACGCCGCCGGGCGCCCGTTCATCATCGTACGCCGGCCGCGTATCGCGTGCAGCGCCGTTGCGGTCGCGTCGTCGGAATCAGAGGGAGGCGCGCGGCGTCGTGGCGTAGTGCCGCTCGTAGATCGACTGGCAATGCGTGCAGCGTTCGGCGGCCGGGCGCGCCAGCAGGCGCTCGTAGCCGACCGAGCCGTCGCAGTCGATGCATTCGCCGTAGCTGCCGTCGCGCATCCGCTGCTGGGCGCGACCGATCGCGCGCAGTTCGGTCAGCTTCATGCCGATCAACGCATGATCGACGTCGACGAACAGATCCGCATTCGCCTCGTCGCCCTCGTCCGGCGCCGCGCCGGCAAGGTCTGCGTAGGATTCCGACGCGCGCTGGTCTTCGCTCGTGCGGATCTCCGCACGCAACGTCTGTTCGCTCTCGTTCAGCCGCTGTTTCAGCGTCTGCCGTTGTTGTTGGTCGAGCGCCATGGCCGTCTCTCCTGTTCCGGGTTCCGCGCGGAGCATTGCGGCGCGCGGTGTCGCGCCGGTGCGCGGCGGGCAGGCGTCACCGCCTGCCACCGTGTCCGGATGTGCGCCCGGAGACAACAAGTGCCGGACGCATTCGACGCAGGATAAACCCATTGAACACGCATGTGTAGACCGGAATCAGCGTGCACTGCAGCGTTCGGCATGCGTTTCGTGAAACTGGGGACGGACGCGAAATCACGACACGATCGCCAAGCGAAGCGACGCCGCCGATGGCGAGCGCAGGCTCAAACGCCGCGCCCGCCGCCGGCTTGCAACGACCCGGGTGGACTGCGGGCTCAGCGTACGTCCTCGCCGAGCCACTGCTTGCTGATCGCCCCGTACTCGCCGTCCTTGAGCATCGTATCCAGCGCGGCGTTGATCGCATCCAGCAGTTTCGGGCTGTCCTTGCGCACCGCGATCCCCATCTTCTCCGGATACAGCAGCGGCCCGGCGGGCTTCGCATCGACATGCTTGTCGCGTATCGTCAGGATGCCCGCAATGCGGTCCGTCACGAATCCTTCGATACGGCGGTTCTGCAAGTCGATCAGGATGTCGGGCAGCCCCTTGTAGGTCTTCACCTGCACGTCGGGCCGATTCTTGCGCAGCCACGCCTCGTACGTTTCGCCGAGCGTGACACCGATCACCTTGCCCTTCAACTGCCCGATGTCCTGCACCGTGCTGCCCTTCGGCACGAAGAGTTGCGCGCCCGAACGATAGTACGACCGCGTGAAATCCACGGCCTTCAACCGTTCGTCGGTGATGGCCAGGCTGCCGATCACGGCGTCGTACTTGCCGGCCAGCAACCCGCCGACGATGCCGTCCCAGGCGGTCATGACCGGAACCGGCTTCGCGCCAAGCCGGTTCGCGACGCGGTTGCCGATATCGACGTCGAAGCCGGTCAGCTTGCCCGACTCGTCGATGAAACTGAAGGGCGGATACTTGCCGGTCAGCGCGAACGTCAGGTTGCCGGTCTGCCGGACCCTGTCGAGATCGTCGGCGTGCGCCGCGACGCTGGCGGCACCGATGAGCGCCGCGCAGGCCACCCTCGTCAATCGTTGCATCAAAGTCATTTCCAGTCTCCAGAATGTCGATTTGATCGTGAATCGAACGCATCGAGGCGTTCGACGTGGCATCGCGCGGTCACTCGCGCTGCGCGACCTCGAACAACGCGGCGGCGCCCTGCCCGCCGCCGATGCACATCGTGACGACGACACGGCGTACGCCACGTCGCGCCCCTTCGAGCAACGCATGCCCGACCATCCGCACGCCGGTCATCCCATAGGGATGACCGAGCGCAATGCTTCCGCCGTTGACGTTGACGGTTTCATACGACAGTCCGAGCGCATCGACGCAATGCACGACCTGCGACGCGAACGCTTCGTTGAGTTCCCACAGGTCGATATCGGCAGCAGACAGACCCGTGCGCGCGAGCAGCTTGTGGACGGCCGGCACGGGGCCCACGCCCATCTCGTCGGGCCGGCAGCCGGCGACCGCGCACGCGATCATGCGTCCGAGCGGCGGTGCGTCCAGCGTCCGCAACATCGCACCGGATACGACCGCGCAGGCGGCCGAACCGTCCGCGAGCGCACAGGCATTGCCGGCCGTCACGGTGCCCCCGTCACGCACGGTATCGAGCGCGGCCAGCGCGTCGGCCGACGTACCGGGGCGCCTGCACTCGTCTTCGCTCACGCGCAGCGTGCGCGGCACGCTGTCGCCGCTCGCCTTGTCCCGCTCGAGCTTGCACACGTCGACCGCGACGATTTCGTCGCGCAGCCAGCCCGCTTGGGCCGCATGCGCCGCACGATGCTGGCTGAACGCCGCATAGTCGTCCTGTGCGCGACGTGACACGCGATATCGACTCGCGACCACATCCGCCGTCTCGACCATCGGCATATAGGCGTCGGCGTGTCGGGCCAGCAACTGTTCGTCCTGCTGACGATAGCGATTCATGTTGGCGTTCTGGACGAGGCTGATCGATTCGACGCCACCCGCCAGAATCGCGTCGGCTTCGCCGCCGGCGATTCGCGCCGACGCCATGGCAACCGCCATCAGTCCCGACGCGCATTGCCGGTCGACCGTCATGCCCGCTACGCTGACGGGCAGATCCGCCGCCAGCGCCGCCATCCGGCCGACGTTGTAATACTGCGTGCCTTCCGGCAATGCGCAGCCGAGCATCACGTCGTCGATCCGTTCCGGATCGAGACCGCTGCGCGCCACCGCGGCGCGTAACGACAGGGCCGCAAGGGTCGGAGACGTCGTGTCGTTGAACGCGCCGCGAAACGCACGCCCGATCGGCGTCCGTGCATATCCGACGATCCATGCGTCGCGATCGGTGTACGTCATGCGGCCTCCCTGGCAACGGTGAAGTCGGCATCGGTCAGGTTCCGGATGTCCGCCACGCTCATCGCCCCCAGTCGCTCGACCAGCGTCAGCCCGTCCGCGTCGCACCGGAATACCGCGTGTTCGGTAATCACCATCGCGACACGGCGCCGGGCCGTGAGCGGCAACGTACAGTGCTCGACGATCTTCGGCCGGCCGTTCTTGTCGGTGTGCGGCATCGTCACGATCACGCGGCGCGCCTTCTGCGCGAGTTCCGCGCCGCCGCCGATACCGGCCACGAGGCCGCCCGGCACGAGCCAGTTCGCGAGGTCGCCGTAGGCCGACACCTGCAACGCGCCCAGGAACGTGATGTCGACCAGCCCGCGCCGGATCATGCCGAACGACTCGGCGCTGTCCACGATCGCGCCACCCGGCACGACCGACACATAGCCGCCGCCGGCATCGATCAACTCGCGGTCGAGATCGGCCGCGCGCGCGAGCGCACCGACGCCGACGATGCCGTTCTCCGAGTGGATCCAGGCGGCAGGCGGATCGCCGAGATACGACGGAATCAGGGTCGGCAGGCCGATGCCGAGGTTGATCAGTTGCCCACGCGCCACCTCGCGCGCGGCCCGGCGCGCGATCACGTGGCGCGGGTCAGCGCTGGATCGGCTGGTATTCATCGCTGTCTCCGTCGATCTGGATGAGGCCGTGCACGTGAATGCCCGGCGTATGGATGTCGTCGGGTGCCATGGGTGTCGCGTCGACGACGCGTGCCTCGACCAGCACCCGATCCGCGGCCATCGCCATCAGCGGCGAAAAGTTGCGCGCCGCACCGCGATAGCGCAGATTGCCGCTGGGATCGGCCCGGTCGGCGCGAAGCAGAGCGAAATCCGCATGCAGCGCGGATTCGAAATACAGCGTCCGCCCATCGACCGAAATCGTCTCGCGTGTCACGCCGAGTTCCGGCGGCAGTTCGATGTCGGTCACGACGCCGGGCAGGCCGACACCCGCACAGCGAATGCGTTCGGCGAACAACCCCTGCGAAAAGAATTCGACCTGCAGCGCGCCGGACAGGTAGGCGCGCCGCGCGGGCCCGCTCAAGCCGAGATGCGTCGTCAGCAGCCGACGCACGACACCGGCCTCGATCAGTCGCGACACGCCGTAGTTGTCCTGGTTCGCGTCGTTCTTGATGATCGTCAGATCGCGCTTGCCTTGACGTTGCAACTCGGCGAGCAGCGAGAACGGCGTGCCCGGCGACCCGAAACCGCCGACCATGATCGACGCGCCGTCCGGGATCGGTGCGACCGCGTCGGCCAGTTGCATGCGCTTGTCCATGCGTGAATCCCTCATCGCCCGAGCGTCCGGAATGCCCGGTCGAGCCGCTCGACGATCTCGTCGCATTGCGCACGCGTCGTGATCAGCGGCGGTGCGATCAGCGTATGGTCGCCGGTTTCGCCCATCAACGACTTGCGCGGGTAGACGATCACACCCTGTTCACGCGCGGCGCGCGTCACCTGCTCGCCGAACCGGAGCGACGGGTCGAACGGGGTTTTCGCGTCGCGATCCGAGACGTACTCGATCGCCTGCAGAAAGCCGCGTCCGCGCACGTCGCCGATGAAGTCGTGCCGCGTCGCGAGATCGTCGAGCAGGTTGCGCAGGTAGTCGCCGGTCACGGCCGCGTTCTCCACCAGCCCCTCGCGTTCGATCACGTCGATCACGGCCAGCGCCGTCGCGCTCGCGAGCGGATTGCCGGCGTAGGTATAACCGTGCTGGAATCCGCCCGACGCCAGGATCGGGTCGGTCAGCTCGGCCCGGGTGACGATCGCCGACGTCGGGTAGTACCCGGCGCCGAGCCCCTTCGCGACACACAGGATGTCGGCGTCGACGTTCCAGTGCTGAAAGCCGAACCAGCGCCCGGTGCGGCCGATGCCCGTCATCACTTCGTCAAGAATCAGCAGGATCCCGTGCCGCGAGCATATTTCGCGGATACGCGTGAAATACGCATCGTGCGGCACTTCGGCGCCCGTGCTCGCGCCGCCGATCGGCTCCGCGACGAAGGCGGCCACCCGTTCGGCACCGACTTCGCGAATCGCGGCGTCGAGTTCGTCCGCGCAATCGAGCGCATGCTGTTCCGCAGTCTTGCCGGCAGGCACGCGATACTGCGTCGGCGAAGCGACCTTCGGATAAAGCTGGATCATCGGCTCGAACGGCCGGGTAAGCGGCGTGTAGCTCGTCATCGCGAGCGCGCCCATCGTCGAGCCGTGATAGGACGGCTGACGCGCGATGAACACGCTGCGCGCCGGCTCACCGCGGCATACCCAGTACTGGCGTGCGAGCTTCAATGCCGATTCGACGGACTCCGAGCCGCCGCTGGAGAAGAACACGCGATCGAAACGGCCGCCGGCGAGGCCGACGAGTTTCTCCGCGAGTTCCACGGCAGGCTGGTTCTCGAACTGTGTGCGGTACGAGAACGCGACCTTGTCGAGCTGCGCGAGCATCGCGTCGCGGACAGCCGGATGGCCGTGTCCCAACTGGGCCACGATGGCACCGGAACACGCGTCGATGTGACGATTGCCGTCCGTGTCCCATGCATAGATGCCTTCGGCGCGCGCGATGGTCGGCAGCTGCACGGCAGACTGATAAAAGAGATGGTCGCTCATTGACGTCCTTTTCGGGTTGCGTAAGGTAATTCGAGGTCGCGCGCACTCACCGGATGTCGGCGAGGAACGCCTGGGTCCGTTCGTGCGACGGCCGATGAAAGATCTCGGACGGGCAGCCGTCCTCGACGATCCGGCCGTCGGCCATGAAGACGACGCGATCCGCCACGCGCTCCGCGAACCGCATCTCGTGCGTGACGACCATCATCGTCATGCCGGCCTTTGCCAGCCGCTCCATGACCGCCAGCACGCCGCCGACCATCTCGGGGTCGAGTGCCGACGTCGGCTCGTCGAACAGCATGGCGTCGGGCTTGAGGACCAGCGCCCGCGCAATCGCGACGCGCTGCTTCTGGCCACCGGACAGATTGCCGGGATACACATCCTGCTTGTCGAGCACGCCGACCTTGTCGAGCAGTTCCCTCGCTTCGTCGCGCGCCTGCGCGGCCGCCATGCCGAGCAGCTGCATCGGCGCGAGCGTCAGGTTTTCGAGCACGGTCAGGTGCGGGAACAGGTTGAAATGCTGAAACACCATGCCGACCTTCATCCGCATCGTATTCAGGTAACGCTCCTGGGCACCGTGTCCGCGGGCGGGATCGTTGACGAGACTGCCGAGCACCCTCACCTCGCCCCGCGTCGGCGTCTCGAGATGATTCACGCAACGCAGCAGCGTGCTCTTTCCCGATCCGCTCGGGCCAATCAGCACGACCACCTCGCCCTTGCGAACCTCGAGTGATATGCCTTTCAACACCTCGAGCGCGCCATAGGTCTTGTGGATGTCGTGCAGGACGATCTGCGGCTGGGCCCCGTTCATGCGCGACCTCCCTTCAGGATCAGACGCTGTTCGAGCTGGCGCAGCGCCATGCTCGTACCGGTGGTCAGCAATGCATAGATCATGGCGCAGGCGAAATAGAGTTCGAATGGCTTGAAAGTCGCGCCGACCAGTTGCTGCGTGCGCATGAACAGCTCCGCGAGCGTAATGGTCGACACGAGCGACGTGTCCTTGGTGAGAATGATCAGGTTGTTGCCGAGCGGCGGCACGATCAGCTTGAGCGCCTGGGGCAGCACGACGAGCCGCATCGTGCGTGCGGCGCCAAAGCCCAGCGACCGCGACGCCTCGATCTGCCCATGCGGAATGGCGAGGATGCCCGCCCGAATCGTCTCCGCGTTGTAGGCGCCGACGTTGAGCGCCAGACCGATCACGCCGGACGTGAACGGCGACAGTTCGATGCCGAACTGGGGCAGCCCGAAATAGATGATGAAGAGCTGCACGAGCAGCGGCGTCGAGCGGATCAGCCAGATGTAGGCGCTCGTGGCATCACGCAGCACACGATGGCGCGACAGTCGGCCGAGCGCGGCGCCAAGGCCGATGACCAGGCCGAATACGGTGGCGAGCAGTGTCAGCTCCACCGTCACGGCGGCCGCTTCGAACAGCATCGGCAGGTACTTGAACACGAGATGGAAATCGAACATGGCATGGCGGACAGCGCGCTGCGCGGCGGCGCAACGGCGCTGAAGGTGTCTCCGTAAGATGAGTGACCGATTTGATTCATCATCTGCCGACGGCTCGAAAGCCAATACAGCAAAAGGAACCGGCCTGTTGCTTGACTGGATCGCAGTCTCGCTTTGAATTATTTTTCGGTCAATATATGATCTTTTTTAATCAATTGATTGACCGGAGCGAACATGCGGAGCGACTTCAGCCTGCGCGACATCGAAATCTTCCATGCGATCGCCACGGCCGGCTCCACACGGCAAGCGGCCGTTCAACTGGGCATCACGCAATCGGCAGTCAGTCATGCCCTCGCGAGGCTGGAGGACAGCCTGCGCATCCGGCTGTTCGCGCGCGAGAACCAGCGCCTGCAGATCTCGCCGGCCGGCCGCTACATGCTCGACGAGGCCGTGCAGTTGCTCGACCGGCTGAATCGCATCGAAGAGGAAATTTCGCTATTGCAGGACAACGGCGTCGCGTCGCTGCGCATCGGTTGCGCGCCGGGGCTGTGCCACAGCTTCGGGCCCCGGCTCGCGCAGCAGTATGCGCAGGCGCATGACGGCACAGGTGTCGCGCTCGACGTCGCCGCGAGCGGACGGCTCATCTCGGATGTGGAAGGCGGTCGCCTCGATCTCGCGATCGTGTCCTACGAGATCCACGAACCGGGCCTGATCTTCGTGCCGGTGTTCGGCGCGAAGATGGTCGCGCTGCTGACACGCAAAAACCGGCTTGCCGCGCGCAAGCTGCTGACCTACGACGATCTTGCCGATCAGCAGTACATCAAGCCGATCCAGTCCGACCATCTGATCTACGACGACTCAAGCGATCGCCGGCGGCTCGGTTACGAATTGCGCGTCAGCATGAGTTCGCTCGGCGAAGTCATCCGGCTCACCGACGGCGTCAGTCTGCTCAATGCGCTGACCGCGGCCGACCTGTGCGCGAACCGCGAACTGGTTGCGCGTCCGTTCGATTCGAGCCAGTGGTTCAATTTCTACCTCGTTCACCAGCATGCGCTGAAGAACAATCCGGCCGTGCGCGACGTGCTCGACATCGCGCAAGCGTGCGTCAGGGATACCGCCGAGCGCTCGGCCTATCCCGACGCGTTCGTGATGCGCTGACGCGCGTTCCCGCCGCCGCGCGCCGCGATGTGGAGCACGGCACGCGTGATGGGCCAGCGCGATGGCACGCCGTACTCGAATTCGCCGCTGACGGAATGCCCGGCCGTCGGTCAGAACGCGTTGCGCCCGATGAAGCCGCGCACGACCGTCAACAGGATGATCTTGATGTCGAACCAGAAGCTCCAGTTCTGCATGTAGAACAGATCGAACTTCACGCGCGCTTCCATCGCCTCGACCTTGCGCGTCTCGCCACGATAGCCGTTCACCTGTGCCCATCCGGTGATGCCGGGCCGCACGCGATAGCGATACATGTAGCAGTCGATCAGTTGCCGGTAGAAATCGTCGTGTTCGATCGCATGCGGACGCGGACCGACGACCGACATCTGCCCGAACAGCACGTTGAAGAACTGCGGCAGTTCGTCGAGCGACGTGCGCCGCAGGAACGCGCCGACGCGCGTGATGCGCGAATCGTTGCGCGACGCCTGCCGCACGACGCCAGGCTGGTCGCGATGCACGCGCATCGTCCGGAACTTCAGGATGTCGAACTCGCGGCCGTCGACGCCCTTGCGGCGCTGCCTGAACAGCACGGGCCCCGGCGACGACAGCTTGACCGCGATCGCCAGCATCGACAGCAGCGGCAGCAACGGAATCAGCACGCCGAACGCGAACAGCCGGTCGAACGCGAACTTCGCCCACAGCTCCGGCGCCGAGCGCGGCGTGGTCGCGAGATTGATCGCCGGCATGCCGAGCACGTCGGTCGCCGAGCGATCGACCACGGCCATCTGGCGCACGTCGGGCAGCAGCCGCAGTTCCACGAACTCGTCGCGCAACTCGCGGACGATGCGCTGGATCCGCCATTCGTGCGACATCGGCAGCGTGAGCCAGACCTCGTCGATCTCGCCGCCGCGAATCAGGTCGCGCAACGCGTTCCAGTCGTCGATCACCGGCACGCCGCCGATGCCGCCGGAGGCTGCCTGCGCATCGTCATCGAATACGCACACCGCCGCGAACGGGCCCTGCGGCGCAAGTTGCATCCGCTCGACCGCGACACGCCCGTACGCGGTTGCACCGACCACCGCGACACGGCGCTGCCGCGCGCGCGGGTCGTCGCGCGTCAGCGCGAGCGCCAGCAGCGCGGCGCGGCCGAGCAGCAGCGCGGCGTCGCCGGCCAGCACCGTACGCACGATCCAGCGTGTCGTGACCGTGCCGCCGCGGTTCATGATCCACGTCGCGGCGGCCACCGTCAGCACGCTGGCGCAGACGAGCGCCACCATCGTCTGCGTCAGCGCATGCGTGCCGCCTTGCGGCGCCACGCTGCCGCGCACGGTGCGCAGATAGCGCGGCAGCAATGCCACGGTCAGCACGCACAGCAGCGCGATCGCGCCGCGCTGCGCGTCGGACAGCTCGCGCCACGCGAGGCCCGACGCCGCCTGCGCCGCGAGCGCGCCTGCCAGCACGAGCACGACGTCGGTCGCCGCGATCGCGGCACGCCGTATCGCATTCGTTCCACCGGACCTCGACTGCATCGTCACGCACCATGCGCCGGGAACCCGCAACGCCCCTCCGGCATGCGGGGGCGAACCGGCGTCGGCGTCGGCCGCGCCGTCCCGCGCGTGCCGAGCAACCTGCGATAGTCGGCGCGAATCAGGTCGTAGCATTCACACGCGTGATGTTCGAGGCCGTCGCGGTCGAGCACCGTGATGCGGCCGCGGCGCTGCCGGATCAATCCGGCTTCCTGCAGGTTGCCGGCCGCTTCCGTCACGCCTTCGCGCCGCACGCCGAGCATGTTCGCGATCGTCTGCTGCGTGACGGCCAGTTCGTCGCCGTCAATGCGATCGTGCGCAAGCAGCAGCCAGCGGCTGAGCTGCTCGCTGACTGAGTGATGCCGGTTGCACAGCGCGCTGCGCGAAATCTGCGCCATCGTCGCCTGGCAGTAGTTCAACAGCAGACGGTAGGTCGCCGGCGATCGCTCGAATTCGGCGCGCATCACGCAGCTCGGCACGCGATAGGCCATCCCGCCGATGCGCACCTCGACCCGGTGCGACACCGAGGCGCCGCCGGCCAGCGTGGCCAGCCCGACCACCCCCTCTCGGCCGATCTGCGCCACCTCGACCATCGCACCGTCCTCCATCAGGTGCTGCACCGACATCATTGCCGTCGTCGGGAAATGCACGTGGCGCATCGGCTCGCCGACCCGGTCGAGTGCCCCGGCCTTGACCCTGACCAGTTCAAGATGCGGCGCCATGGTGCGGATGCTGTCCTCCGGGAGGGCTGCGAGGATGGCATTCGCCGAGTAGCTCGAGTGAAGATGAAGCATGTCTGTATCCCTTTTATTGTCCGCACCGCCTGCTGCCGCGTGCACGGAACTCGTTATCGCAATGCGCGCCCGGACGTTCACAGCGGTTGCGGCCCACAACCCTGATTCCGACCGACCATCGGCTTGTCGCCGCCGGATCGAGTCGACCGTCCCGTTTCGACACGCCAGCCCGAATAAGCGATTTACGTGCCAATACATGCCCATCCTTAATATGTGAATCACGCCGGATTTAGATCGCCCGAATAATCGGCTAGAAAACAAAAAACCGTCTCATTTCCGGACACTCTTCCGGTCCTTGGACACTGCACGCCATTTGACTGATCATTTCTTTTGCATCGAGCCGAGGCAACCAAACCGGCGCCGCGAGGCTTGTCGTTCATATACTTACAGTCTATTTTCAATTGTTTACATGACGTCCCCGACTACGCTCAGCGGAGACACCCCACCCCACACGGTCGTTTGAAACTGTCTCAAATTTGAATCGACGCACTAATTCAATACTCTGTCATCCATCGCACACTTCGCATGTAACACACTGATTTTTCATCAAATTCTTGCGAGCACCATTTATTTGTCAAATAATGTTCAATGCCCGCCACGTACTCTCCCCGCGCGATGCGCGCCGCCGCTCGATTGATTCACGGCTGACACCGAATGAATCGCCGCCGTCGCATTCTGTTTTCAGATGATTAATTCCGGCGAAATGAATCATTAAATCCGGATAACGTTTGCACTCAGGCAAAAATCGTCAAACTTTGTGAAATGACGCAATGTGCAATTGATCTAATTCAATAGCGTGCTAGCCTTTTCACCAGTACCGTCACTCCATTCATGACGAACACAAGTCCGCACGAGCGTGCGAATTCCCCTTTCCGGGGTATCGCCGCGACGACGCGCGACCGCCACCCTACGAGGATGCGCCGTGACTCACCAGGCCCCTGACGCCGTCGCGCACGCGAACGGCATGATCGAGCTTTCCCACAGCTTCGACGCGAACCGGTTTCTCGCGGCCATCGACCGCGACGAGCTCGCGACGCTGGCGCCCCACCTTCAACTCGTCCACCTGAAATCGGGGCAGGTGCTCTGCGAACCCGGCGAAATGCTCGCCGCGGTCTACCTGCCCGTCACGACCGCGATTTCGCTGCAGTACGTGTCGTCCGGTGGCATGACGCTGGAAGTGGCGGAGATCGGCAGCGAAAGCGTGGTATGCGACGACGTGATCGGCGGCAGCGGCCGGATGCCCTGCCGGGCCGTCGCCTGCCGCGACGGGTTCGTCTACCGGCTCGACCGGCGCATGTTCGCCGCCGCGTTCGATGCGTCGCCGGTGATCCGCCATCTCGTGTTCGTCTGCGTGCGGCTGCTGATGGCACAGGTCTCGCAGATCACGTTCTGCAGCCGTCATCACGTGCTCAAACATCAGCTATGCAGATGGTTCCTGCTGGCATACGACCGCACGCGCAGCATCGAGATCCAGGTGACGCACAGCATGCTGGCGCAGATGCTCGGCGTGCGGCGCGAGACGGTGACCGATGCGGCCGGCGAAATCCAGAAGCTGGGCCTGATCCGGCAATACCGGAGCTCGATCGAGCTCGCCGACCTCGACGGCCTCGAAAAAATGTCGTGCGGCTGCCGGGCGATCGTGCGCGACGAGATGAAGCGCATCCTGTCGGCCGACTCGGGCGTGCCGGCCGCATCGCGCACCTGACCGGCCCGCCTGCGCGGCGCGGCGCTTCGTTGCGCGGGGTTAGCTCGGGGTTAGCTGTTTGTAGGGTGGCGAACAGAACGCAGTGTCTGCCAATGGTCTACTGATGCCGGACTGCCGGGGGGACGTCAGCGCGTATCGCGCGTCTGCCCGAGCGGACGACACCACGCACGCCGGAGCAGCACGTGAAAAACGAAATCAGAACCATCCTGAAGCACGTCGCCCACCTCGAAGCCGCGATCGATTCGATCGGCGACGGGGACGACCTCTACGAAGCAGGCCTCTCCTCGCTCGACACGATCCAGCTGATGCTCGCGATCGAGAAGCAATTCAACATCGAGATTCCCGACGAGATGCTGAACCGCAACCTGTTCCGCAGCATCGATGCGCTCGCGGACACGATCGCCACGCTGCAACGCACCGAGCATTCCGCATGAGCGCGCCGCTTCCCGAACTCGCGGCCGACAGCGATTCGCGTCGGCTCGACGAGGCCGCGCATGCCGTCGCACAGATCGCCGCGCAGCACGCGGACGCGGTCGACCGCGACGCGCGCTGCCCCGTCGAGGCGATCGAGGCGATGCGCGCGCGCCGCCTGCTCGGCGCGATGGTGCCGACCCATCTGGGCGGCGCTGGCGCGTCGCTGGAAGACATCGTGTCGGCCTGCTCGATTCTCGGCCAGGCCTGCGCGTCGTCGGCGATGGTGTTCGCGATGCACCAGATCCAGGTCGCGTGCATCGTCGATCACGCAGCCGACCAGGGCTGGCACAAGCTGTTCCTGCAGCAGCTCGTGCGCCACCAGTGGCTGCTCGCATCGGCCACGTCGGAAGACGGCGTCGGCGGCAACCTGCGCGCGAGCCAGTGCGCGCTCGAAACCGACGGCGGCGAGTTCCGGCTGCGCAAATCCGCGCCGACGATCTCGTACGGCGACTATGCGGACGGCATCCTCGCGACCGCACGACGCGATGCGGACGCGCCGGCTTCCGAGCAGGTGCTCGTCACGCTGCTGCGCGACGGCTACACGCTCACCCGCCGCGGCGAATGGGACACGCTCGGGATGCGGGGCACCTGCAGCAACGGTTTCGAGCTCGACGCGCAAGGCGCTGCCGTCCAGTGCCTGCCGGTGCCGTTCGCGAAGATCGCCGAGGAAACGATGGTGCCGGTATCGCACATCCTGTGGGCCGCGGTATGGATCGGCGTGGCCGGCGACGCGTTCCATCGCGCCCACCAGTTCTTCCGCGCGCAGGCACGCCAGACCGACGGCGCACCGTCGCCCGCGTCGCGGCGCATTGCCGAATCGCTCGCGCTGATGCAGGCGATGCAGGCCCGCGTCGACAACGTGCTGCGCCTCCATGCGAATGCGACGGCGCGCTCGTGGTCGGCCGGCATGGCCTGGGCCGCCGAGATCAACACGCTGAAGACCTACGTGTCGACGACCGCGCTGGAAGTCGCGCACCAGGCCATGATGATCTGCGGGATGGCCGGCTACAAGCAAGGCACGCCGTTCAGCATCGGCCGCCACATTCGCGACCTGCACGCGGCGCCGCTGATGATCAACAACGACCGCATTGCCGCCAATACCTCGAACCTGCTGCTCGCGCTGCGTCCTGCGACGCTGGAGAAACATTCGTGAACGATCGCCTTGCCGTGCCCTCCTCCGCCTCCGCTCCCGCCGACGCGCCGCTCGACCGCGCGGGCGTCAACCCGCTGCGCGACGAACTGATCGACGCGGGCCTGCTGGTCTCGACCGGCATCCAGGGCCTGTTCGGCCGCAGCGAACGGTTCGAGCGCGTCGTCGAAGCGCTCGATGCGTTCGTCACGCGCATCGGTGCCGACCAGCAGGCGGAAGTGCTGCGCTTCCCGCCGGCGATGAGCCGCACCGAGTTCGAGCGCAGCGAATACATGAAGAGCTTCCCGCAGCTCGCGGGCAGCGTGCATGCGTTCTGCGGCGACGAGCGCCAGCACCAGCGCGTACTGCAGTGCCTCGATCGCGGCGACGACTGGACGGAAAGCCAGAAACCCACCTACGTCGTGATGACGCCGGCCGCGTGCTACCCCGTCTATCCGGTCGTCGCGCGCGCGGGCGCGCTGCCGGCGGACGGGCGGATCGTCGACGTCTTCTCGTACTGCTTCCGCCACGAGCCGTCGCTCGATCCGACCCGGATGCAGCTGTTCCGGATGCGCGAATACGTGCGGATCGGCACGCCCGAGCAGATCGTGTCGTTCCGCGAGACGTGGATCGAACGCGGCACGCGGATGATCGAGGCGCTGCGCCTGCCCAACGCGATCGATCTCGCGAACGATCCGTTCTTCGGGCGCGGCGGCAAGATCGTCGCGAACAGCCAGCGCGAGCAGAACCTGAAGTTCGAGCTGCTGATCCCGATCGAGCACGACGGTCGCCAGACCGCCTGCCTGAGCTTCAACTACCACATGGATCATTTCGGCCTGCTGTGGGACATCCGCACCGCGACGGGCGACGTTGCGCACACGGGCTGCGTCGGCTTCGGCCTCGAACGGCTCACGCTCGCGCTGTTCCGCCATCACGGCTTCGACCTCGACGCATGGCCGCGCGAAGTCCGCGACGTGCTGTGGGGCACGCCATGAGATTCGTGTCCCGCGACGGCGAAGACGCGTCGTTCGAGGATGTGCGCCACCGCGCGCGCCACTACCGGCCGCATCCGCTGCACAGCCAGGAGATGGTCTGGAAACAGACCAACTGCTACGTCGACATGTGGCTCGAGGTGCTCCGGTGGTGGGGCTTCAATCCGTACGCGGCGCTGCCGTTCACGATTGCGCTCGACTTCGAGGGCGACCAGTTCACGTTCTTCAAGTTTCCGCACGACGAACTGGAGCGGCTGTACGGCATCGTCGTGCAGGAGCACTCGATCTACGAACCGCTCGACCTGCACATCGAGACGCAGGTCGCGCGCGGCCACCTGATGATCGTCGAAGTCGACGCGTGGTTCCTGCCCGATACGCGCGGCAGCAGCTACCGCACGCAGCACACGAAGACGACGATCGGCATCGATGCGATCGACCGCGCGAAGCGCCAGATCGGCTACTTCCACAACAGCGGCTATTACGTGGCCGAGGATTTCGACTACAACGGGCTCGTCGGCGGCAGTTCGCCGATGACGCTGCCGCCGTACGTCGAATGCGCGAAGCGGCGGTTTGCGCCGCTCGACGAGCGCGCGCTGTGCGAAACATCGCTCGCCGCGCTGCAGCGCCACCTGCGGCGCCTGCCGGTGGTCGACCCGATCGCCGCGTTCCGGCGGCAGTTGCAGACCGACGCGCGGACGCTCGCCGACTCACCGCTCGAGCACTTCCATGCCTACTCGTTCAATTCGGTTCGGCAGCTCGGTGCGAATTTCGAACTGTTCGGCCACTACGCGCGCTGGCTGCAAGCCAGCGGCTGCGTCGGGCCGTTCGCCGAGATCCGCGCCGCGTGCGATCGCATCGCGTCCGAAGCGATGGTGCTGGAATTCCGGCTCGCGCGCGCCTGCGCGCGCGGCAAGGAGGAGCACGGCGACTCGACGCTCGAAGCGATCGAGGCCGCGTATGCGGATGTGGTCGCCTGCGCGCGGCAGATCGGCTTGCCGCTGCGGCACCTGACGCCCGTACATAGCGACACTGCGGCACCCGTGCCGGTCATGCGGTGACGCGCACGCGTGCCCTGCCCGCGTGGTCGATGCTGGCGACGGCCGCGGGCGCCGCACGGGAACCGCGCGACCTCCCGACCGCCGGCGCCGACTGGATCCCGGCGACCGTGCCCGGCACGGTCGCGCAGTCGCTCGCGCTCGCCGGCCGGCTCGACGAGGCCGAATCGCTCGACGAGCGCGACCACTGGTACCGGATCGAACTGCGCGGACACGGGCCGCGCGTGCTGCGCTTTCACGGCCTTGCGACGCTCGCGCAAGCGTGGCTCGACGACACCCCGATCCTCCGCTCCGACAGCATGTTCGTCGCGCACGACGTATCCGTGTCGCTCGATGGCACGCACCGGCTGACCCTCTGTTTCCGCGCGCTCGCGCCGCACCTGCACGATACGCGCGCGCCGCGCCGCGCGCGCTGGCGCACGCGGCTCGCGGAGCCGGCGGCACTGCGCACGATCCGCACGTCGCTGTTCGGGCACATGCCCGGCTGGTTTCCGCCGCATGTGCCGACCGGCCCGTGGCGGCCCGTGGACGTGCTCGATCCGGCCGACGGCCCCGTTCTCGTCGAATGCGACCTGCATGCGCGCATCGAAGGCGACACGGGCTGGCTCGACGCGGAACTGACGTTCGCCGCACCGCTGCCCGACGCGCTCGCGGCACGGCTGTCGTGCGGCAAGCACCACGCCACGCTCGAACGGGCCGGACCCGACCGTCTGCGCGCAAGCGTCGCGGTGCCCGGCGTGCGCCTCTGGTGGCCGCATACGCACGGCGAGCCGGTGCTGTACGACATTGCACTGCATATCGGTGACGAGCGGCGGCCGCTCGGCGCAACGGGTTTCCGCACGATCGAGGTCGACGCCAGCGCGGACGGCAAGGGTTTCGGGCTGCGCATCAACGGCGTGCCCGTGTTCGCGCGCGGCGCGTGCTGGAGCAGCGCCGCGCCGCTCGCGCTGCACGCGGACGACGCCACCTACGCCCGCCTGCTCGGGCTCGCGCGCGAAGCCGGCTTCAACATGATCCGCGTCGGCGGCACGATGGCCTACGAGGCCGATGCCTTTCACGCCTGGTGCGACCGGCTCGGGCTGCTGGTCTGGCAGGATTTCATGTTCGCGAACTTCGACTATGCGCTCGACGATCCCGCGTTCGCGGACAACGTCGATCGCGAGGCGCGGCAGTTCCTCTCGCGTCACGGCGCATCGCCGTCGCTTGCCGTACTGTGCGGCGGCAGCGAGATCGCGCAACAGGCCGCGATGTCCGGGCTCGGACCGAAGCAGCGCTTCCTCGAGTTGACCGCCGACCGGCTGGCCGGCCTTGCGGCCGCATGCCGGCCCGACGTCCCGTACGTGCCCGATTCGCCCGACGGCGGCGTGCTGCCGTTCGCGCCGCGCGAACGCGTGTCGCACTACTACGGCGTCGGTGCGTACCTGCGCCCGCTCGACGACGCGCGCCGCGCGGACGTGCGCTTCGCGAGCGAATGCCTCGCGTTCTCGAACCTGCCGTGCGATGCGACGCTCGCCGAGCTCGGCTGGCCCGGCGTGCACGAGCCGCGCTGGAAGGCCGCCGTGCCGCGCGACCCCGGCACGTCGTGGGATTTCGAGGACGTTCGCGACCACTATCTGCAGACCCTCTACCACGTCGCACCCGACCGGCTGCGGCGCGAGGATCCGGCGCGCTACTTCGAGCTGTCGCGCGCGGTGATCGCAGACCTGATGCGCGACACGTTTTCCGAATGGCGTCGCACCGGCTCGCGCTGCGCCGGCGCGCTCGTCTGGCAATTCCTGGACGTGATGCCGGGTGCCGGCTGGGGCGTGATCGACGCCGCGCACCGGCCGAAATCGGCGTGGCATGCGTTGCGCCAGGTCCTGCAACCCGTGCAGGTGCTGCTCGTCGACGAAGGCTTGAACGGGCTCGACGTGCATGTCGTCAACGAGCGCCCCGCGCCGCTGTCGGCAACGCTCGAGCTGGTCGCGCTGCGCGACGGCCGCACGCCGGTCGCGCGGACCGGCTGCCCGGTACGGATCGCGGCGCACGACACGGTGCGAATCGGCTCGGCCGAGTTGCTCGGCCGCTTCTTCGACTGGACCTATGCGTACCGCTTCGGGCCCTGCGAACACGACACCGTCGTCGCAACGCTACGCGCCGCCGACGACGGCATGCTGCTGTCTCAGGCGTTCCATTTCCCGTCCCGCACGCACCCTGCCGTGCTGGTTCGCCGCGAACTCGGGCTGGAGGCGTGCGTGTCGCGCACCGGCGACACGTGGCACGTCGACATCGACACACGGCACGTTGCACGCCATGTGCAGATCGATGCGCCGGGCTTCATGCCGCGCGACGACTGGTTCCATCTCGCGCCCGGCACGCCGGCGCGTGTCGTGCTCGTTCCGCTCGAAATGGGCGGGAAGAACGGGGCCGCGGCCGATGGGCCGCCAGTGGTGGAAATCCGGGCCGTGAACGCCGCACGCGCGGTGCGCGCCACGCAGGCCGGTTGACGCGACGCTCGCGGCTGCCGAAAGCCGCGAGCGCCCCGGTCGAATCTCAGTCGGACGAGCCCGTCCCGCGCGGCCGCTCGATTCCGTAAGCCTCCATCCAGCGATACAGCGTCGCACGCGACACGCCGAGCTCGCGGGCCGAAGCCGCGACGCGCCCGCGCGTGCGCAGCAGTGCGGTTTCGATCGCCTCGCGCTCGATCGACTTGCGGATGTCGGCCACCGACGGTGACGCGGCATCGAGACAGTATTCGAGTTCGAGATCCTGCGCGGTAATCAGGCGCCCTTCCGTCATCACGACCGCGCGGCGCACGCGGTTGATCAGCTCGCGAACATTGCCGGGCCAGTCGTGCTTGTAGAGCGCCGTGATCGCATCCGTCGAGAAGCCGCGCACGCGATGGCGCGCATCGCCGCGAAAGCGCTCGAGCATGTGATGCGCGAGCAGTTCGATGTCCTTGCCACGCGCGCGCAGCGGCGGCTGGTCGATACGCATCACGCACAGACGATGGAACAGGTCCGGCCGAAAGCGTCCTTCCTCCATTGCACCGCGCAGGTCGACGTGCGTCGCCGATACGATCCGGACATCGACCGGCACCGGATCGCTGCCGCCCAGGCGATGGATCGCGCGCTCCTGCAGAAAACGCAGCAGGCTCGCCTGGCTCTCGTGCGGCAGGTCGCCAATCTCGTCGAGCAGCAGCGTGCCGCCGTTTGCCGCTTCGACATAGCCGATCTTGCGCGCGTTCGCGCCGGTAAACGCGCCGCGCTCATAGCCGAACAGTTCGGACTGCAGCAGATGCGGCGGAATGGCCCCGCAGTTGACCGCAACGAACGGGCCGTTGCGGCGCTCCGAATGGCGATGGATCGCGACGGCCGTCAACTCCTTGCCGGTGCCCGTTTCGCCGAACACGAACACCGGTGCATCCGTGCGTGCGAAGCGACGCACCGTGTCGAACAGCCGCAGCATCGCGCTGCAGGTGCCGACGATACCTTTCTCCTCCGATTCGAGACGTTCCCGGTCGCGCGCGAACAGGCACTCCATCCCGTATGCATGGCCGACCGTATCGGCGATCCGCTGGTGCGATGCGGGCAACGTGACGTAATCGAAGCAATAGTCGCGCAACAGCGCGCGCACGTTCGGCGAAGCGGTCTGACCGGCGTCGACGAGTGCGACCCAGACGACGTCGCGCATCGACGCGCAGGTCGACGCGATGCTGCCGATCGCGTCGGCATGGCCGCCGCTGAGGTCGAGGATGCCGCAGGTGATTTCGCCGGACGTTTCGCGCAGGTCGCTCGCCTGCGCGACGATCGACACTTTCCAGTCGCGTCGCGCCAGTTCCTTTCGCAGCATGACGGACGGCGACTGCGTCCAGTAAATCAGCGGACGCTGCCCGTTACCACTCCCCGCGCCGGCGCTCTTATCGCGCGTTATTGGCATATTCATAGCGAACCATCACTTTCTCCACTCCGCGAACCGTTCGCGTGCGCTGCGGCCGGCGGCGCATGGCCGCCTTTCCGCGCTGCGTTTCCGCAGCTTTGGCGAAGATCGAAACTGCACACGGCGAGAGCCCCCGGAGGTCGAGCCGGATGTCATCCGGCCTCGTTGTCATCGAACTCGAAGGGAACGCGCGGCTGCGGGAGCCACGACGTCCCCGCTTTGAGGCGACCCGCCATCCAGGCGGAGCGCGTCGGCAGACGGGAATGCCGTCGGCATGTGCGTCACGTCGTACACGACAGGTGCGCCCGATGCTGAACCGAATGGCCGCCAACCCGCTGCCGGAATGACCGCCGCATCCCATCCGCTTCTGAATTTACACCCCGTTTGGAGATGGTCTTGTTACCAAAAGATAAACCTGAATCAACCGGTTACGCGACTGGTCGCCCCGCACTACACGCGTTTGACCACTGAGATTTGATTATCTATGAGCATTCCAGTCAATCAGTGGCAAATACTACTTTTCCGCAAAATGGGGGGTGGCCGATTGCCCGTGATTTCCATCGAAATCCCCAGGAAAGGCCGGCACCGCGCTCCACTCACCGCATAATCGCGCGCGCCGCCGGACGGCCGCATCGTATCGCGATGGCGCACGGCTCGCTCATCCCCCGGTCGACCGTTACACGCCGTAATCAACCGCCCCCCATCGCGCATCGAATTTCGCGGCGCCGACGCGCGGAGAAGCGCATGTCGCTCGCGCCGGTCGTCCTCCGGCGCATCGTCGCGGCCACGCGTGAGACCGGTTGTGCCGGCACCGATCTCCCGCAGTGCAGCATGACGGTTCGACGCGCCACGCATAGGCCCACCGCGACTGTGCGTTGCACTCCGTCGGCGCGAATGCGGCCAGCACCTGGTCGCAATTGGCCAGGCCGCACCGCGCGACTGCCAGCAGCACCCACAGCAGATCGGTGCGGTGGCGCATGCGGTCAGACAACGGCATGCGGATGAAGGACGTGTACGCCGCACGGGCACGCACGATCCTGAAGAAATTCGACTAGGCGGCACAGGGTCGGCCTGCGCGAGGCTGCCGACCGCGTGCGTGAGTATGTGCCCGGTACCGCCACGCACGACCGGCCCGTCGTGATCGCTCGCAATCTTCAAGTCCTGCCCCCGGTTCTTTATTGACATGCGATGTTGACTGGCCACGCATCGAGGCGGGCCACCAGGATCGAGGCCATTATGGAAAGGCACCGGCTGCCGCGGTGTGTGCTACCGCACTTAGCGACGCTCGCGCGGCAAGCCGCGGCTGCGCGTGCCGCGCCTGCCGTGCGAATCCGGATCGTGAGTACGCTTTCGAACAGACCGACGCACGGCGCACCCGGATGATGAGGATCGCCGCGCCGCACGGAACGATCGCGTCCGTGCGGCGCGACGTGCCGAAGGCATCACGCGAGGACAGCATCATGGAATGGCATTGTTGTGAATTCGAACATCTGGGCGCCGTCGATCTCTATGCAATCCTGCGCGCGCGCAACGCCGTGCTGGTGGTCGAGGACGCGCACACGCATCTCGACATCGACGGCAAGGACGCGGGCGCGCTGCATGTCTATGCGAGCGTGCGCGACGGCGACACGATGGAAGTCGCGGCCTACGCACGCATCCTGCCCGGCGACGACATCGATCCGGACGTCGTGATCGACAAGGTACTGACGAGCGAGAGCCGTCGCGACGACGATACGCTCGAGCGGCTGATCGAGCGTGCCCTCACCGCCGCGCAGGCTGCGTGGCCCGACACCGCGGTGCGCACGCACGTGCCGGCGCCGCGCCAGGCGTTCTACAAACGTTTCGGATTCCGCAAGGCCTACGGCCCGTATCTCGAACAGGGCACGCCATTCATCGGCCTGGTCCGGCCGGCCTACCGCGCCGCAGGCGCGCTGCGCAACCTGCTCACCCGGACCGTTTCGGCGCACCGGTCGCGCAACGACGATGCGCGAACCGACAGCCATGCACACGCCCGGCTGCCCGCCGACACTGGAGCCAATCGATGACCCGCACCCTTCGCCCGGTTCCCGAACCCGACCTGCCGCACATCCTGCCCGTGATTCTCGCAGGCGGCTCGGGCACGCGACTGTGGCCGCTGTCGCGCGAGCAGTATCCGAAGCAGTTGATCGAGCTGGTCTCGAACGAATCGCCGTTGTCGACGACGGCGCGCCGCCTGAACGGCATCGCGAATGCGTCGCTCGGCGACACGCTGCTGCTGGTCTGCGGCGAACAGCATCGTGTCATGAGTGCCGCACAGGTGCTCGGCCGCGCGGCGCCCGCCCGCATCCTGCTCGAACCGGCCGCACGCAACACCGCGCCCGCGCTCACGCTGGCGGCACTCGACGCGAGCCAGCTCGCGGACGATCCCGTGCTCGCGGTCATGCCGGCCGACCACGTGATCGCCGACGTCGGCGCATTCCAGGACGCGATCGCACGCGCGGCGCGCTACGCGCAGGAAGGCGCAATCGTCACGCTGGGCGTGCTGCCGCGGCGCGCGGAAACCGGCTACGGCTACATCCAGGTCGGCGAGCCGCGCGCGGGCCGCCACGGCGGCCAGGGTGGCTACGCGATCGGGCGCTTCGTCGAAAAGCCCGACGCGGCGCTGGCCGAGCGCTACCTGCAATCGGGCGACTACTGGTGGAACAGCGGGATTTACGTCACGCGTGCGTCGGTCTGGCTGCGGGCGATCGGCACGCTCGCGCCCGACATCCATGCGGCCTGCGAAGCCGCATGGCGTGCGGGCATCGCCGAGGATCCGTTCTTCAGGATCGACGCGGCGGCCTTCGACGCGTGTCCGTCGGACTCGATCGACTATGCGGTCATGGAACGGCTCGCGGAACACCGCGAACTCGGCATCGAAGGCATCGTGGTGCCGCTCGCGGCCGGCTGGTCGGATGTCGGCACCTGGGATGCGATCTGGGAGATCATGCCGAAGGACGATCACGGCAACGTCGCGCGCGGGCCGATCGTGTTCGAGGACACGCAGGACAGCCTCGTGCGCTCGGAGGGCCGCCTGATCGCGTGCGTCGGCATGAAGGACGTCGTCGTGATCGAGACGCCCGATGCCGTGCTGGTCGCGAACAAGCACGACGTGCAGCGCGTGAAGAACATCGTCGCGCGGCTGAAGACCGAACGGCGCCCGCAGGCGAGCGAGCACCGCAAGGTGCAGCGACCGTGGGGACACTACGATTCGATCGATCTCGGCGAACGCTTCCAGGTAAAGCGGATCGTCGTCGAGCCCGGCAAGCGGCTGTCGCTGCAGTTGCACCATCACCGCACGGAGCACTGGATCGTCGTGCGCGGCACCGCGAAGGTGACGCGTGGCGATGAGACGTTCCTGCTCTGCGAGAACGAGTCGACGTACATCGCGGCCGGCGAACTGCATCGCCTCGAAAATCCCGGCCGGATTCCGCTCGAAATCATCGAGGTGCAATCGGGCGACTATCTCGGCGACGACGATATCGTCCGGTTCGACGATCAGGTTGGCCGGCCGACCTGCGGACCGCAGGAACCGGATGCGTCAAAGCCGGCCGCGCGTGCCCTGCCGACGGCGAACGATGCGCGATGATCGCGCCGCTGTCGCCCGCGCGCGTCAGCGCACGACGATGGCCGCCGACACGACGTTCTCGATGAACGGCTTGCCGACCGCCTTGATGAAATAGGTGCCCGCCCGTCCGTCCGGAAGCGGCATGCTCGTCGTGTTGGCCGGATAGCGGCCGGCCAGCCTGAACGACGCAGCGCCGAGCTGCTCGTACAACTCGAGATGGTCGACGGTTTCCTGATGGGTGATCCGCACTGCCACACTTGCGCCCACCGGCTGTGCGTCGATCGCGGTACAACTGGCAATGCCGGTTTCGAGCGCGCTCCCCTCCTCATAATCGTTCCACGTAATCAACTGGACGAACGGCAACTGCTGCCGCGCGCTGTAGCGCTCGTTGATGCTCTTGAACGTATCGAGCCAGGTCCGGCCGCACGATGGCGCGAGAAAGCGTGGCGCCGCGGCGCCCCACGGCGCCTTCGTATCGTCGAACGCGCTCCATACGCCGCCGACCGTGATCGTCCCTGGCGGCTGGTTCCGCGCGACGTTGTAGAAGCGCTCGCGATACTGCAGGTCGTACCGCGTGCCAGCTGCCTGCGGCATGGTCCGCGACACCGGCTGCGTCCAGACATACGCGCCCTTGCTGTACGGAAAGTCGAAGCCTTGCACCAGCGTGTGGAGCCAGTAGATGTCGGGATACGCCGCGTGAATGCGTGCCCAGTCGGCCGGCTCGAGTGTGTCCATCCCGAACTCGGATACGACCGGATGGCCTTCGTAGCGCAGATACTGGTCCGACGTGAAATATTCGCGGCTGATGTAGGCCAGGTTGTTCAGGATCGTCGCAGTCACATCGCAGCCGCGACATGCATTGAACTTGAAGGAGCCGCTGTCGATCATGATCGAGAACGTCATCCCGGGAAACTTCACCAGTTCAGGCATGGACGCCCGCCATGCCGTGTCGACGAAATTTCCTTGGCCGTACCAGTCGACGATCACGCCGTCGATGCCGCGCGAGCGCATGTCCGCGAAGGTACGAAAGGCCTGGCGGGGGTCGTCGGATCGATAGCCGACGTTCAGGCCGCGCGGGTCGGGCCCCCACCACGGCAGGTAATGGGCCAGCACCTGCGTCGTACTGCCCGGGTACAGCAACGTATGCACGTCGACTTTCGATATCGATGACGTTCCGGCGAGGAGCCCGTTCGACGACCCCTTGAATTCGCGGCTGGCGGACGTATTGGCCGGCGCGAGCGCCGCCACCCGCTCGCCGTCATGGCAGTAGCCGTGACCGGCCGACAACGCGAGTGCGCCAAGCGCGACCGCCACGATGCGTCGATGTGCCCGCATGACATTCCTCTTCAGTGAGCCTCGCGGCCGGTCGTGTCCGGCGACGCATCCGCGCCGCGCGCCAGGGCCTGTTCACGCCCTAGTCTCTCTGCTGCCCGCCGAGCCCCATCCACGACGCAAGCTGCGCCGCGTAGTGCGCCGGCGTATAGGCCGAACAGTCGTAGTGCCGATCGGCGGTACGCAGGTGACGGTCCAGTTCGTCGAGCGCACCTGTCAGGGCGGCCGGCGAATTCCGGTACAGGATCTTGTTGCCGATCTCGCTGCCGAACGTCGACAGGCTGCCGATTTCGTGCGCGAGTACCGGCAACCCCAGCGTCGCCGCCTCGACCATGACGAGCGGCGCGTTTTCGGCCCAGACGGACGGTAAAACCAGCGCGTCGTGTGCGCGCAATGCATGGAACAGCGCGTCGTGGCCCAGCCGCCCGGCAAAGCGCAACCGTTCGGCCTGGACCAGATCCTGGTGGCGTGCTTCGAGTTCCGCGCGCAGCAACCCGTCGCCGTACAGCGTCAGGCTGCCGATACGACGGAAATCCGTCCGGCGCGCCAGTTCGATGAATTCGTGAATGCCCTTCTCCGGGGCGAGCCGCCCCACATAGGCGAGATCGAACTGCTCGCGCGCACACACGCGCGGCGGGAAAGGCTCTGCGAACTGGCTCACCGGATTCGGCAGCAACGCGCTTTTCGTGATGCCTCGCCGCGCCAGTACCGTGCGCATATACGGACTCGGACACAGGAACAGGTCGAATACGTCGCGCGGATCGCAATACGCGTACACCGCATGCCAGTGCAGCTTCTTCATCGCGTCGTAGAGGCGGCCCTTCGTGCTCGCCAGCCCGAACAGCCGCGCCAGACCCGACAGCGCCTCGACCGGAACGGGTACCGGGCGGCCGTCGCGATAGGTCAGCATGTTCGGGTTGTAGAAAACCAGATGGTAGTCGTGGCACGTGAGATACGTGCGGAATCCCTGTTCGCGGCGGCGCCGCGCGAGTACCGGCAGGATCGATTGCGTCAGCAGGTTGTGGTAGTTGTGCACGAGCACGCGATGCGGGCGCACCTCGTCCAGCAGCGCCGCCAGCGCGCTCGACGCGGCGCGGTTCCAGCTACGCACGAGCGTGCCTTCGCCCGGCGGGAAATTCGTGTCGTCGAACGAGTACACGTCGACGCCTGGAATGTTTCGCAGCACCTCGATGGAAGCCTGGTAGACCTCCTCCGCGCCCCCCTTGCGTCCCGCGTAGTCGTTGATGACGACAACGCGCGTGGCTTCCGCGCGCGAGCCGGTCGACGGGAAAACGTTCAATTCGGTATCCGGAGCGTATGTTGAACAATCCGATATCGCGGCACACCGCCGCAGCCATCAGGCACCTTTGCACTCGCCAGCATCCTCTCCACTCCGTACAGTCCATCAATAACCACGACGCCGATTCGTCCGACATTGACGGCGCGCTGCCGCGTGTCGAGCCACTGTCGAGCGCCCGCCAGCGACACGAATCGCCCGGCGTGGTGCGTCCGGATGACGTCTGGACCGCGATGACGCGCATTGCGCCGATACGGTCCAGACGTCCGGAGCTGACGGGATTCATCGTCAGGGTCGCGCGGAGGCCGGGCCGTGTCGTCGAAGACAGTCGAGTGACTCTATCAACGCACCGGTTCACCGACTGTGCGACATCTGACACAGCCTCCGCCGGCCCCGAATCACGCGGGCGATTCCGCCTTGACGATCCGCCCTGCCGGTGCGCGACGCGCATCGAGCCCCTTGACGAACTCGCTGCACAGTCCAACCACCGCGTCGGCCGCGTGCGAGCTGAAGACGCTGTGATCGAGATCGTCGAGCACGACGGCGCGCGCGCCCGAAAACCGGGACAGCCGCTTGCCGCGCGGGCCGAAGTACGTCGTCATCAGGTCCAGGCTGGTGTCGTATGCGCCGCACACGAACAGCGTGCTCACCTCCTTGCGCTGCAGCGTGCGCAGGATGTCATGCGGATCGACCGGCATCGTCTCCGTGCACGACCATCCGGCAATCCGGCGCCGCCACGCGCCGATCGTGACGGCCGCTCGCGTCGTCACGCGCTTCAGCACGAGCCGGACGAACGGCATGATCCGGCGCTTGCCGGTCAGCACCTGTTTCCATTTCTGGAGCTCGAAGAACGACGATCGGTAACCGGCCATCGAATTGGGGCGATGCTGGCGCAACGCGTCGGACGACAGGCCGTCGGGCATGTGGAAGCTCTGCAGGTTCACCGAGATGACGCCGGACAGCGCCCGCCCCACGAGCGCCGCGCGCAATGCACTGTATGCACCCGAGCAGATGCCGAAGGACACGACATGTCGATACCCTTGCTCCTTCAGCCAGTGGGCTGCCGTCGAGACGTCCTCGACGACCGCGCTCGAATAGACCGGCTGACGCACGTCGTCCAGCGTGCCGTCGCGTCCCGATGAACTGTCGCCGATCCCGCGGCCGTCGAAGCGCAGCGACGCGATGCCGCGCCGCGCCAGCTCCCGCGCGATCCGCACCGACAGCCGGCTATCGCCGACATGCGCGCTGGCCGACGTGTTCGTGATCAGCAGAACCGGCCCACGGTCGTGCATCGCATGCGGCATGCACAGGATGCCGAACAGGCCGGCCATGCCGAACCTGACCGGCTGTTCGCAGGCCTCCGGCGTGCGGAGCATCAGGTCGGTATCGTGGCCCGCGTTCGATACGGCACGTGGCGGCGGTGCCTGTCGGACCGTCGCGGCCGCAACCCAGTCGACCACCGCGTCGAACACACGCGTGGGCAGACTCGAGAACGTCGTCTCCTGCATGAACGCGGCATAGCCTTCGAAAGACCGGCGCTCGACCGAGCCGCCCAACCCTTCGAGCCGCCGGTGCAGCGGTTCGCTGCCACCGGCATTCACGTCGACGATCAGCGTGCCGGACGCCGGCGCGCCGGTGCGGTCCTTCAATGCGTCGACCGCGTCGAACGCATTGAGCCGTGCGCGGAACGCCGGACTGTAGACCTGCCCGAGCACGTTGAACGGCGCGTCCTTCGGCTGCGCCTCCCGCAACGGTGCCGGCAGTTGGTCGAGCCAGATATTGCGCATGATCGACAGCTCGCGCACGTAGCTGCGCCCGCTTGCCACCGGCGCCAGCAACACGAGCTGGTCGACGTCGCATCGGCCGGCCGCTGCCAACGCGAATGCCGCGCCCAGCCGCAGGCCGCACAGCGTCACCCGCGTCACGCCCGTTTCGTCGCGCAGCCGCGCGATGGCCGCGCACACGTCGTCGACGGCCGTCTCGAACTGGTCGCTCGCGCCATCGCCCCCCGCGGAATCGCCCGTGCCGCGGTAATCGAAGCGCAGCACCGGCATCCCTCGGTCAGACAGGCGGTCTGCGAGGTTCCGCATGCCGCCGTGACTCCAGACGGATTCGTGTCCATAAGCGTTGCACAGGACGACGCCCCGCGTCCCGCTGCCCGGATGCAGCCATCCGAACCGCCCGCCAAATATGATCGGTCTCATTTTCTATTAGGTATCGGTGAAGAATGGTAACGGCGCCCGTCGGCCGAACTGCTGAATCGATCGGCCGCGGGACGGCAAATCGCTCGCGGAAGACGTTCCCCTTTCCGGCGGCCACGCTGCACATGCGAGGTCCGGAAGCCGGTCGTCCGCGAGTCGTTCAGGTCACGACATCGATGCCCTCCTCTACGCTGTATGGGCCCGTCACGACGGGCTGTCAGGCGGTGGCGCGATCAGCACGCGCCACCGCCCGTCGAATACCGGCATGCTGAAGTGCTGCTCGCAGTAGGCGGCAAAACGCGTCGCCGCTTCCACGACGTGCTCCAGCTCCGCGGCCGGCTCGACGACGAACCGCTCGAGCCGCGCTTCGCTCATCGCAAGCGCGTCGTCGTGGAACCCGAGCCCCTCGAAGGCTGCTTCGTTCCCGACCGGCACGCAGCCGTACGACACGGCTTCCAGCACCTTCGACTTGATGCCGCCGCGCAGGAACGCGGGGCACAACGCAATGGAGCACGCGGTATAGACATCCGCCTGGGTCGGCGCGAATCCGGCGAACTCGACGTTCGGCACGGGATCGTAGCGGCCGGCCATGCGCCCGTAGATCACCAGCGGCGTCGCCGGACCGACACGTGCCCACAACGCCACCAGATACTCGATCGCCAGCCGGTTCTGCAACTGCCGGTCCGACCCGATGAAGACGAACCGGAACGGCGCCGCCGGATGCCGCATCGGCCGCAGCGCATTCATCGGCGGCGCGATCACGTGCGCCTTCACCGCTTCGTCGTTCGTGAGCGACTGCCGCAACGCGTGCGCGTCCGCCACGGAGACGAGCGTGACGGCATGCGACGACCCGATCGCCGCCCGCTCCTGCCGCTTCAGCGCGTACGCCTCATAGCCCAGGAGCGCGTTGCGGACCAGCTTCGCGTTGGCGAGCCTGACGAACGGCCCCGGTAGCGACTTCTCCAGATATCCGGCCGACAGCGGAAAATCCTGCTCGCGCAGGATGTCGGCGCGACGCGACATCAGGTCGTCGAAATCCACGACGATCCGGCATCCGGGCACGTGGCGCCGAACCAGGATCGCGTAGTCCACGAGCCGGATGCCGTCGAAATAGATCACGTCCGGCTTGAATGCGTCGATGGCGCGAAGCAGCGCCGCCCGCTTGCGCGGATGCGAAAACATCGCCACCTGAAGCGCGCACGGCGCGCCGCGCAACACGCTCCATCCCACGCGCAGCACCGCGCCGATCTTCGCGCGGATACCGCCGTCTTCGAACACCGAGCGGATCTTGAATTCGGCCACTTCCGTGTGCTCGCCGATCGCCTTCCGGATGAAGCTCAGCGTGCGCTCCCGCCCGTTCGATACGTCCTGCGGAATGTCCCGCGTCATCACCATCAGCACCCGGCTTGTCACGAGCGACCTCCCTGTCGATCCGAAACCCTCTTGCTTGCATGCGTCGTCCGCGGATGGCGGCGCCCGCGTCCGGCCGGGTGCCGGCGCAACGGGGCCCGTGTCAGCGCGAAACCGGCCGTTCATGGACGCACCCTGTTATGGAAAAGATGGCCGAGCACGACGCACCAGAACACGACGAGCGAGACGGCAATCCCGGTCGAAGGCGCATACATCACCAGCGCGCGCGGCATGACGAACGGTGCGGCAACGATCGCCGCGACGATCAACACCTGCTTGACCACGATGAGCCGGTAGCGGCGCACGGCCAGGAGCCACGTGCTCAGCCCCGCATCGACGAACGTGGCGATCGAGCAGCCGGTCGCGTAGATCATGATCGGCACGCCGTCGACGAACGCGGGCCCGTAAATCGTCAGGAACACCGGGCGGCCGATGAACCAGCTGCCGACCCACGCGACACAGCCGACGAGGCCGAGATACAGGCCGAGCTTCAACGCCTTGGCACGCACCAGCGACTCGGTCCGCGCCGCAAAGACCATGCTCGGCGCCAATGCCAGCGCCAGCGTCGTGCCGACCGAGTTCCACTGCTCGACCAGCGACGCCGCCGACGCGTAGATGCCGAGATCGGCCTTGGAGACCAGCACGCCGAGCAGCAGCCGGTCCATGCGCAGGACCAGCACGCTGGCCGCAATGGCCGGCCAGATCCGCAGCCCGCGCACGACCAGCGCTTTCGTGACGGCCGCGCTGCCGCGGAACGATTTCGGCGACTTCAACGCCAGCGCGCGATAGCGGCTGAACGGTGCGGCAGCCGCCACGCATGCCTCGAGCGGCCAGGCGAACGCAGCGACGACCACGCCCATCGACGCGTGCGCCGCGATGTACAGCCACAGTACGCGCACGCAGCTTGCATAGGCCCTCGCCCGCGTGATGACCCACGGCCTGGACTCGGCATAAGCCATCAACGAACCGAGCGCGATCGGCTCCACGATCAGTGCAAAGGCCGCGATCAACGTGAGTTCCGACACGCTCGACGGCCGCATGACGATCACCACGATGCCCATGAACAGCACCATGACGGCCAGCGTCAGCGTGAGCCGCAGGCGGAACGCGCGGTAGACGACCATGTGCCGCAAGCGCGGATGCTTGCCGAGGATCGGCTGAATCACCTGTGCGCCGAAAATCAGCGCAAGGCTGCCGATCACGTACGCGAGCGACAACGCGAACTGCAGCTCGCCGAACAGTCGCGCGCCGTAGATGTTCGCGAACAGGTGATTGCTCGCGATCGCCGCGAGCGCCCCGATGATCTTTTCGCATACCACGCCCGCGAACGACGAAAACAGAAGCCTGACGAACGCGTTCAAGATGCCCCCGTGCCCATCCGCTTCGCGTCGGCGTTCGCGTGCCGTGCATCGATGCAATACCACCAGACCAGCGCGATCGCCAGGTAGAACAGCGTGCGCACACCGAACAGCGTCCAGTAATCGCCTTGCTGGATCGCATAGGTCGCGTACGCAAAGATCTTCGCGAACAGCCACAGCATCACGACCCCGCCGCGCATCGCGATCCGGATCAGGATCGCGCTCGCCGCGCCGTAGATCGCCCCCGTCAACGCGACAAAGAGTGCGCCGCCCGCGTAGCCGAACCAGTAGACCGGCACCGCCACGTTACCCATCGTGAACGTGACGTCGTCGAACACGTACGCCTTCAGGATCTCGGGCGTGCCGTACGACAGCATCAGGTCGCGCAGGCCGCTCACCGGCGCACCGCTGAAGAACGTCGGCTCGGTGAACGAGCCCAGCGAACCCAGGAAGCGCCCGAACGCCGCCATGCCGCCCAGCGTCGGTGCGCTGAACAGATGCGCGTCGCCGTCCACGACGTACCACGCCTGCCCCTGTTCGAGAAAGCGCGACACCACCGTCTCCGCGATGTCCAGCCCTTGTCCCCGGTACGCATAGAACACGGACACGCTGCCGATGACGAGCGCGACGACCGAGCCGATCCCGAGGTAGCGCATCACCGGCTTGCCGTTGATCGCATGAATGGCGATGAACGGGATCAGAAACGTCAGGCACACGTGCAGTACGGCCATGAACTGCTCACCGTGCAGGGCTTCGAGCACCAGATCGGCGACGATCAGGACGACGGACACCCATCGCACGACGCGGTTCGAACTTGTGCAGAAAGTGCCGAGCAGTACGGCGACGAACGTCTGGTTGTTCAGGAACAGGTTGAACAGCGCGCTGTTCGACGCATCGTTGCGCAGCGCGTAGCGGTTGACGCCGCTCAGCACCGCGAAGCCACCCGTCAGGCCCGCCAGCACGCCCGTCACGAGGATCGCGCCGGCCAGCCCCAACCCGAGCGCGACGCTGACCGGCTGACGCGTCATCCGCGCGCGAATCGGCCCGTGCACGTCGCGCTCGTTCAGGCACCGCTCGAACGCGTACAGCGCGCACACGACGAAGATCGCGTAGAACGACAGCAGCCGGCTGAACGCGCCGTTCGCAACCCCGAAGATGTCCGTTTCGCGCAGGAATCCGCCGGATTCGATTCCCACGCCGGCAACGAACGCGGTCAATCCGATCACCAGCGGGTACAGCATCGACACGGCGAATACCGGGCGGGCGACGACCAGCGCGGCCAGCCCCGCGACCGCCACCAGCAACGTACAGGTCGCGCTCGGCTCCATCGCGCCGAGCGCCGGCAGCATCGCATTGATCGCCAGCGCGAGGATGAACAGGGTCGACACGGCCAGCCCCGCGAATACCGCGGCCCGGCCGTCGGCCTGAATCGTTCGCGTCACCGCCTCTTTCACGCTTCCGCCCGGCCTGCGCGCGGCCGCTCAAGCACGGCCCGGTCCAGCGCGTCGTGCAATTGCGCGCTGACCGCGCGAGATGAAAAGCGCTGGGCGTTCGCGCGCCCGGCGCTCACCAGTTCGGCCCGCAGCGACGGGTCGCCCGCGACGCGTTCGATCTGCCGGCCCCATTCGGCCGCATCCATCGCATCGGCAACGGCCACGAACGACTCGCCCATCGTGTAGCGGTACACCGGCAGATCCGACGCGACGACCGGCAGGCCGACGAGCTGCGCTTCGATCACCGTGCGGCCGAAGCCTTCGTGCAGTGTCGGCGACACGTACAGATCCGATGCCTGGAAGAAGTAGCCGAGATCCTCGTCTCCCACGTTTTCGGCGAAATGCACGGCGATTCCCGCCTGTGCGGCGATGTCCCGGCATTCGTCGCGATTGGCCTGGTTCTGTGCGCTGCCCACCCGCAACACCATCACGTCCTTGCGCCCGAGCGATGCCAGCGCGCGAAACAGCGTCGCATTGTTCTTGCGCGTTTCGTCCGAACCGACGTTCAGCACGACCAGCGCCGCGTCGACGTGGATACCGAAACGCGCCAGCAGCATCGCTCGCGCCCGTTCGCGCACGGCCGCGTCGATCGGCGTATAGCTATCGTCCACCGCACTGCCCACGACCTGTATCCGGTCGGCACGGATGTGAAGGTCCGCCCGCGCTTCCTGCGCCGTCATGTCCGAGGGCACGAGCACCACGTCCGCGGTCGCGATCAACGATTGCGTGAGCCGCATGTACGCGTTCTTCAGCTTCTCGACGACGCCGCGCACCTGCTCCGGATGCGGCACGTGATGCAGCACGATGCCGACCCGGCCACCGGCCCACCGGACCAGCGGAATCATGAAGGCCAGGTCTTCCTGGTACAGCATCACGAAGTGCCCGGCGCGCGCCGCCGCGACCGCTCGCAGCGGATACAGCACGAACTGCGTCCAGTAGCGCCGAAACGAGCGCGGCGCGGCCGGAATGTCGACTGGCTCCACGTCGAATTCCGCCATGGCCGGAATGAAGTCGATACATTTGAGGCTGTATCGCATGACGCCGTTCCAGCTCACCGGCCGCGGCCCGAGAAACCACACGATCCGCGCCGCATGCGCCACGCGCTGCAATTCCTCCTTGCTTGTCGCCGAATCACTCATGCGATCCGCTCCTCTCCCAATAGCATTGAATCCCCCGTTCGATCAGGCGCGCGCCGCGGCGAAGCCGGCGCTGATCCGGCGGACGCCGCGCAACGGCGACGGTTCGAAGCCGTTGAACACCAGCCCGTCGATGCGCACGCCGATCTTGCCCAGGCTGTCGAGCGCGTCCGTGATGCCGGCCGAGTTCGCAGAACCCTGGCGGGCCACCAGCAGCGTCATGTCGGCAACGCGCGACAATGCCGCGAGGTCGGCCACCGGCGAAGCGGACGGCGCATCCACGATGACCATGTCGTAGCGGCTCCGCAACGACGCGACCAGCGCGTCGAGACGCGCCATGTCGAACAGATTGCGCGTCGACGCGCCCTGTTTTCCGGCGGACAGCGCATCGAGCCGACCGTCGACGACGGTGATCGCATCATCGGCCGACAGCTCGCCTTTCAGTACGTCGGACAGGCCTTTCGCCGCATTGACCGGCAGATAGCGATGCAGCGCCGGCGCGCGCACGTTGGCATCCACGATCACCGTCTTGAGCCCCTTCTCCGCGTACAGGTACGCGAGATTGGCGGCAATCATCGACTTGCCCTGCGCCGGCGCCGCGGACGACATCAGCACGACCTTCGCGTCGCCGCCATACGCGGCCAGCCGGTGCCGCAACGTCAGCGCCAGGCTGTCCATCGCGTCGGCCAGCGGCACGTCGGCCGGTTCCTTCGTCGCGATGAATGCCGGCGTGCGGTTCGCATCCGCTTCGGCCTGGCGGCGCGAAGTCGGCAGAACGCCGAGCATCGGAATGCCGAGCGCCGCTTCCAGGTCGTGCGGATCGCGGATGCGCCCGGCCAGCAATGCTCGGCCCTGCGCCGCGAGAAAGCCCAGCATCAGTCCGGTCACGGCACCGGCCAGAATCACGATCAGGCGCTTCGGCCGAATCGGCTTGTCGCTGACGACGGCCTTGTCGACGATCGACGCGTTGCCGACCGTGCCGGCTTCCGCGATCTGCAATTGCTGCGTGTTGTTCAGTAGCCCGACATAGAGCTGATTGTTGACCTCGACGTCGCGCGCCAGACGCAAGTACGTCTGCTGTTGCGACGGCAGCCGCGCCGCCTTTTCCTTCAGCACTGCAGCCTGCGCGTCGAGTTCCTTCAGCTTGTTGGCCGCCGCCACGACCTGCGGTTGTCCCGGCACGTATTTCGACAACAGGTCCTGGTACGCGAGCTTGGTCTCGAGCCGCGACTTGTCGACGAACGCCAGTTGCTCGACGAGCAGCCGGATGTCGCCCTGCGCGTCGATCGAGCCCTGCTGGTTGCGAAACGCGTTCAGCGCCTGTTCGGCCTGTTGCAGCCGGGCCTTGACGATCGGCATCTGCGCGTTGAGGAACGTGAGGCTGCGCTCGGCATCGTCAGCCCGGCGTCTCGCGTTGAAGTTCAGGTAGGCCGTCGCGACTGCGTTGAGCATGCGCATGGCAAAGACCGGATCGGCGTCCTCGAAATTCAGCTGCATGATGCCCGACTGCCGCTTGGTCTCGGTCACGCCCAGCTTCTTCAGGATCGCTTCGAGACGGACGTCGGTGGCGACGCGCCGCACGCGGAATTCCGCACCGGGGCGCGCAACGATCCGCGCCACGTCGACGCGATAGCCGTTGCTCGCGCTCGGCACGCCGACCACACCGCTCAGCACCTCCTGACCGCTGCGATCCTTCAGCCGAAACCGGTTGCCGTCGAGATAGTCGAACTCCAGCGCCTTGCCGACCTGCGCGGCTGGCACCTCGAACGCCCTGAACTCCAGGCGCTCGCCGCCCCATGCCCACGACGACATCCCGAGTGGCGCGTCGACGAGACCGTTCGCGTCCTTCGGCATGAACGAACCGATGAGGCCGCCGACGATCGGAAACCGGTTCTCGACCGACACCTCGGCCTGTGCGGCCGTCGCATTCATCGCTTCCAGGACGACCGAACGCGAGCGGACGATGTCGATCTCGCCGACCACGGCCGAATTCTGGATATCGAGTGCCTTGGAGATCGACGACAGCGATCCCAGTGCGCTGGCCTTGTTCTCTTCGATCTGGATCAGCGTGTCGGCCGAATACACCGGCGTTGCCGCAATCGCATAGACGATCGCCAGCAGCAGGCAGGCCGCGAACACGGCCGCGAAGAGGCGCCCGTTGTCGAGCACGTTCTCCAGCAAATCGATCGACGACAACCGCGTCGCATTCCGGCCGGCGTGTTTCGTTTCGTTTTGATGCCCGGTAAATGCAGGTCGGTCCATCTTCATGCTGAACTCCAGAATGGAAGATCCGGCTGTCTTCGCCGCTTTACGCGCGTTGTTGTTCACGTTCATGCCTTTGAAAATCCGGCTGGAAACCCTTCAGTGCCGATCCGGGAAGCACCGCACGGGGAATCTGGATGCCCTGTGTGTTGCCGCCCGACCGGCGCAACGGCCGGCAGTCCGTTCCCGAGCCCTCGCTCGTTTCATTCCGCCAGGCAGTCGTCGATACTGCCGCCACCTACGCACCCGCAGCGGCGATTCCCTTGCCCTGCAGCGCCGCGCCGATATCGGCCAGCCGTGTGACGACGTCGGCCGCCGGATCGGCTTCCGCATGGCCGGGCTGGTCGCCCACGAACAGGAAGCGACGCCCGACGCCGGCGCGCGCGCCCGCATCGAGGTCGGACTGCTTGTCGCCGACCAGGATCGACGCGGACAGGTCGAGACCGAGATCACGCCGCGCGTCGTGCAGCATCCCCGGCTGCGGTTTCCGGCATGTGCACGCTTGCCGGTAGCGGCCCATCCCGGCCACCGGGTGATGCGGGCAGTAATAGACGCGGTCGATTCTCGCGCCCCGCTCGTCGAACCTGCGCCGCATCCAGTCCATGAACGCGACGAACTGCGACTCCGAAAAATACCCGCGGCCGATACCGGCCTGATTCGTCACGACCACCACCTGGTGACCGGTTGCATTGGCCAGCCGCACGAGGTCGAAGATGCCGTCGACGAATACGCAGTCCTGCTGCCGGTGCACGTAGCCGTAGTCGACATTGATCACGCCATCGCGATCCAGGAACAGTGCCTTACGCTTCACTGGTTCGCGTCTCCAGCATTGGCGGAATGACGGTTTGCGCACGTCGGTAGTCCGCCGGCACACCGATGTCGATAAACTCGGTGACCTCGGGAAACACACGCATGTCGAGCGATTCGACCCGTTCGCCCAGGAAGTCCTGCTCGAACGAGAATTTTTCCGGCAGCGCGAAACCGAGCAGCGTGCGCGCGTTGACGACATACGTGCCCGCGTTGATGTAGCCCTGCGCCGGGCGCTTCTCGCGGAATGCCGACAGCCTGCGCGAGCTCGCGTCGAATTCGAGCGTGCCGTAGCGCGACGCATCGTCGACCCGCGTCGCCGCCACGACGAGATCGGGGCACGTCGCGCGGTAGAACGCCGACAGCGCCTGCACATCCAGGTTCGACCACGTATCGCCGTTCATCACGATCATGTCGCGCTCACCTTGGGCCTTCAGCGCGTGAACGATCGCGCCGCCGGTGCCGAGCGGCTCGTCCTCCTCGACCACGGCAATCGCGATGCCGAAGTCGCGCGACGTCACGAGCGCCTTGATCGGGCCGCTGCCGTAGCCGAGCGACAGCACCACCTCCGTCACGCCCTGCTGCCGGAGCCCTTGCAACATCCAGCACAGAAACGGCTCGCCGTCGATCGGCGCGAGCGCCTTCGGCAGCGCGTCGCCCAGCACCGGGCGCAGCCGCGTGCCGAGGCCGCCGGCAAGGATCAGGCACGGCAGCATCGCGCTCATGCGAAGATCCGTTCTTCGACGATGCCGCAGATGATGTGGCCGCACACGAGATGCCCTTCCTGGATCTTCGGTGTCGATGCGGACGGAATCTCGATGCAGAGGTCGGCACGACTGCGCATCTCGGCGGCACCAGGCCCGTTACCGGTGAACCCGACCGAGAACATGCCGGCCGTCCGGGCCACTTCCAGCGCACGGAGAATGTTGGGCGAACGCCCGGACGTCGAATACGCCCAGAAGACGTCACCGGGGCGACCCGTCGCCTGGATCTGGCGCTCGAACAGCTTCTCGTAGCCGTAGTCGTTGCCGATCGCGGTCATGACCGAGCTGTCCACGGTCAGTGCAAACGCCGCGAGCCCCGGCCGGTCGAAGTTGAAGCGGCTGACGAATTCGCCGGCGATATGCTGCGCATCCGCCGCGCTGCCGCCATTGCCCGCGAGCAGGATCTTGTTGCCCGCGCGCAGCGCCTCCGTCACGCGCTCGGCCACCTGCTCGATCCGCGCCAGTTGGTCCCGGTCGGATACGAGCGCCGTCAGCACCGACAACGTCTGGCGAATTTCGCTCTCTACCGTGATCGTCATTGTTTCTTTCTCCACGACTGCGCACCGATATCGGTGAACGTACAGTTCAGCACCTGGCCGTTGATCCCGTTGCATGCATCCAGCGCACGCATCACGGCCGGCCGATCCACCGGATCGACGAAGAACATCATGAAGCCGCCGCCGCCCGCACCAGACACCTTGCCCGCCTTCGCGCCCGCCCGCACCGCGACACGGTACAGTTCGTCGATCATCGAGTTCGAGATGTTCTTCGCCATCCGCTTCTTCGATTCCCACGCGTCGCGCATCGACGCGGCGAACGCGTCGAAATCGGCGCGCAGCACGGCCTCCTTCATGCGAACGGCTTCGTCCTTCACTTCGTGCAGCGCGGCCAGCGAATCGGCCACGCCTTCCGCCACGTTGCTGCTCTGTTCCTTGATGATGTTGGCCGACTCGCGCGAGACGCCGGTGTAATACAGCACGAGCGACGCCTCCATCTCAGCCTTGATTTCCTGCTTGATCCGCAGCGGATTGACGATCACGCGATCGCCGTAGAACTCCATGAAGTTCAGCCCGCCGAACGTCGCCGCGTATTGATCCTGCTTGCCGCCGGCCAGCCCGAGATCCTCTCGCTCGATGTCGTGCGCGAGGTGGGCGATGTCGTATTCGCCGAGCGGCAGCGACAGCAGTTCGCAGAAGGCCCTGACCAGCGCGACGACGATCGTCGACGACGATCCGAGCCCGGATCCCGGCGGTGCTTCGGAGCACGTCGTGATCGTGACGGCCAGCGGGTGGCCGCCGTGGAAATCCCGGACGATCCGGTTGTAGACGCCCACGTGCAGCCCGAGCCCGTTCCGCACTTCGAGCACCGGCGACACGGGGCCGATCCATCGGGTATCCGTATCGGCGGCGACCAGCTCGATCTTCGCGTCATCGCGCGGCGCGATCGACGCGTACGCGAACTTCTCGATCGTCACATTGAGCGCCAGACCGCCGAACCGGTCCGAATAAGGCGGCACATCGGTTCCGCCACCGCCCAGACCCAACCGCAAAGGAGCCCTCGAACGGGCAATGAAGCGTGTCATGAAATCTCTCGCAGACAATGAGCCGGACGCCGGCACGATGCCGTTCCCGCCCCCGCACACTCCGCCGGGAATGCACGGCCATGTTCGGTGATGCCACTATGCGATAGATGTCCTGCACGCTGCGTGCGATGGCTTACATTAAGCCGCCGCCGCAATTTCCAAGCGTCCAACCTGCGTTACGCTCTGTTCGCGATCGGCACGGCGACGTGCGAAACGGCATGCAAAACACCGGCACGTTCCCGCCTTCGCACGACGACGTCCTTCCGTCATTGCCAGTTTTTGACAATTGCTGCCGGAAGCGATGCCGCGGTGGAACATGCGCCGATTGCCCGGTGCCTGCCTGCCGCCGGGAAGCGTCATCACGATGTTCAGAACGAAACGGGCACGCGACGTCCGGCCCGAATTCGATCTGGATAACGTATCAATCGATTCATCGATGCTGGACACAAAAATGAAAAACGTTCTACCGTTCGATTCCGTGGCGCCGGGCCACGCTCGCACTGCCATGCGCGGCATGTGCATCGCGCTCTCCTGCGCGACCGTTGCGATGCTTTCCGCATGCACGGTCGTTCCGGGGCAGCACATGAGTTCGACCGCGTTGCCGGTCACGACCGCCGACAACGGCGACGTGACCAGCGACATGCAGGTTCCGGTCAAGCAGATTGACCTGACGCAGATCGAGCAGATCCGGGCCGAGCAGAAACACGCCCCCGCTGCGTCGATCCCGCCGACCCTGTTTGCAAAGTCGGACATGTACCGGCTCGGTGCCGGCGACGTGCTGCAGATCACGGTATGGGATCACCCCGAATTCGCGACGGCCGCCGGGCAGCCGGTGCAGAACACGAAGGCCGCGGACGCCGCGCCCGGCTTCGTCGTCGACAGCAGCGGCAACGTGCAGTTTCCATACATCCCGCATCCCATTCACGCCGTCGGGAAAACCGTCGCGCAGATCCAGCACGAGGTCAGGACCGAGCTCAGCAAGGTGTTCGTCAAGCCGCAGGTCACGGTTCGCGTCGCATCGTTCCGCGCGACCCAGGTCTATGTCGACGGCGAAGTGCGCAATCCGGGCGCGCAGGCGATCAACGACATTCCGATGACGCTGATCGAAGCCGTCAGCCGCGCGGGCGGATTCGCGCCGACCGCGGATCAGAGCCGCGTCACGATTACCCGCAACGGCACGATCTATCCGCTGAACGTCGCGCAGATGATGAAGTCCGGAAAGAATCCGGCGGACATCATGCTGAAACCCGGCGACATGCTGCATGTGGGCGCGCGCGACGACAATCCCGTGTACGTGATGGGCGAAGTGGTCAGGCCGCAAGCCGTCGCGCCGCTGCGCGACGGTACGCTCACGCTGAGCGAAGCGCTCACGCAGGCCGGCCAGCTCAACCAGCAGACCTCGAATGCCAAGCAGGTGTTCGTGCTGCGCAAGGCAGCCGACAGCGCACCCGTCATTTATCACCTCGACATGCAGTCACCGGTGTCGATGCTGCTTGCGAACCAGTTCCCGCTGGCGTCGAAGGACGTCGTCTATGTCGACAACACCGGGCTCGTCCGCGCAAGCCGCGTGCTGAACCTGCTGCTGCCGGCGATCAGCGCCGGGTTGACCGGCGCGCTCGTCACGAAGTAGCCGGGCCGGCCGTACGCAGGGAGCGGGTCGGCATGATTCGCCGCTCCCTGCGTGCAGGTCGACCCGAACGTGCGCTATTGCCCCAGTCTCGGAATCATCGTGACGGTAGGCGCAGCGCTATAGGTGACGGTCATCGCGTCGCCCGGCTTGAGATCGATCAACCCGTTCGTCAATCCGGACGCATAGGCGGCCTGCCCGTTTCGGGACACACCGATCGACGACACGGTGCCGCCGGCGATCGACATGCTGACCGCACTCGGGTAGCTGTTCGCGAACGACCACGGCGACGCCCCCACTGTCTGCACAACCGGCGTCAGTTGCACGCCGAAGCCAACGAAGCCGTTTTGCGCCAGGTTGTCTTCGCTCCACGACGTGTAGGCCCATGAGTTCGACGAGATCAGCGAGTCGATTGCGCGAGGATAGTTGACCGGCTGGGCCATGTAGTTTCCTCGCAGTTTGAGCGATGCCCCGGCCGTGAGCGCCCCGACCGTGATGAGGCGAGCGAAGCCGTTGCAGCAGCCGATATTCTCCCCGGTGTTGCCGCTGATCTCCGTGAACGACGTGCAGGATCCGTCCACATAGATACCGTCCTTGGAGATGCCGGACATTTGATTCTTCGAGACGATGCACCCTCGGGTGTTATACAGCGCGATTCCGGAAACGGCGCTCAGTCCGCCGGTCCCGGTGAACGTGATCGACGCGCCACTGGCAATGCCGCTGCCCGTGACATTGCTGGACAGCGTGACGGTCGGGCCATTTCCGTTGCCGGAAACCGACGTCACGTAAGTGCCGACCGGGATATTCGTTCCGGATACGCCTTGCCCCACCGCGCAGCCGCGTGCCGACGGATACGGCGTGAACGTCAGCGTGCTGGTTCCCGGCGCCGCTGCAGCCGAGGTCGTGATCGTCTGGGACGTCATGGCGACCATCGGCGCAAAGACGATGGAAGCGCCGCTCGCCACGGTGCCGGTCGTCGCCTTGCTCAACGTCACCGAATTCTGCGTCACGCCGATCACGAAGGTGCCAGCCGCGATGTTGGTCCCGCTGACGCCCTGCCCGACCGACACCCCGGTCGTTTCGTTCCCGGGTGACCCGAAACCATAGTTGTCGTTGTACGTCACCCCGGTCGTCGTGGCGAACGTCAACGACGTCGCGGCACTCGGGGCCGACGCGGTAGTCTTGATCGTCGCGCCGAACAGACCGACACCGGAAAAGATCACGGTGCCGCCGCCCGGCACGGTCGCACTCCGGTTCAGCGTGACCGTCGATACGCCGGCCGATACGACCGTGCCGATCGGCACGCTGGTCGACCCGTTGAAATACCAGGCCGTCATGCCGACGGCGACGCCAGGGGTATTGGCAAAGTTCAGCGTCGTCGATGCCGACGTCGCGGCGATCGTCGTCAACGGGAATCCGTTCTTGTTGTTCGGATCCCATGCATTGCTGATCGTGTTCTGCGAAATGTTGATGTGGATGTTGTTCCCGGCCGGCTGCCACAGTCCGATCGGCGTGCCCGCGGCATTCTTGATCGTGTTGTTGACGATCGTGATGTTCGAATTATTGAATCCGGCCGTCGCGGTCACGACCAATGCCCCGTAGCCGATCGGCCCGTTTGGCGAATTGACGATTGCGCCGATGTTGGATTGAACTCCGCACGTATCCAGCACGTTATTGGCGACCGTCACATTGTCGTTGCCGTACGACTGGTAAACGCTGGTCAACTCCGATGCCACATAAATACCGGCCGCCATCGGGTTGTAGATCTGGTTGTCGGTCACCGTGATGTCTTGGGCACCGACGATCGCGATGCCGCGCGCATATTTGGTGCCGACAACCCGGTTGTTTGCGATCGTAATGCGGCGGGGCCGGACGCCCTCGTTGAAGTAACCGACCACTGCAAACGCGTCATCGCCGCCGTTGATCACCTCGTTGTTGGTGATGGTGATATCCGAGCTTGCCTTGGTCACATGAATACCGTCATGCCAGATATCGAGCAGGGTATTGCCGAACACCTTGCCGTTGGTACAACTGCGCATGATCGCGCCGCCGCCGGCCGAGTTGTTGAACTTGCACCCCGAAATTTCAAACTGGCTGCAGTCCAGCAAGTTAATTGAACCGGCGTTCTCGTCCGGATAATAGGCGGTCGCGTTCTTTGAAAAAAACTGCAGATTCTGAATTTTGAATTGACTGGCTCCGCGCCAGTAAATCACCGAATTCTCGCCTTGCGCCGTCGTGCACTGCAAGATCGAGCCCCACCCGGCTCCGACGATCGACGCCGTTGCCGTCAGCGTTGTGTTGTACAGATAGGTACCCGGCGGAAAATACAGCGGGACCCCGGCGCCAAGCGCCACCTGTAGTGCCGCCGTATCGTCGGTCACACCGTCACCCGTTACCCCGAACCGCCTCACGCTCATCGGGAGATCGACCAGTTCCTGCAGAAGCGGGCGGGCGGTCAGGCCCGTTGCGGTACCCACAACGTATGTAGCCGGAAATTCTGCTGTCATTCAGGCGCTCCGTATCGTCGCGATTCAATCGCGATGCAAAGAAGTCAAAAAAGGGAATCTGAAGAGCATGAGCGAGCACGATCGTTCGTACTCGCCCATTCCAGAATAGAAGCGCCATTTTCGACACACCGTGCGCGACATGACTGAAACCAAGTTCGATGCGTACGCAACGACCCGGAACGCATGCGCCGTCCGATTTCCTCGCAAAGCGCCTGCAGCCAGGCACTTCTTACCCAGCCATGCCTCCGCCATCGGGAACGATGACCGCCTTTCCACCCCGCTGCGCGATCATGCCGAAGAAAGGCAGGGGCACTGAGCAGGAATGCCCCCACGGAAGAGCCGCGCACGTCGTGCCCGGCTCTTCCGTATCCCCCTCCGCACTGGCGAACCTTATCGGAACAGTAACGCCAGCAACGTCGCGAGCGCGGCAATCGCGACGATCCCTGCCGCCATCCCGGCCAGATGCGCGGTGACCACCAGACCGGCCGGCAATCGCGTCGATGCCGCGCCGCTCGCCCCATCCGCCAGCCGGGCCCGCGATTGCGACGCGACGCCGTTCATCACACCCCGCTCCCCTCGAGCGTATCGAGCAACGGCCGGGCCAGATGCAGGACCTGGTACACCGTGCCCGCGCCGCCATCGTCCGGTTCGTGATCCGAAACGAGTACGCGCGTCAGCCGCCAGCGCAGCGGATCGAGGCTGACGGCGGCCGCGACCGTGCCCTGCCGCGCCGCCGCTTCGCGATTGCGTGCGACCTCCCGTACCAGCGTCGCATCGAGGTCGGCATCCGCCGGAATGTCGATCGCTTCCAGCCGCACGAAGCGCCCCGTCGACGCACTGCCCTTGCGCGCATCGAGCGCGACCTGCACGTCGATCGGCGCGCGTCCGAAGCTGTCCGTCACGCCCCGGTAGCGGCCATCCGTGACGAACCTGGCGAACGCCTGCTCATTGCGCCACAGATAAAGCGATGCATAGCCGTTTTCCGTCGCGCCGTGGCGGCCGGCCTCGCGCAGCAGGAACCCCTTGAACACCAGATCCGGCGTGTCGTCCCAGAGCCTGCCGCGCTCACGCACGCGATTGCGGATGATGTCGAGGTCGTAGTCCGTCGGCAGGCGGTGCACGTAGTACGCGGTCAGCATGATCGACTCCTGGGAACGATAAGGGAGATTCCGAACGGCTTGAGAACAGCGTAGAAGACCTTGAATCATTTGAAAATACGATGGCAGAATATTTCAATGATTTCATTTCTCAATGGATGCGTGTGCGATGAAAACGCTCGACATCGAGGCCGTGCAGGCGTTCGTGCTGACCGCCGACCTCAAGAGCTTCACGCGGGCCGCCGAGGCGATGGACACGACGCAGTCCGCGGTGAGCCTGAAGATCAAGCGGCTCGAAGACGGCCTCGGCCGCCGCCTGCTGGAACGCACGCCGCGGCAGGTTCGCCTGTCGGCCGACGGCACCGCGTTCCTGGAGCCGGCGCGCGAACTCGTGGCCGCTCACCAGGGTGCGATCGGCGCGTTCGGCGCCGGCCAGCGGCGGCTGGTGATCGGCGTGAGCCATCATGTCGTCGGCGCGGATCTACCGATGCTGCTTCGGCGCATGAGCGAAGCGGAACCGGGGCTCGTACTGGAGATCCGGGTTGCCGCATCGCGCGACGTGCTCGATGCGTTCGACCGCGGCCAGCTCGACGCCGCCGTCGCGCTGCAACACGACAGCCGGCGGCTCGACGGTGAAACCCTGCTGTCGGAATCGTTCGGCTGGATGGCCGCGACCGATTTCGAGTACCATCCGCCGCAACCGCTGCGACTCGCGACACAGGCCGAGCCGTGCAGCGTGCGCCGCATGGCGATTGGCGCACTGGACGAAGCCGGCGTCGCCTGGACGGAAGTGTTCGTCGGTGGCGGCGTGGCGACGATCGGCGCGGCGGTATCCGCGGGGCTGGCGGTCGCCGCGCTCGGGCATCGCGTGGCGCCCGTCGGATCGGTCGACGTGGGTGCGCGATACGGGCTGCCGCCATTGCCGACGCGCGATGTCGTGCTCTACTCGAGCCTGACCGATGCGCGGGCCCGGCAGGCGCTACGCACGCTCGGTGCGGCACTGCGTTCGTCGGTCGGCGTGCGGTGATGTCGCGCTTGCACAACCCGGAGAACAACATGCGCCCGCTGGACGAACTGATCAACGAACGCGAATCCGCGCTCCCGACTTTGCTCGAGTGGGCGGCGGCAGCCCGTCACCCTTGCGAAATACTGCCCGCATCCGATCGGCGTGGCGAAGTGCTTTCAGCGCTTCAGGTATCCACCCGATCGACCCTGGGGGCCATCGCCTATTCGACCGGCGGCATCCTGGTGGAAGGCGGCTACCTTCGTCTGCTTGGCTCGGGCCATCCCAGGCTGCCCAGAGACATCGTCGGCTGGAACACGGGGCGATCGTCCGGTTTTCTATTGATCGCAGACGATGCCGTCGGCGGCTTCTTCGCGTTGAACGGCGGCGCACTCGGGGATGACACGGGTTCGGTGTATTACTTTGCACCCGACACGTTGAGATGGGAGCCTCTCGAGATCGGGTATAGCGACTTCGTGCGGTGGTCGCTCAGCGAAAAGCTGCACGACTTCTATGCGAGCTTGCGCTGGTCAGGCTGGCAAGCTGATATTCAGCATCTGACGACGGATCAATGCGTCCACTTCTATCCGTTCCTGTGGACGAACGAAGGCTCGGTGGAACACAGCAGCCGCAAGGCGGTCAGCGTTTCCGAGCTGTACGCGCTTCATGTCAGTCCTGGATCCGCGGCGTCACGACAACCCTGATCGGGCCACAACCGTTGAATAGCCGCCACCCGGCTAATTCGGCGGCTGCCATAAATTCTTGTCGCGCAGGCAGCGATCAATCGGAATGAGGCGTGCCCGGTGCATCTTCGTCACGTCGCCACCGTCAACGGACTCGAATACCATGCACGCGCATGTCAAATAATCCTCTTCGCGAACCGATGAATACGTATACGACTTCGTGGTATTCGGATACATGTCCGACTGACGAATGACCGGCCATTGCCCGGCCTCCCTGTCGACCATCCAGATCCGCTCGCTGTCATGAAACTCGATTGCATTGTTCTTCGACGAATTCCTCGACAGATCCAGCCAGCCACATCGATCCCCTGACGCGTCAGCATGGATCGGGCACATCAACACCAACGCCGAATACAGCATGCCGATCCATGTCTGAATACGGTGGACGAACCGCCGCCGGGTATCGCGCATTGCCACCTCGATCAGGATTTCGGGGCAAATTTCCATTTGCCTTCGCTGTATTCCAGCGATACATACTTTTCCAGCCCGGTGCCCCAAATCATCATATCTCCGAGCTGGCGAAACGGATAATATTCGGCCTCGTTACGGACCTTGTGTCCGTGCAACTGCATGTCGATGGAATTTGCCCACTCGTCGAATCCCTGCGCAGCCCGTATCGAATACCTGACATCCGTCCTGTACGCGCCATCAAGATCCTTGTAGACGCTCCCGTTGATCCTCGACCGGTCCGACGAATCTCCGACAAAAAAGTCCGCCTCGAGCGACGTGAAGCTATCGTACACATAGCGGCCAAAGCAAAGGGCCTTCGACGCTCCGCCGGCCCCGGATGTACCGGTTTGATTGCGCTGTTCGCGCACATACGGCTTCGCTTGCGGAGCAATGTCGTAAATCCGCTTTTCGTGCGGATAGAACTGAACCGGCCCGGCATTCCGGTGCGGCACAACCGTTCTGGTGACGAATCCAGCATTGGCCAGCGCCTCCATCAACGCCAGCGTATATTTGGTCTCGGTGTACACCGGCGCGTCGAAATCGTAGACGACAGGCCAGTTGCGATAATCGTCGCAAATTTCGTCGGTCGTGTAGCGCAACGCGTCCTGACGCGCAAACGCCTCTGCCTGAGTTTGGGAGGGGGGACTCGGGAATGTGGTCGAAGACTGACGAGATAGCTTGAACCACGCATAGCCTGCGATGGCGAGCACAACGACAGGAACCATCAATATGGATATCGTCTTGAATCGCGTCTTCGCTATCACGATCAATCACTCGCTGCAGTTTCCGGAAGGAATCGCGCGATACTAGCACGCAGCCCTGGACGACCCGGTTATCAAGAGATGCGCAATACCGGATCGAGACTGGTATTTTTTATTCGAACATCGGGATACGCGACCCGCAGCTCGCTTTACGTCCGGCAATCAACAGTTGATGGCTCTCGCGCTCAATATCCGCTCGCGGCCGGCGCATCCGGCATACGCCGCACATCGACGGGTATCCCGTGTTCGGCATCACGGGCGACGGCACGTCCGCCACCCTCGCACCATTCACATCGGTGCGCTTTGTCTTGATGTATCCGGCACATCGCCCGGGTCAGGTTCAGATCGCATCGAAATGCTTCGATGCGCGCCACGGTAAAATTCCGCCTTCATCCCGCCCGTGCAGCCGGCCAACGCCTGCCCGGGTGAGCATCAACAGAATCGACACGCCGCCATCATCTTGATTTCTTTACATTTTTCACCTCGCGACGCATGATGTACTCGCTCGCCACCACCTACATCCGGGAACTCGAGATCCGCAAGAGCCGCTTCATCGCGTACGCAATTCCCGTCGAAGACCGCGACGCGGCGATGCAGGCGCTGCAGCGCCTGCGCGACGAACATCCGGCCGCCACCCACGTATGCTGGGCACTGCTGGCGGGCGGCCAGTCGGGCATGTCGGACGACGGCGAGCCGTCGGGCACTGCCGGCCGCCCGATCCTGGAAGTGCTGCGCCATCACGATCTCGACGGCGTGCTCGGCGCGGTCGTGCGTTACTACGGTGGCGTGAAGCTGGGCGCGGGCGGGTTGGTACGCGCGTACACCGATGCAATCGCGTCGGCGCTGCTCGATGCCGAGCGCGTCGAACGCATCCGCTACACGCGGCTCGCGATCGAGATCGGCTATCCCGAGGAGGCACGCGTGCGCCGCTGGATCGAACAGGCGGGTTATGAACTGGTGGGCAGCGCGTACGGGATGACGGTGAAGCTCGTGATCAAGCTGCCCGAGACCGCCGACGGGAATGCGCGAACCGAGTTGTTCGACCTGACGCAAGGCCGATCGGGCTTTCCCGATCTGTGACGAACGGCAACCGTCCGCTCCGTCGCCCCGGCTATCTGCACATTCCGCCGAAAAATCAGATACATCCGATAGAAAAAACGCGCGCCGCCACTTGATCTCACCGGGTTCCCGGCGACTCGCGCCACATACGTCTTACCCGCAGGCCGGCACAGGCAGCACGCAACCGCCACCGGCCGCGGCGGCACGCCAAGGCCGGGCATGCCGACGTGCGGTTCGTCGCGCGTCGCCACTCATCCAAACTCGGCTACGGGATAACGGACGCCTGCACCAAGTACAGACACTGCAAGCCCAGCTTGCGGAACTCGATCGGCGCATCAAGGCGGCACGGAGCCGCGAACGCAGCGCGGTGCCGGCGCAGGTGCGCGAGCTCGTCACGCGCTACGTGCTGACCGCACGGGAAATCTTCGGGCAGGGTGACAGCCATCGTGCAAAGCTGTTCACCGTCGGCGTGAAGTATCGCGACCCGGCAACCGGAGCGACATGGAGCGGGCGCGACCGCACCGCGTTCCTGATCCGGGAGTAACGCGCGCCGCGTTGCACGGCGCGCCCCTTCATCGCATCGAACCCGCCACGACCGCTCAGTAAGTATCCGGCACGATCATGTCGTCCGGCGTCGGCCGGCGGATGTAATCCTCGTGATGCTCGCGCGGCGGCAGGTCGATCGGCGCGTGCGGCACCTCGTGATACGGCACCTGTTGCAGCAGATGGTGAATGCAGTTCAGCCGCGCGCGCTTCTTGTCGACGGCCTGCACGACCCACCACGGCGCCTCCGGAATATGCGTGCGCTGCAGCATCTCTTCCTTCGCGGCCGTATAGGCTTCCCAGCGGCGGCGGCTTTCCAGGTCCATCGGACTCAGCTTCCACTGCTTCAGCGGATCCTCGATCCGGCTCTGGAAGCGCACTTCCTGCTCGTGATCGGTGATCGAGAACCAGTATTTGACGATCTGGATCCCGCTGCGCACCAGCATCTTCTCGAACTCCGGCACCGAACGGAAAAACTCCTCGTATTCGTCGTCGGTGCAGAAGTTCATCACACGCTCGACGCCCGCGCGGTTGTACCAGCTGCGGTCGAACAGCACGATCTCGCCGCCGGCCGGCAGATGCGCGACATAGCGCTGGAAATACCATTGCGTGCGCTCGCGGTTGCTCGGCGCGGGCAGCGCGGCGACCCGGCAGACCCGCGGGTTCAGCCGCTGCGTGATGCGCTTGATCGCGCCGCCCTTGCCGGCCGCGTCGCGCCCCTCGAAAATGACGACGAGCCGGTGCCCCGTGCTCACGACCCAGTCCTGCAACTTCACGAGCTCGCCCTGCAGCCGGAACAGCTCGCGGAAATACTCCTTGCGTGCCTCGCGACGCTCCTGCGAGAACAGCAAGTCGTCGTTGTCGTCGAAGCGGCGGTCGTCGAGCTCCATCTCGAGCTCTTCGTCGTACGCGTCGACCAGATCTTCCTCGAAACGGCGCTGGCGCGCCTCCATCGACTCCATCTCGGTGAGGTTGTCGGTTCCGGTCTCGGTGCGGGTATCGTTGTCGCCCATGGGGCCTCCTTCCATCATTGACGCAGCCAAACTCCGCCATTATCCCAGTGTCGCGCGTCAAAATCATGAAATGAGGGCCGCCACGCCCGTCAGAAGCGGTACGCGAGCAGCACGCTGGCCAGCACGGGGTTCGCGGAGATATCGAACGTGTTCGACGCGAGCTGCCGGTTCGGCTGGTCGATGTCCAGCGTAATCCTGGTCCGCAACGGGATATAGGTCACCATGCCGGTGATCCAGAACTGGCGCGTGATCTGGTAGCTCGCGCCGACGGTGAACACCGGCTGCCACACGCTCTTCACCTTCGCCGATACGTTGGTCTTCCCCGACAGCAGCAGGTCGCCGCCGGCATCCCAGATGCGCTGGAACAGCGACGGATCGAGCAGCAGCGACTGCAGGCTGCCGATGTCCCCGCCCGCCGCGAGCAGCCCGCCGAGCGACGCGAGCTTGCGCTGGAACACGGGATTCAGGTTCGTGTTCGTGAAGCGCGTATAGCTGATGCCGATACCCGCGAACGGGCGGAAACGATCGTCGCGCTCGCCAAGGTAATACTTGAACACGACGGACCCGAGCCACGCGCGCGTGGTCGCGAGCGGGTTGCTTTGCGTGTTCGCGAGATCGATCAGCGGCAAGCGCCCCTGGACACCCGAAAAAATCCGGTCGAGCGGCAGCGCGATACTGCCGTTCCCGCGCAGCGTCAGTACCGGCGGGATGCCCCCGCCGAGTTCGGCCGCCCAGTTCTCCGAGAAAAAGTGGGTAAACGTGAACGCCAGCGTGTTCGTATTGCTGAGCGACAGGCTCGAACCCTGGTTCTGGAAGCTGTTCAGCCCGAGTGCGTCCGTGTGCGTCGTCACGGGCGTCGATCGGCCGGTCGTGCCGACGAAGTGCCAGCCGAGGGCGACCATGTTGCGGTCGTCGCCCATCAGTTGCGTCAGCAGCGGCGGCGCCTGGGCGGCCGGCAGATCGGGCAGCCGCGACGGGTCGATGGGATGCAGTTCGTACGGCATGCGGTCGGCGTGGACGACGCCGCGCGCCGGCGCGTCGTTCGCCGCCTCCTGCGCGGCGCCTGGCTTGCAGCCGGTGCCGGCGTCACCGCCGCCGTCATCGAAGCCGATGCCGGCCGCGCCGTCGTCGCGCGTGGCCCCGCATGTGCGCCCCGCCCCGCTGGTTCGCTGGCCGAGCGTGATCTTGCGCGCCGTCAACGGGACGGCGTCGGGTTGCGGCCCACCGCCCGAATCGTCGCGCCCGCGGCGGGCCGGCCCCGCATCGGTCGCCCACGCGCTCGCATCGAACCCGTCCGCGTCGCCGCCCGGCCAGAAGCCGATCCCGTCGGCCCCGGCCTGCCAGCGTGGTTCGGCGTCGCCGTCCGGCTGCGGCGCGCCATGCGCGGCGGCCGCGCAGGCGAACAGCGTCGCGCCGAGCCAGCGCGACAGCGGACGCACGGCGCCCGGCCGCACGCGGCGGCGGTCCTTGTCCCGGCTCACCATCGGCTCAGGCCGGCACGCCGAACAGGCGTTGACGGATCCGGTACAGCGGCTCGAACAGCCATTCGAGCAGGCTGCGCCGCTCCAGCACGATGTCGGCCTTCAGCATCATCCCGGCCCGCAGCGACAGCGGCCGCCCTTCGAATGCCGGCGCACGGTCGGCCAGCTCGACCCAGGTCTTGAAGTAGGTCTGAGGCGTGGCGGCATCGCCCGGCAGGTTCAGTTCCTTCGCGGAAAACGCGACAGGCGAGATCGACAGCACCTTGCCGAGATACGTGCCGAACTTCTCGACCGGATAGCTTGCGTACGCAACCTTCACTTCCTGCCCCTTCTTCACGAAGCCGGCCTTCGACGACGGGATGTAGACCTCGGCGATCAGCCCGTCGGCCTTCGCGGGCAGGATCTCGACGACGCGCGTGCCCGGCGGGTCGATCACGCCGCCCTGCACGACGTCGAGCCGCACGATCTGCCCGTCGGCCGGCGCGTACAGCACCTGGTTCACGTTCTCGTCGATGTTGTATTCCTTCGCGTTCAGCTCCTCCTGCTTGATCTTCAGTTCCGCGTTCGCGCCGTCGTACTTGCTCTGCATCGTGTCGAGGTCGCCGCGCAGCTTCATCGCGTTCTTCGCGAGCTCGGCGCGGCGCAGCAGCAAGTCCTGGTACGCCTGCCCGGCCTGCAGGTACTGCGTGTTGACCTGGTTGTACTGCTCGAGCGTCACGACCTGCTCGTCGAGCAGCTGCTTCACGCGCGCGCGCCGTTCGCCGTACTCGTCGACGATGCGCTTCTGGTCCTGGATCTGCCGGTCGATCAGCCCGCGGCTCTCGCCCTGCGCGGCGATCTGCTGGTTGATCTGCTGCACCGACGACTTGTATTCGAGGCGCGCCGCGTCGATCTGCTGCGTGACCTCGACGCGCTGCCGGTCGAGCGCCGCGCGCATCCCCTGCACGTTGTTCGCCTGGCTCACGAAGCTCGTGTCGCGCGTCACCGCCAGCAGCCGCTGGCCGGCCTTCACGTGCTGGTCCTTGCCGACGTAGATGTCGCGCACGGCCCAGCCCGGCGGCGCGCTGACGCCGATCAGCCCCGAGCGCGGCGTCAGCATCCCCGACACGCTCTCGGTGTTCGCATAGCTCAGTTCGACGAGCGCAATCACGAACATCGCGAACATCGTCAGCGACAGATAGCAGAAGAACCGCATCGACACCGGCACGTCGACGACGCCGTGGATCACGGTGCCGAAGGTCGTGCCACGCGCGAGCTTGCGCGACGGCTTCTGTTCTCGGAGGGCGGAGTTCCAGGTCGGCATGGGGCGGGCTCGTCAGGAGCGACGCCGCGCGGCCGCATCGAGCAGCGGCGCCGGCATCAGGTAAGGCGTGAAGTGTTCCCAGAAATGCCACTGCTCGGGCTGTTGCACGAGCGCCTGCTCGAGCCGGTCGACGATGCGCTGGTGCGTCGCGCGCACGGGCGACGCGTCGTCGTCCGCGCCGAGCATCGGCGCGAGCGGGCTGGCCGCGAGCTCGGTGAAATGCACCGCGCAGCGATCGCGGAACGGCACGCCCGTCGCATACGCGACGAGCAGCGGAATGCCCTGCTCGACCGCGAGCTTCACGCCGCCGCCGGCCATCCGCACCCAGCGGCCGCCGAGCCGGCAGCGGTTGGTCTTGCCGAACTTGCCGTGCAGGTCGGAGAACAGCAGGAACACGGGCGCCTCGCGGCGCAGGCTCGTGATCAGCCGGCGCAGGTGCACGCGCTCCTCGATGTCGATGAATTCGACTTCGCCGGCTCCGTATTCGGCGACGAGCCGCAGCGCATCGTCGAAGAACGCGCCCGGCGCATCGCGGTGCAGGATCACCATCAGCTTGCGGTCGTCGGGAATCATGAAGCGCAGCTTCGTGACGAACAGCATCAGGTTGCCGAAGTGCAGCCCCGCGAGCATCAGCGGGCCGCCGCGCGCGAGCGCCGCCTGCAGTTGCTCGTCGCCTTCGCACGCCATCCCGTCGATCATCGACTTCATCGCTTCGAGGCTGTGCGTACGCAGTTTGAGCCCCGCGAACTCGGCTTCGAACAGTTCGCGCACGATCGCCGCCGACACGTCCCGCACCCGTCGCGGATCGTCGTTCAGGTGTGCGCTCAGCATGTATGCGACCGCGCGCTCGATCGACTCGCGAATGCACGGAAAGCAGCGCAGGCATGCGCCCGAGCACCAGCGCATCAGCCGCAGCCCGCGCGCGGGCGAGGTGCGCAGCGCGACGGCACGCACCGCGCGCCGCACGAGGAACGCATACGAGAATGAATTGAACAGAAAGAGTCGTCCGAGCATCACCGCGTCTCCTCGGCCGAACGCCATGCGTCGGTCGCATCGGTCAATACGCCGTCCTGCATCTCGTAGATCCGGTCGACCATCGACAGGATCGACGCATCGTGCGTGACGAGCACGATCGTGCACGGCAGCGTCAGCACGTTGCGGCAGATCTCATGCGTCGTCGCCTGGTCGAGGTTCGACGAAAATTCGTCGAGGATCAGCAGGCGCGGCTCGCAATACAGCGCCCGCGCGATCAGGAGCCGCTGCATCTGCCCGGCCGACAGGAATTTCTGCGTATCGCCGAGCGGCGTGTCGTAGCGATGGTCGAGCCGCTCGATCTCGTCGTGGATGCACGCGAGCTTCGCCGCGTCGAACATCGCGCCGATCCGCGGCGCGGGCGCGAAGTTCGTGATGTTGTCGCGGATCGTCCCGCGAAACAGCTGGTCGGACTGCGTGACGGCCGCGAGATGCTTGCGGTACTGCCGCAAGTTCACTTCCGCGAGATCGACGCCGCCGACGAACAGCGTGCCGGGCTCGGGCCGCACGAGCCCGCAGATCAGGTTCAGCAGCGTCGTCTTGCCGCTGCCGGTGCGGCCGACGATCGCGATCTTGCTGCCTGCGGGCACGTCGAGCGCGATGTCGCGCAGGATGGGCCGGTGACCGCCCTTCGGCGTGTACGACAGCGCACGGATCGACAGTGCGCCGTCAAAACCGTCGACCGGCCGCACGACCGCGTCCGGCGCGGGCTCCTCGGTCTCGGTCTGCAACACGTCCGCGACACGGTCCATATGCACCTGCAACACCTTGCGGCGCACGTAGAGCTGGATCGAGTCGATGAACTTGTCGGCGAACAGGTTCTTGTACTGGATGAATGCGTAGATCACGCCGATCGTGCTCTGCCCATGCATCACGAGCCACGCGCCGTAGGTGACGATCACCAGCTGCTCGACGTGCACGATCCCTTTCGAGATCGCATCGAACAGCAACTGCAACCGCTCCTGCTGGCGCATCGCCTGCAGCTTCTGCGTGAACGCGTTGACCCACAGGCTGCTGCGCGCGGTCTCGGCCGACAGCAGCTTGATCGAGTGCGCGGAGCGGATGTTCTCGATCAGCAGCGCGTCGGCTTCGGCACCGCGTGTGAGAATCTGCGACATCGCGTCCTGCAGTTGCGGCTGGATCGCGAGCCGGCTCAGCGCGAACAGCACCATCCCGGCCAGGCTGATGCCGGCCAGCGCCGGGCTGTAGTACAGCATCAGCACGAGCGTCAGCGTGCAGGTGACGATATTGAGCAGCCCCCCGACCAGCCCGTCGACGAGAAAGCGCCCGACCTCCGACACCGACGACACGCGCGAGATCGAATCGCCGGTGTTGTGGAACAGGAAGTACCCGATCGGCAGCCGCGCGAGATGCCCGACCATGTTCGCCGACAACTGCTGCGACACGATGTTGCGCAGGTAGCTCTTGATGTTGCCGACGAGGTTCGCGTAGAGCGTGTCGAACAGGAACACGATCGCGAACAGGATCGTCAGCAGGTACAGGATGTCGACGTCGGTCTTCTTCAGCGCCTCGTCGATCGTCAGCTGCACGTACGACGGGCCGAGCAGCAGCAGGAGCTGCGCGGCGACGCCGCCCGCGATGCCGATCGCGAGGCTCTTGCGGATGCCGGTCAGCCCTTCGAGGTAGTCACGCAGACGGATCCGGTCGGCCTGCCCCGCCCGCGTGAAGCCGATGTCCGGATTCAGTTCGAGCGCATAGCCGGTGATGTGCGTGAGCGCCTGCGCGAGCGGCAGCTTCGTCTCGCCGAGTGCGGGGTCGACGATGTGCACGCTGCCATAGCCGACCTTCGTCAGCACGACATAGTGGTTCATCCCCCAGTGCAGGATGCACGGCGTCTTGAGCGCGTCGAGTTCGCCCGCATCGAACTGCAGCCCGCGCGCACGCAGGCCGAGATCGTTCGAGATCTCCATCAGGTCGAAGAACGACAGCCCGGAATCGATCCGGACGGGATAGCGGTTGCGCAGCGTGCGCAATGTCGTTTCGCGCCCGTGCCACGACGCGATCATCGCGAGGCAGGCCAGGCCGCACTCCGTCACCTCGTCCTGCAGGACCGGACGGACTTTACGCGTATTGAAGAGCATGGTCGGACACCCGGGGCGCGACGACGCGCCGCCCGGGCCTGCCGGTAGCGGGCCCGTGGCGGGTCGTGCGCGAGTCGCATGGGCGCAGCCGGCATGCTGCCGGCTGCGACGGAAGATCGGTGTTACCGGCCGCTTGGCGGGCCGCTCAGCGCGACGAGCCGAGCGACATCCGGAACTGTTCGACGGCGCGGGTCTGGTACTGGGTCATCAGGCCCTGGAGCGTGGACCCGATCGACTGATTGACGAGATCGACCGTATAGGCAGCCGAATTGGAGTAAAGCGACGCGCCGCCGCGAATCTGGCGGGCCTGTTCTTCCGTGATGTCTCGCATTTGTTGTGGCCTTTATATTTTCGGAATGCCGCCACCGTCAGCCAATTGCAATCAAAATGGCCGTTAACTTTATTACGGGGATAATCCGGCACTCCTGCCTCCTGATAATCGCCCGAACCGGAAATAATGCATTTCCGATTCGATTTTTCCACTGCGGCGATCGATTCTTTTCCTTCTGTTTCGCAGCATTTCGCGCGGGGGGCGCCTCCCCGCGCACGGCGGTTACTTGCCGGTGTTATTGAACGTCTTCGGGTTCTGCAGGTAATTGCCGAGGCTCGGCAGGAACTGGCCGAGCGCGGTCACCACCGGCGCGGCGTCAACAGCGAGGCTACCCAGCGAGCTGATCGCACCGCCGCCATGCACATTCCTGACCTGTTCCGTCGTCATGACCTTCATCATTCTCTCCTCGTAAAAAATAAAGATGATGCAAAGAACCTTCATTGAAAGACAAACGGCTTTTAATCCCTAGCGACTTGTTAATCTAATAATCACTGCGATTACGAGCCGAAATCAGGCTATCATGCGATCGCATCGGAATTCAATGGAGGACACACTCTTACAGGTGCGTTTTCCGATGCGTCACGGATGGCAGGCATTCACGCTGTTTGAATTTCAATTTCAAAACGTTTAAATCCCGCCGCAATGCGTTGCGGCACGGGCAGGAGACGGAGACGGCCATGTTTGAAACGAGGCGCGCGAATCGCGGATCGGCAACACCGAGTGCGGGTAATTCCCTATCAAGTTTTTCGACTAGGTGGAATCCCCGACTTGCAACCGTGACATTGTTCGCTGTAACGATAATCGGAGTGTCCGCAAACGCGCACGCGTTCTGCCTCGACACTGCCTTCCAGTACGCGGTCGTGCACGATCCGCGCTACCTGCAGGCGCGCAGCGAATACGACGCGGCGCGCCAGAAATTCCCGGAAGCACGCGCGCAGATGCTGCCGCAAGCCGCCGCGCAACTCGAATGGGGACGCTACGGCACGCACGCGAACCTGTTCGGCATCGATGTCAGCGGGTCGAGCAATGCCGCCTACGGTTCCGCGCAGGTCACGCAGGCGCTGTTCAACGTGCCCTACCTGTACGACATGCGGCGCGCGACCGAGTACGAGGAATCGTCGAAGCAGAAACTCGAGGTGGCGAGACAGGACCTGATCCTGCGCGTCGCGAATGCGTGCTTCGACCTGCTCAGCGCGCGCGAGAAACTGCAGTCGGCCGACGACGAAGTGAACGCGCTCACCCGGCTCGAAAGCGATACCCGACGCATGGCGCAGCTCGGGATGAAGACGATCGGCGATACGGCCGAAATCGAGGCGCGCCGCAGCCTCGCGCAATCCGACGAAGCCCTCGCGCAAACCGACGTCGACGCGCGCCGCGCGCGCTACGAGACGCTACTCGGTTCGACGATCGATTTCTCGCGCTGGCCGCGGCTCGCGATGCGCGGCTCGTCGCCGCGCATTCCGTCGGGCGAGTACGCGCCGCAGGACAACCCCGCGTACCGGCAGGCGTATCGCGACGTCCAGGTCGCGCGGCTCGCCGCGAAGCGCGTCAGCGCCGAGCACTTGCCGACCGTCGACCTGTTCGCGTCGTATTCGCGCGGGCTCAACCCGAACCTGCGCGGGCTCACCGATCGCTCGGACTTCCATCAGAGCGCGATCGGCGTGCAGGTGACGATCCCGATCTTCTCCGGCGGCAGCGTGTACTACCGGCAGGTGGAAGCCGAGCACGTGACCGAGCAGTACCGCAACCGGCTGCGCGAGGTCGAGGAGCAACTGGGCACCGATCATCGCGAGGCGCTGTCCGCGCTCGAATCGGTCGGCAAGCGCATCCGCGCGCTGCAGCAGTCGCTACAGGCTGCCCGGCTCGCGTACGATTCGTCGATGAAGGCGCATCAGGTCGGCTACAGCACGACGTACGAAACGCTGAACCTGCGGCGCGATATCTCGGGCATCCGGCAGAAGCTGTTCGACAGCTATCTCGATGCGCTGAAGCTGCAGTTGAAGCTGAAAAGCGTGCTCGGTACGCTCGACGAACAATCGCTGATCGCGGTGGACAGCTTCCTCGAAAGCAACGCGGCAAACGACCGTGGTTGAATGCGGTTCGATGCGCGTCGGCACGCGATAAAAGGTTGTATGCGCAACCTTTCTCGCTAATGCCGATGTTCCGGCCGGTCGATCCATCGACGCCATCGCGATGCGGTATCGTCCCGTCGTTCGAGCGAACTTGCGTCCGACCCCGCGCGATCGCCCGACGCAATGCACGATCCCGATCGCAAGCCGCGTCGGTCGCTGCTTGATCGCAACGTGCAGGGGTATACGCGATGTTGCGTCCAAAAGAAACTTTGCCTAGAGTGCATCCCATCGATCCGGCGGACAAAGACGTCCCACGATCGTGCGCAGCGCGTGCCCGCTAGCCCGCGCTTCGCCGGCCCGACATCGGGCCACCCATCCGCATTCCCGTTATCCGACAGCGTTGTCGGATGAACGGACCGGCAAAGAAGCCCTTGCCTCGCTCGTCGAGGCAAGGGCTTTTTTTTGCCTTTCAAAAACGCACGTCTTCACCCGAACCAGGAGCACACCATGCGTCATGGCGATATTTCCAGCAGCAACGACGCCGTCGGCGTCGCCGTCGTCCAGTACAAGATGCCGCGCCTGCACACGCGCGCCGATGTGATCGCGAACGCCCGTGAAATCGCGGAGCGCGTGGTCGGCATCAAGCGCGGCCTGCCCGGCATGGACCTCATCGTGTTTCCCGAATATTCGACGCACGGGATCATGTACGACGCGAAGGAGATGTACGACACGGCCTCGACGATCCCTGGCGAGGAAACCGACATCTTCGCGGCCGCGTGCCGCAAGGCCAACGTGTGGGGCGTGTTCTCGCTGACCGGCGAGCGCCATGAGGAACACCCGGACAAGGCGCCGTACAACACGCTCGTGCTGATCAACAACCAGGGCGAGATCGTGCAGAAGTACCGCAAGATCATGCCGTGGGTGCCGGTCGAAGGATGGTATCCGGGCGACTGCACGTATGTCGCCGAAGGGCCGAAGGGGCTCAAGATCAGCCTGATCATCTGCGACGACGGCAACTACCCGGAAATCTGGCGCGACTGCGCGATGCGCGGCGCCGAGCTCGTCGTGCGCTGCCAGGGCTACATGTACCCGGCAAAGGACCAGCAGGTGCTCGTGTCGAAGGCGATGGCGTTCATGAACAACTGCTACGTCGCGGTCGCGAATGCGTCCGGGTTCGACGGCGTGTATTCGTATTTCGGCCACTCGGCGATCGTCGGCTTCGACGGCCGCACGCTCGGCGAATGCGGCGAGGAAGAAAACGGCGTGCAGTATGCGGAGCTGTCGGTGAGCCTGATCCGCGACGCGCGCCGCAACATGCAGTCACAAAACCACCTGTACAAGCTGCTGCACCGCGGTTACACGGGCAAGATCGGTTCCGGCGAATCGCCGAACGGCGTCGCACAATGCCCGTTCGAGTTCTATGCGAACTGGGTGAACGACCCGGACGGCACGCGCCAGGCCGTCGAACGCCTCACGCGTGCAACACCCGGCACGCCCGAATGCCCGATCGAAGGCATTCCGTCCGAAGCGCCCGCGCACCGCTGAACCCGCGCCCCGCCCGGCCGTTCGCGCCGCATGCGCGAACGGCTCCGTCTCACTCTGGAGCCTTCATCATGCTCGGTGTCGCTCTCTTCTTCATCGGCGCGGTGCTGGTCGTCAACGGCGTCGCACTCACCGGCCGCATCGAACCGCGCGACGCGGCCGGCCTGAACCTGCTGGTCGGGCTGCTCGCGCTGCTGATCAACCTCGTCGGCCTCGTGCAGGCCTCGGAGCCGCAGCAATATTTCTCCAGCGCGGGCGGCCTGCTATTCGCATTCACGTACCTGTACCTCGCCGCCGTCCAGTGGCGCGGGCTGCAAGGCGCCGGCCTCGGCTGGTATTGCCTGTTCGTCGCGATCAGTGCGCTCGTCTATGCCGGCACGTCGCACGACGTGCGTTTCGGCGCGATGTGGCTGCTGTGGTCGAGCCTGTGGTTCCTGTTCTTCGTCGCGCTCGGGCTGAAGCGGCGCGTGCGCTTCCTGCCGGGCTACACGATCGCGATCGGCGTCGGCACCTGCTGGCTGCCCGGCATGTTGATGATGACGGGGAGGTGGTAATGAGCGCACGCGATACGCCGCTGGCCACCGATCCGCTCGCCGGGCACCGCATCGCCGACGCACCGTTCTACCAGGCGGCCGGCGCCGAGGCCGACTGGTTCGAGACGGCCTGTCGCCATCACCTGCCGGTCCTGCTGAAAGGGCCGACCGGTTGCGGCAAGACGCGTTTCGTCGAGTACATGGCGTGGCGCATGGGCCTGCCGCTGATCCAGGTCGCGTGCAACGACGACACGTCGGCGGCCGACCTGACCGGCCGCCACCTGCTCGACGCCGACGGCACCTACTGGGCCGACGGGCCGCTCACGCTCGCGGCGCGGCATGGCGCGATCTGCTATCTCGACGAGATCGTCGAGGCGCGCCCCGACGCAACGGTCGTGATCCATCCGCTGACCGACTCGCGGCGCGTGCTGCCGCTCGACCGGCTCGGCGAGGTCGTGCATGCGCATCCGGATTTCCATCTGGTGATCTCGTACAACCCTGGCTATCACGGCGAGCACCGACGGCTGAAGCCGTCGACGCGCCAACGTTTCGTTGCGATCGACTTCGGCTATCCGGATGCCGCGCATGAAGCCGACGTCGTCGTGCGCGAAAGCGGTGCCGACCCCGACACCGCGCGCCGGCTCGTCGATCTCGCGCAGCGCACGCGCGCGTTGGCACAGGCGGGCAACGGGCTCGACGAAGGTGCGTCGACGCGCCTGCTCGTCCACGCGGCCCGCCTGATCGTCGCCGGGCTCCCGCCGCTCGATGCGTGCCGGATCGCGATCAGCGACGCGGCGACCGACGACGCCGACACGCGTGTCGCGTTGCAGACGATGGCCGCCGCGCACTTCGCGACATGAGCGCACTGCAACTCGCCCGCTTCCTGCACGGGATGACCGCGCACGAGACCGACGTGCGGCTCGACGATGCGACACTGCGCACGACGCTCGGCCATGCCGCGCTGCGTGTGCCGCGCGCGTTGCCGCCCGAGGCGCGCATCGCGGCGGCCGCGCACGCGCTGGCACACTGGCTGCATTCGCCGCCGGGCGAACCGGCCGACACGCTGACGCCGATCGGCATCGCCGTCGCCGGGCTGATCGAGGATGCGCGCGTCGAAGCGCTGCTCGCGCGCAGATGGCCGGGACTCGCGACCTTCTGGGCACCCGCGTTCGCGCCGATCGACCGAGAAGGGCTCACGTTCGGCCGCCTGTGCGCGCGGCTCGCGAAAGCGCTGTTCGATCCGTCATATCGCGACGGCAATCCGTGGGTCGACAAGGGCGTGCAACTGTTCAACGAACGACGCGATATGCTCGACGACTACCGTGCGTTTCGCACGGTCGCATCGCGGCTCGCAAACGATCTCGGCCAGATGCGCGTGCGTTTCGAGCCTGACGACGGCGCATGGCTGCCCTATCGCGACGACAATGCGTGGCTGTGGGCACAACCGGCCGCCGTCGCGGCCGAACAGGCAGGCAACGAAGGCGTCGAGATGTCAGCCTCGACCGGCGGCCACAGCGACGAACCCGACGACGAACCGCCGCCCGCGCCCGATGCGCCGCGCTACCCCGAGTGGAATTGCCACACGCAGCGCGAACGCCGCGACTGGGCGACGATCGTCGAACGCGCGCCGGCCACGTCGGTGCCACCCCGTGCGCTTGCCGCGCTGATCGAAGCCGACCGGCGCACGGCGAAGCGGGTGCCGTCTCCTCGTGCAGCCGAGCCGATGCGACGCGTCGGCCGCCAGCTCGATGGCGACGCGCTCGACGTCGATGCCGTGATCGCCGCACGGATCTCACGTCGCGCCGGGCACGCGCCCGATCCACGCGTGTTCCGTCGCCGCGTGCCGCAAGACGCGCGCGGGCCCGTGCTGATCCTGCTCGACCTGTCGGCGTCGACGGCCGCGCAGGTTGCCACGCTCGAAAAGCGCGCGGCGTTCGTGCTCGGCGACCTGTTCGACCGGCAGCGGCGGCGCTGGGCCGTGCACGGCTACACGTCGGACGGCCGGCATCGCGTGTATTACGCGCGCTTCAAGGATTTCGGCGACGCGTTCGACGCCGGCCGCCGAGCGGCGCTGCTCGCAGCCGACAGCGGGATGAGCACGCGCACGGGCGCGGCATTGCGCCATGCGCTGGCGTTGCTGCGCTGCGAAGCCGCGAGCGCACGGGCCGCCGTGCTGATGATCGGCGACGGCGAAGCCGCCGACATCGACGTGTTCGACCCGCGCTACCTGGTCGAGGATGCGCGCCACGCGGCACGCCAGGGCCGGCAGCGCGGTGTCGCGATCGCCGGTTTGTCGTTCGGCGCGCCGCCCGGGTTGTCTACAATACTTGGCGTCGGCCCGAGCTGCGTCCACGCGGCGAACGGCGACGCCTTGCCGGCCGTCGTCGCACACGCGGCCGGGCACCTGACCGCGTGACGGCCCCACCCGGAAGAAACAGGAACGACCGAATGAACAGTGTGAAGGTTGGCGTATTGTTCTCGCAGAGCGGATGCACGTCGCACCTTGGCCAAAGCCAGTTGCGCGGCACCTTGCAGGCGATCGCCGAGATCAACGAAGCGGGCGGCGCGAACGGCTGCGAGATCGTGCCCGTCGTGCGCGATGCCTGCTCGGACCCGGCCGTCTACGCGCGGCTCGCCGAAGCGCTGATCGCCACCGAACGCGTGAATGTGCTGTTCGGCGGATACATGTCGAGCAGCCGCAAGGCGCTGATTCCGATCGTCGAGAAGTGGGACAAGCTGCTGTTCTACCCGACGCTCTACGAAGGCTTCGAGTTCTCGCCGAATGTGATCTACACGGGCGCGGCGCCCAACCAGAACAGCGTGCAGCTTGCCGCGTTCATGACCGCGCAGTTCGGCGCGCGCGTGTACCTGGTCGGATCCGACTACATCTATCCGTACGAGTCGAACCGCATCATGATCGACCTCGTCACGCAGCATCCGGAAGGCCAGATCCTCGGCGAGGTGTACATGCCGCTGGTTGCGTCCGAGCAGGATTTCGCGGCGGTGGTCGAGGACATCCGCGCGAAGGCGCCCGACTTCGTGTTCAGCACGCTGGTGGGCGACAGCACGGCCGCGTTCTACCGCGCGTATGCGCAAGCCGGCCTCGACGCACGCAAGATGCCGATCGCGAGCCTGACGACCTCCGAGATCGAGCTCGGTCAGATGGGCGCGGCCGCGGCTGGCCACTACACATCGTCGCCCTATTTCCAGACCATCGATTCGGACGTGAACCGGCGCTGCATCGCGCAGCTCAAGGCGCGCTTCGGCAATGACGCGAGCGCGTCCGCACCATGGGAAGCCGCGTATTTCCAGGTGCACCTGTTCGCCAATGCGCTCGCGCATGCCGGCACCGATCAGCGCGACCGGCTCGTCGAACATCTCGCGGATGCGGAATTCGATGCGCCGCAGGGGCGCGTCAAGATCGACCGGCTCACGCAGCACACGTGCCTCTACCCGCGCATCGGCTGCGCGACGGCCGACGGCAACTTCACGATCGTGCGCGAAGCGACGCGATGCGTGCATCCCGATCCGTACCTCGTCACGCATTCGCTCGGCGACCGCGTGCACGCGCCCGACGAACAGAAGGCGTAACCGACGATGCGCGCCCGCACCCCGATCCGTTCGACGCCGCGCCTGCTCGCCGAACTGCGCTCGCTCCGCGTGATGGTGTACTACCCGGACGACGACAACGGCCTGCTGCTCGTCGAGCAACTGTCGCGCATCGGCTGCCCGAGCGAACAGCGCTGGCCGCCGCCCACCGCGTTACCGGAGAGCGTCGACCTCGTGATTCTCGCGGTCCGGCCCGACCTGCTGCACCTGTCGATCCCGTGGCTGGAGGACGACGCACGACCGCCGCTCATCGCCGTCACGACCTATGAAAGCCCGACGATCCTCGAACTGATGCTACGCATCGATGCACAGAGCGCGGTGACGACGCCGGTGCGCTCGTTCGGCCTGTTGAGCGCGATGGCGCTCGCGTGCCACCAGAGCCGCCGGCACGACGAATACCGGCGCCGCATCGCGCAGCTCGAACAGCGCGTGATGTCCGTGCGCACGCTGCAGGAAGCGAAGACGCTGCTGATGCAGCACAACGCGATCAGCGAAGAAGAGGCCTATCAGCAGATCCGCTCGCAGGCGATGGAGCGGCGTATTTCGATCAACCAGCTCGCCGAGCAGATCGTGCAGGCGCATGCGCTGCTGAAGCGGTAACTCGAGCGCGATTGCCGGACGTCAGTCCGGCGGCGGCAACACGACCGTATCCTCCGGCCCAAGCACGCGCCCGTCCTGCGAACGCAGCTCGAGCTTCCTGACCGGCAGCCCGGTCTTCCGGTCGACGAGCAGCACGTGCGCCTCGTCCGGTTCGAAGAAGAAATCCTCCCCCCACTGCCGCAGCGCGACGAGCAGCGGAAACAGGCCGCGCCCTTTCTCGGTCAGCACGTATTCGCGATGCGCGCCGCCGTCCGCGGCCGGCACGATGTCCATGATCCCGTGTGCGACCAGATTGCGCAGGCGCGCGGCAAGGATGTTCTTGGCCAGCCCGAGATTCTTCTGGAATTCGCCGAAGCGGCTCAGCCCATCGAACGCGTCGCGGACGATCAGCAGCGACCACCAGTCGCCGATCGCGTCCAGCGGGCGGGCTACGCCGCAGGGGGAGTCTTCATGCGTGGTTCGTCTGTTCATCGATGCATGCGGTGACGCCGTACCGGGAATGCGGTCGGAACGGCGGTCGTTCCCGTTGAAATGAATGGTTGCAATATAAAACCCGTCACGCGAAAGATCAATCGCACGAAGCCCGACTGTTCGCGATCGACGAAAAGAACGATCGATTCGAGCCCGATTAGCAATCAAGCCTCTACGTTCGGCCTACAAAATCCGGTACTGCTCCGTTCCAGTGCGCCATCTCGCACCAATGACACAGTCATTCGGCAATTGGAACAGCCACTTTTTTGGTTGCAATTTGAAACCACATATCCTACGCTTCGATTCGGTTTCAACTTGAAACCAACCTATCCGAAGGAGCGTTCGATGATCCGGTCCGATGCCACGTTCGATGGCACCTTTCCATTCGCCCCGCATTTCTACGACGCATCCGGCTTCCGGATGCACTACGTGGACGAAGGCCCGCACGACGGCGAAACCATCCTGTGCCTGCATGGCGAACCCACGTGGGGCTATCTGTTCCGTCATCTGATTGCGGCGCTGAGTCCGACCCACCGCGTCGTCGTCCCCGATCACATGGGCTTCGGCAAAAGCGCGACGCCGCAGGACCGCAGTTACTGGCTGCAGGACCATATCGACAATCTGGAGCGTTTCGTGCTCGCGCTCGGCCTCGATCGCATCACGCTCGTGATGCACGATTTCGGTGGCCCGGTCGGCATGGGGCTCGCCGCACGGCATCCGGATCGCATTCGGCGCATCGTGTCCGCGAACGGGCCGACGCCGTTCGGCCAGCCCGATCTGGTCGAACGCCTGACCGCGAACGGTCGCGATGCGCCGTGGTTCCAGTGGATCATGCGCGCGGCGGCAGACGATACGCTGGAGACGGTGCTCGGCCAGCTCGGCTTCAACATCCTGAGCACGCTGAAGCTGAACGGGTTCGAAAATCACGCGATCGTCAACGACACCTGGATCGCCGCATACGGTGCGCCATTCGCGCAACCGGCGGACTGTCTCGGCGCGATCGGATGGGCCCGTGGATTTGCCGCCGGCGCGCACCGGTTCGAGGAGCCCGATGCGGCGGCGCTGCGCGCGATACGCGAAAAGCCCGCGCTCGCGATCTGGGGAGACGCCGATCGAACGCTCGGCGCCGAACACTTCCTGCCGCTCTTCACGGCACTGTTTCCGTCCGCGCCCGTCGAGCGGCTGACGGGCGTCGGACATTACTGCTTCGAGGATGCGCCCGACGCCATCGCGGCACGCATCGCCGAATTCATCCGGACCACCGGCTGAGTGTGTTCCGCAGCCGGCTGCACGACACCGGACTGCGGAACACGACGTGCGCGGCCGCCTTCGCAACCGCGCACGCCCCCCTTCACGTCAGTGGATGATCCGCGTCACGCCACGCCCGCGCGGATCGGCCATCGCCTCCGGCGTCTTGCCGTCGATCTTGATCACCTGGATGTCGCCGCTGAAATCCTGCCCCTTCAGCGTGTAGCCACGCGCCTCGATCTGCTTCGCGAGTTCGCCTTCGATCGGGTGGTACGGCTCCCAGAAGATCGTGTTCGGCGGCAGCAACTGGTGATGAAAGCGCATCGCGCCGACGGCCTCCTTCAACGGCATCTTGAAGTCGTAGATGTTGTTGATCACCTGGAAGATCGACGTGAAGATGCGCGAGCCGCCCGGTGTGCCGATCACGAGCGATACCTTGCCGTCCTTCGTCATGATCGTCGGCGACATCGACGACAGCGGGCGCTTCTTCGGTTCGATCGCGTTCGCGTCGCTGCCGACCACGCCGAACATGTTCGCGACGCCCGGCTTCGCGGAGAAGTCGTCCATCTCGTCGTTCAGCACGATGCCCGTGCCGTCGGCGATCACGCCCGAGCCGAAATAGCCGTTGATCGTGTACGTGTTCGACACCGCATTGCCCCACTTGTCGACCACCGAGAAGTGCGTCGTTTCAGCCTTCTCCGGCATCGTCGTGCCGAGGCCCGGCTGAACGCTCTTCGTATCCGACGGCTCCTTCGGGTTGACTTCGCCCGCGCGCTTCGCGATATACGCGTCGTCGGTCAGCTGCGCGATCGGCACCTTGTAGAAATCGGGATCGCCGAGATACTGCGCACGATCGGCGAACACGCGCTTCTCGATTTCCGCGACGAGGTGGATGTACTGCGGCGAGTTGAGCTTCACACCCTCGAAATCCTGCTTGAGGTCGGCCTTCATCTTCAGCAGTTGCACGAGGCCGATACCGCCCGAGCTCGGGGGCGGCGCGGTGATCACGTCATAGCCGTTCCACTTCGCCTGCACCGGCTGGCGCCACACCGCGCGGTACTGCGCAAGATCCTCGGTGGTGATCAGCCCGTTGCCGTCGCCGGTCTTCATCGATGCGGCGATCAGCTCGGCCGTCTTGCCCTTGTAGAAACCTTCCGCGCCATCGTTCGCGATGCGCGTCAGCACGTCGGCGAGATCCGGTTGCTTGAAGTTCACGCCGGCCTTCAGCCCGGAGAAATACTTGTCGAAGTTGGTCTTGCCGCCGAACTCCTTCGATGCGTCGACGCCGCGCTGCGCGAGCTGCTCGTCGACGACGAAGCCGTCGCGCGCATAGTGGATCGCCGGCGCGAGCACCTGCTTCCACTTCAGCTTGCCGAAGCGCTTCTGCGCTTCCCACATGCCCGCGACCGTGCCCGGCACGCCGACCGCGCGCGGGCCGTACAGGCTCATGCCCTTGACGACGTTGCCGTCCTTGTCGAGATACATGTCCTTCGTCGCGGCGAGCGGCGCACGCTCGCGGTAGTCGATGAAGTACGGCTTGCCGTCCTTGTAGATCGTCATGAAGCCGCCGCCGCCGATGTTGCCGGCTTCCGGATACGTGACGGCAAGCGTGAACGCGATCGCGACGGCCGCGTCGATCGCATTGCCGCCTTCCTTGAAGATCCGCTCCGCGGCATCCGCGCTGTACTTGTCGGCCACCGCGACTGCGGAGCTCGTCAGGACGGCCGGCTGCGGCCCCTTCGCATAGACGGGCGCGTTCGGCAGGAAACCGATGCCGGCCACCGTCGCGAGCACGACAGCGGATGTTTTGAAGCGATTCAGCGTAGTCATTGCATGTCCCCCATGTGGATCTCCTTCAGGCAGGAAAAGCACCTGTTCCGCTCATGGCCGCTGGCACGCCGACGGCCATCTCCGGTTTCGTAGTATAGGGGGACAAAAAGGGTCGAACACGTGACGTGCAACGAAAGCGCAGTCGTTATGTGCGCGCGGTCATGCCGCAGCTTTTCAACCTGCATGCGGATCGGTCGAAATTGCACGCAGTGCGCGTCCGCCGTGTCCATCCGCCGTGTCCGTTATCACGCAGCGCACAAAAAAACCGAAAGTTGCGAACTGCGCGGAAGGCCACGCGGCACGTGCAAAAAAATCTGCAAACGTCGCTCCCACTGCACGAGCCGATCTGCGAAGATAGCGCCCCGTTTTCGCGCTGCATCATTTTTTCTTGCACGCGCCGCTTCACGTTTCTTCATCTCGCTTCCTATGGCATCACGCAATGCACATCATGCGTCCGGCTTCGCAGCCGGCGTCACCGCCGCCGCCCTCGTCGCACAAACCGGCGCCACGGGTCCGTGGCATGTGGGCATGTTCGCCGCATTCGCGGCGGGCGTCGCGGGCGGCACCGCGCCCGACTGGCTCGAAGTCGCCTGGTGGCGCCGCAAGCGCCGCCTGTGGGTCACGCATCGCACGATCACGCACTGGGGCATCGGCTGGATCGCCCTGCTTGCGCTCGGGTGGCACGGGCTCATCCATCAACCGCATCCGCTGTGGGCCGCGCCGCTGTTCGGCTTCGCGTGCGGCGGCGTGATGCACCTGCTCGCCGACTGGCCGAACCCGCTCGGCGTGCCGTGGATCTGGCGGCGTCACTCGCTCAACCTGTGGAACAGCGGGAATTGCGACCTGATCGTCGTGGCCGCCGCATGGGGCGGCACGCTGTGGCTCGCGCAGTCGTTGTGCTCGCGTGCGCCGCTGCTCGAACACTGGCTCGGCTGGCTGCATCGCGTTTAGTGGCAATTCGGTGCAATTCGGCACGCTATCGGCGTACCGGCTCGCATGCAACTTTCTGTTCGTTGAAAGTGCGATGCGGGCCCCCATTTGAATCTGAATTCCCGACACACCTGCCCGGCACGCACGCGCGACGTCTGGCACACTGACGATTCGATTCGTGCGTGCGCCTTCTGCACTTGCCCCCCATTTCAACGCTCCGATGGACGTCACCGCTACCCGCCTTGCCGCCAGTGCGCTCGACGTGTTCCACCCGGCTGTCGCCGCGTGGTTCCGGCGCACGTTCGCCGCGCCCACCGGCGCGCAGGCGCTCGCGTGGCCGCACATCAAGGCTGGCCGCTCGACGCTCGTTGCTGCGCCGACCGGCTCAGGCAAGACGCTCACCGCGTTCCTGTGCGCGCTCGACGATCTGGTGCGCGATGCATTGGCGCACGACGGCACGCTGCCCGACGCGACACTCGTCGTGTACGTGTCGCCGCTGAAGGCGCTGTCGAACGACATCCACGTGAACCTCGACGCGCCGCTTGCCGGCATCGCCGAATCGCTCGCGCAACTCGGCCTGCCGGTGCCGGCGATCCGCACCGCCGTGCGCACCGGCGACACGACGCAGGCCGAGCGCGCCGCATTGCGCAAGCGCGCGCCGCACATCCTCGTGACGACACCCGAGTCGCTGTACGTGCTGCTGTCGTCCACGTCGGGGCGGCAGATGCTGTCGAACGTGCGCTCGGTCATCGTCGACGAAATCCATGCGCTCGCGTCGTCCAAGCGCGGCAGCCATCTCGCGTTGTCGCTCGAACGTCTCGACGCGCTGGCCGGCCGCGCGCTGCCGCGTATCGGGCTGTCGGCGACGCAGAAGCCGATCGACGCGGTCGCGCGCTTCCTGGTCGGCGGCCCGGCCGACGCGCCGCGCGACTGCACGATCGTCGACACGGGCCATACGCGCGAGCGCGACCTCGCGCTCGAACTGCCGAACGTGCCGCTCGAACCCGTGATGGCAACCGACGTGTGGGAACAGGTGTACGACCGCATTGCCGGGCTCGCGGCCGCGCATCGCACGACACTCGTGTTCGTCAACACGCGGCGCACCGCCGAGCGCATGGCGCGCCATCTCGCCGACCGGCTCGGCAAGGAAGCGATCGCCGCGCATCACGGCAGTCTCGCGAAGGAGCACCGCTTCGACGCCGAGCAGCGCCTGAAGCGCGGCGAACTGAAGCTGCTCGTCGCCACCGCATCGCTCGAACTCGGCATCGATATCGGCGACGTCGATCTCGTCTGCCAGGTCGGTTCACCCCGCGGGATTGCGCCGTTCCTGCAGCGCGTCGGCCGCTCCGGGCACCACGTGGGCGGCGTGCCGAAGGGCCGGCTGTTCCCGCTGTCGCGCGACGAGCTCGTCGAATGCGCGGCGCTGCTCGATTGCGTGCAACGCGGCGAGCTCGACACGCTGCGCATTCCCGAAGCACCGCTCGACGTGCTCGCGCAGCAGATCGTCGCCGAAGTCGCGTGCACGGAATGGCAGGAAGACGCGCTGTATGCGAGCGTCACGCGCGCGGCGCCGTACGCACGGCTGACGCGCGAGCGCTTCGACGAAGTGATGAAGATGCTCGCCGAAGGCTTCACGAGCCGGCGCGGCGTGCGCGGCGCGTACCTGCATCGCGACATGGTCGGCGGCACCGTGCGCGGGCGCCGCAACGCGATGATGACCGCGACCACGTCGGGCGGCACGATCCCCGACATGGCCGACTACGCGGTGCTGCTCGAACCGCAGGGCCTCCAGGTCGGCACAGTCAACGAGGATTTCGCGATCGAGAGCCTCTCGGGCGACGTGTTCCAGCTGGGCAACCAGTCGTACCGGATCATTCGCGTGGAAACAGGCCGCGTGCGCGTCGAGGACGCTCAAGGCCAGTCGCCGAACATTCCGTTCTGGCTCGGCGAGGCGCCGGGGCGCAGCGACGAGCTGTCGGCGGCGGTCGGCCGGCTGCGCGCACGGCTCGACGGACTGTTCGCCGACGGCGAGCGGCAAGAGCATGCCCGCGGCGGTAAACGCACCGACGACGATATTCGCGGGAAGACGGCGGCTGAAATCAAGGCGACGACCCAAGCCAGGACCAAGGGCGGTGCAACATCGACGCGACGTGTTGAAGCCGAGGCCGAGGCCGAAGCCGAAGCCGAAGCCGAAGCCGAAGCCGAAGCCGAAGCCGAAGCCGAAGCCGAAGCCGAAGCCGCGATCAGTGTACGAAACGACGTCGCCCGTGCAGCCCCTGCCAACCCGGCCGACAGCCGCCTCATGCCGGCGTTGCGCTGGCTCGTCGACGATCTGCGCCTGTCACCAGACGCCGCGCACCAGATCGCCGAGTATCTCGCCCGCACGCGCGCCGCACTCGGTGCGCTGCCGACGCAGGACACGCTCGTGATGGAGCGTTTCTTCGACGAATCGGGCGGCACGCAGCTCGTGATCCATTCGCCGTTCGGCAGCCGCATCAACCGCGCATGGGGGCTTGCGCTGCGCAAGCGCTTCTGCCGCAGCTTCAACTTCGAACTGCAGGCAGCCGCGACTGACGACGCGATCATCCTGTCGCTGTCGCTTGCGCACAGCTTCGCACTCGACGAAGTGTGGCGCTACCTGCGTTCGGCCAGCGCCGAGCACGTCCTGGTCCAGGCCCTGCTCGACGCACCGATGTTCGGCGTGCGCTGGCGCTGGAACGCGACGACCGCGCTCGCGCTGCCGCGCTTCACGGGCGGCAAGCGCACCGCGCCGCAACTGCAGCGGATGAAGAGCGAGGACCTGCTCGCGACCGTGTTTCCCGATCAGGTCGCGTGCCTCGAGAACATCGTCGGCGAGCGCGAGATTCCGCATCACCCGCTGGTCGACCAGACGCTCGACGATTGTCTGCACGACGCGATGGACACCGATGGCTGGCTTGCGCTGCTGCGCCGGATCGAAAGCGGTGCGATCGAACTGGTCGCGCGCGACCTGCCCGCACCGTCGCCGCTCGCCGCCGAGATCCTGAACGCGAAACCCTACGCGTTCCTCGACGATGCACCGCTCGAGGAGCGCCGCACGCAGGCCGTACAGTCGCGCCGCTGGAGCGATCCCGAATCGGCCGACGATCTCGGCGCGCTCGACGCCGACGCGATCGACGCAGTGCGCGACGAAGCCTGGCCGCTCGTGCGCGACGCCGACGAAATGCACGACGCGCTGCTCACGCTCGCGTGCGTCTCCGATAGCGAAGCACAAACCCGCGAAGGCTGGTCCGACCGGCTCGCGGAACTCGCCGAACGCCGCCGCGCAACGAAACTCGTCGCGCCGGGCGGCGCTGTACTGTGGGTGCCGGTCGAACGGCTCGTGTGCCTGCGTGCACTGCATCCCGACGCGCGTATCGCGCCGGCGCTCAAGGTGCCGGCAGCCTGCGCGCAGCCGTGGGAAGCGGATGCCGCACTTGTCGACGTGATCCGCGCACGGCTCACCGGTTTCGGCCCTCTTGCGCTCGACGCGATCGCGACACCGCTCGGCCTGCCGCCTGCGTCGATCGCGACAGCACTCGCGGCGCTGGAGCGCGAAGGCTATGTGATGCGCGGCCGGTTCACGCCAGGCACGACGACGGACGAATGGTGCGAACGCCATCTGCTGGCGCGCATTCATCGCTACACGGTGAAGCGGCTGCGTCGCGAGATCGAGCCGGTCGAGCGCGCCGATTTCATGCGCTTCCTGTTCCACTGGCAGCACCTGACGCCCGACACGCGCGGCACCGGCCGCGACGCACTCGCGGCCGTGGTCGAACAGCTCGAAGGCTACGAGGCCGCCGCAAGCGCATGGGAAGATGCACTGCTGCCCGCGCGGCTTACCGACTACACGGCAGGCAGGCTCGACGAGCTGTGCCGCTCCGGCAAGCTCGTGTGGACGCGCATCGGCGCGCCGGCGCGCGCGGCCGGCACGCCCGTGAAGACGACGCCGATCGTGCTGCTGCCGCGCCGCCACCTTTCCGCGTGGCAGGCGCTGCGCGACCCCGATGCGCAACCGGCACTGTCCGCGCGGGCCACCCAGGTGCGCGACGCCCTCGCCGCGCACGGCGCGATGTTCTTCGACGCGCTGCTCGACGAGCTGCGCATGCTGCCGGTCGAACTCGAACAGGCGCTCGGCGAACTCGTGTCCGCCGGCCTCGTGAATGCGGACAGCTACGCGGGCTTGCGCGCGCTGCTGAAACCGGTCGTCAAGCGCAGCGCGACCTATGCGCCGCGCACGCGGCGCGGCGGCGCACTGATCGGCGGCATGGACGACGCGGGTCGCTGGGCACTCGTGCAACGCCACGCGCCGCCGGACGATGCGCCGGCACCGAAACGCGGCCTGGCCGCGACCGACCCCGACGCGCTCGAACACATCGCGTGGACGCTGCTGCGCCGCTACGGCGTCGTGTTCTGGCGGCTGCTCGAACGCGAAGCCGACTGGTTGCCGAACTGGCGCGAGCTCGTGCGCGTGCTGCAACGCCTCGAAGCGCGCGGCGAGATTCGCGGCGGACGCTTCGTCGCCGGGCTCGCGGGCGAACAGTTCGCGCTGCCCGAAGCGATCCCGATCCTGCGCGAACTGCGGCGGCAACCGGGCGACGGACAGTACGTGTGCGTGACGGGCGCCGATCCGTTGAATCTTGCCGGCACGCTGCTGCCCGGCGACAAAGTGCCCGCGCTGGCCGGCAATCGCGTGCTGTTCCGCGACGGCGTGCCGGTCGCATCGCTGGTGTCGGGCACATTTCACTACGCCCCCGAACTGTCGCCCGCCGCGCGCGAGGATGCCCGCCTGCGGCTCGCACGCCACCACTGACATTGGCTGACACGCGGCACCGCCCGGACTACTGATCGCCGGGCTGCGCTACCGCCAGCGTTCGGGTAGCATCGAACGATTTTCCGCGCGGACGCTCGCGCTCGAACACGACAAGACTCCCGGAGACTGCTGTCCATGCCCTCGCATGCCGATTCGCCCGCCGCTCATCACGCGGGCTCACTGACGATTTTCCAGGGCGCCGCGCTCTATATCGGCGCGGTGCTCGGCACTGGCGTGATCGCGCTGCCCGCGCTGGCTGCCGAAGTCGCGGGCCCGGCCTCGCTGCTCGCATGGGCCGCGCTCGTCGTGCTGTCCGGGCCGCTCGCGGCCACCTTCGCCGCGCTCGGCGCACGCTATCCCGACGCAGGCGGCGTCTCGACCTACGCCCGGCGCGCATTCGGGCCGAAAGCCGCGGCGATCGTCGGCTGGTGCTTCTACTTCGCGGTACCGGCCGGCGCGCCGGCTGCCGCGATGTTCGGTGGCGCTTACGTCGCGGCCGTCACCGGCGGCGGGCACACGACCGTCGTCGTCACGGCTGCCGCGCTGATCGCGACCGTGTCGGCCGCGAATGCATTCGGCGTCACCGTGTCGGGCCGCATGCAGCTCGTGTTGTCGGCACTGCTCGTCACGCTGCTGCTGGCCGCGGTGCTCGCCTCCGCGCCACATGCGCGCACCGCGAACCTGCATCCGTTCGCGCCGCACGGCTGGCTCGCGGTCGGCCAGGCCGCCGCGCTGCTCGTGTGGAGTTTCGCCGGCTGGGAAGCGATCACGCATCTCGCAGCCGAATTCCGCCGGCCCGCGCACGACATGCCGCGCTCGGCCGGGATCGCGGTCGTGGTGGTCGGGTTCCTGTATCTGTCGGTCGCGGCCGCGAGCGTGACGGTGCTCGGGCCGTCCGCGGGCGCATCGGGTGCGCCGCTCGCCGAGCTGATCGCGGGCGGCATCGGTGGTCATGCGCAGGTGCTGGCCGCCGTGGCCGCGCTGCTGCTCACGCTCGGCACGATGAACGCGTATTTCGCGGGTGCGGCCAAGCTCGGCGCGGCGCTTGGGCGCGACGGCGCGTTGCCCGCGTGGCTCGCGCATGGCAGCCAGGTCGGCGGCGTCCCGCGCCACAGCCTCGGCGTGATCGCCGTGCTCGCAGCCGTCGCACTGGCCGCGACGACGCTGTCGGATGTCGGGCCGAAGCCGCTCGTGCTCGTTACGTCCGGATGCTTCGTGATGGTGTATGGACTCGGCGCGGCCGCCGCGCTGAAACTGCTGCCGCGCGGCGGGATCGCCTACCGCTGCGCATGGATTTCGCTGGTAGCGGTCGCCGGGCTGTTCCTGACGACCGGCTGGTACATCCTGTGTCCGCTGCTGCTCGCGGGCGGTGCGCTGCTCTATCTGCAAGTGGCCGCGCCGCGTCAGTGACGCGGCATGTGCGCGCGGGCCGACATTCGCCCGCTTGCGGCGACACGCCCGCGCGTCACGGCCGAGCCGCGGGCCGGATTGCCGGCCATTCCGCCGCACGCATTACGCGTAGCGATGCAGACTCGACCGCACGCCGCTTCTTCACGCCCGTCAGGCCGGCACCAGCTCGAAGCTGAGCCGTTTGCCGAGCGCGGCGGCCGCGCTCGCGAGCGTCGCCAGCGTGAGGCTCGTGTCGGTTTCGTCGAGCAGACGGTTGAGCGCGGCGCGGCTGGTTTTCATCCGTGCGGCCATCGCGGTTTTCGTGATGTGCTGCGCCTTCATTTCCTGCCCGATCTGCCAGGCGATCACGCGCTTGATCGCGGTGGCGGTGGCCGCTTCGAGAGTGCCATCCTCCTCGAGGAAGGAATCGAAATCGCTGCCGATATGCGGGTTGTTCGTGGTCGTCATGGGGTACTCCAGTGCATGGCGTTGCCGGCTGCCTGCCCGTCGGAGACGGTGCGTTCCAGCGCAACCGGGAAATTCAGATGGCGCGCGTCAGCGCTTTCAGGCGCGCGACGGTGATATCGAGATCATCCGACGGCGTGGCCCGCGACTGCTTGAAGAAACCGTGCAGCAGGACCATCGTTTCGCCGACGACCGTGAACAGCACGCGGGCGCTCCGCCCCGGCAGCATCACGCGAATCTCCCATAGATCCCGCGCCATCTTCCGGACCAGCGGCATGCCGAGCGGCCAGCCGAGTTGCACGGTCTTGATCTCTTCACCGATCGCTCTTCGCTCCGCTTGCCCGAGCGCCTTCAGCCATTCGCGCACCGGCTCGTTGCCACGGGCCGTCTGGAAGAACCGCACGCCGAGCGTGACCTGGATCTGCTGTCTCGTCATCGTCTTGACACCAATCGTACCAAAATCGGTACGATATGCCAAGCACCGCGAGGTCGGCTACTGACCGAATGGCCAATCCGGCAGCCGGGTACCGGGCCGGGCCGCGCTTGCAGCACGGCCCGATGGGTCAATTGTCGCGACGAGCCGGCTTGCGCGCCGCGCGTGACGTCCCGCGTGCGCGCGTCTCGCCGAACCGCGACCGCGCGATATCGCGCACGGCGTCGATCAGCGTCCGCGCGACCGGCGACGGCTGCGCATCGGTACGCAGCACCAGCCCGACCGGCTCGTCGGTGCCTGCCGCCGGCAGCGGCAGGCGTGCCAGCGCCCCGGCCGACAGGTCGTACTCGGCCGCATAGAGCGGCACGAACCAGACGGCATCGTTTTCGAGCGCGAGCGCGCGCGCGACCGATACCGACAGCACCTCGATGAACGAATCCAGCGGCGGCGCGCCGCAGGCACCGAGCAGTTGCTCGGCCGACTGGCGAATCAGCGTGCCGAACGGCGGCAGCACGACCGGATAGCGCGCGAGTTCGGCCGCCGGCGCCGCGCTCGACAGCAGCGGATGCCCGGCGCGCACGACCGCGACGAGCGGCTCGTTGTACAACTGCTCGAACGCGAGCCCGATCATCCGCTCCGGCTCCGACAGCCGCCCGATCGCGCACTCGATCGCACCGGATTTCAGGCGCTCGAGCAGATCGGCGTTCGCGGCCGTCGCGATCCTCACGACGACGCGCGGCCAGCGCTCGGCGAGCGCCTTCATCAACGCGGGCGCGAGCGATGCCGCGACGGTCGGCAGCATGCCGATTTCCAGCGTCGCCGCGGCAGCCCCGCCCTCGCGCGCGAGCAGCCCGACACCCTGCCGCAGCGCCAGCACACACGCGTTCGCGTGCGGCAGGAACAACTGCGCCTCACGGGTCGGCTGCGCGCCCTGCCGGCCGCGCTCGAACAGCTTCACGCCGAGGATCGCCTCCAGCTCGGCGATCGTCTTCGAAACGGCCGGCTGCGTAATCGACAGGCTTTCGGCCGCCTTCTGCACGCCGCCCAGCTGCGCGACCGCGAGAAAACACTGCAGGTGCCGGAACTTGACGCGGCCGTCGGCGATACGGTTATTCATAACGGGTGGTTATGCGATTGACGATGAAATGCCATTTTGCATAACTTTCCGAATAGCCCCAAGCACTCGACGCTGTGTCACGCGTGGCGCCGCAGCGCCTGGAAACCGGCCGGCTCCCACATCCGCTTCGCGATCAGCAAGCTGGTGCCGTGCTTCTGCGCGAGCGGTGCGGACGACGATTCCGCATGCAGCGCGGCCGCCTTGCTGCGCAGCCGGCGCAACTCCAGTTCGAGCTCCGCGGACGCGGCCTCCGTCAGCATCCCCTGCGAGAACGTCATCGTTTCGCCTTCCCCGTCGAAGCGGCTGTCGAGGAAATCGCCGAGCGCGTGCGCATGGAAATAACGGCGGATCGGCCCGCCCGGCAGCCAGTCGAAATCGCGCGCGACGCGCACGCGAATCCGGTCGCCCGGCAACAGCGCGACGACGTTCATCCGGTCGAGCATCAGCAGGTATTTCACGCATTCGGCCTTCGTCACCTGATAGGCCGACACGATGTCCTGCACGGTCCAGTAGTTGATTGCGCAGACGGCAACGAGCAGCAGCTTGTCGTCCGACACGAGCAGCGCCTCCTGCTGCTCGGTCAGCACGTGCAGCCTCGGCGCCGACGCGGACGCCTCCTGCACGAGCTCGGCCAGCGTATAGCCGAGCAGCTGAGAGATCTCCACGACGCGCTCCAGCGTAAAGCGGCCGCTGGCAAACAGCCGCTTCACGCTGGTCTCGGAAACGTCGAGCGCACGCGCGACGTCGCGGTAGGTCATGCCTTGCGCCTTCAATTGGCGCTTCAGCATTTCGATGAGTTGGGCGGTTTCGGTCATTTTGGTATCGAAAAATGATGCTCCAGGTCAGATATTAGGCTACCTGCGCACGCAGATGAACACTTTCGGGTACTTGTCTGCATAATCCGCTCCGTGCTGTCACTGAACGACGGAGCCGAAATGACCACCCGAACCGAAACCGCTGCCTACGAATCGCATCGCACCGCCCCGCGCGATGCCCGCGACACGGATCGCACGATGCCGCTCGCCACGGTCCGCACGCTGGCCGCCAGCGCGCACGTCGGGGATCTCGTGTTCATCCGCGTGCCGGCGCATGCGCCCCGCGACGCGGCCGGTGCGACGGGCTCGACGGGTGCATGGGCCAATCGCTTCGGCATCGTCGTCGACACATCGGGCGACGAGCCCGTGATCGCCGAATCCGCGTTTGCGTGGACGAAGCTCACGCCACTGTCGCGCTTCGTCGCCCGTACCGACGGCGGGCGCATCGCGCTGGCGCGCCGCGTCTCGGCACCGACCGCCGATGCGCAGCGTCAGGTGCACGCAACAGCGGAACAGCGGATCGACGCGCTGCTCGGCAACCGCTTCAACCTGCGGACACGGCGCGGGTTCTGCGCGGACTACGTGAGCGACGTGCTCGGTGCCGACCGCGACACGACGCCGGCCGCACTGCTGCGCAGCGGCACGCTGTCACTCGAATTCGACGGGATCGTGTTCGATCCCGGCCGGCAGTCATAACAGGCGCGCTCAGGGAGACCGGATAACAACAAGAACGACAACACAAAAAAGCAGCGACGGGCTGGCTGGAGGGCCGTGCACGGGGTCGTCACCGACGACGCGAAGCCCGATCGCTTTTTCCGCCGGACAGGCATCCTGTCCGGCGGAATTTTCATTGGCGCGTCGAACATAACGAATGGTTATACGATTCGTGAAAAAAGGTCATTTTGCATAACTTTCCGGATTGGCTAAAGTCCTGCCATCCCCTTCGCGAAATACCTATCAGGAGACGCCCGATGGATTCCCCCACGATCCTCACGCCGCGCGACTGGCCCTCGCATCCGGCCTATGTCCACCCCGAGTACCGTTCGTCCGTGAAGCGCGGCCCGACCCGCCCGCTGATCCCGCTGAAGGAGAAACTGCGCGACCAGTACGCGCCGGTCTACGGCGCCGAAGATCTCGGCGCGCTCGACCATGACCTGACGAAGAATGCCGTGAAGAACGGCGAGCCGCTCGGCGAGCGCATGGTCGTCACGGGCCGCGTGCTCGACGAAGGCGGCAAGCCCGTGCGCAACACGCTCGTCGAGGTGTGGCAGGCGAACGCGGCCGGCCGCTACGTGCACAAGGTCGACCAGCACGACGCGCCGCTCGACCCGAACTTCCTCGGCGCGGGCCGCTGCCTGACCGACAACGAAGGCCGCTACCGCTTCCTGACGATCAAGCCGGGCGCGTATCCGTGGGGCAACCATCCGAATGCGTGGCGCCCGAATCACATCCATTTCTCGCTGTTCGGCGATTACTTCGGTTCGCGTCTCGTCACGCAGATGTACTTCCCCGGCGACCCGCTGCTCGCGTACGACCCGATCTTCCAGGGCACGCCCGAGGCCGCGCGCGATCGCCTGATCTCGCGCTTCTCGATGGACATCACCGAAGAAGGCTATGCGCTCGGCTACGAATTCGACATCGTGCTGCGCGGCCGCGACGCTACCCCGATGGAGCGCTGAACCATGACGACGCTGAAACAAACCCCTTCGCAGACGGTCGGCCCGTACTTCGCGTACGGCCTGTGCCCGCAGCAATACGACTACGACCTGAAGAGCCTGTTCACGCCGACGATCGCCGCGGCCCACGCCGAAGGCGAGCACGTGCTGCTGGTCGGCCAGGTGTTCGACGGCGACGGCAACGTCGTCGGCGATGCGGTGCTCGAATTCACGCAGGTGGACGGCGCGGGCCGCTACCCCGCGTCGCGCGACGACATCGCGAAATCCGGCTTCACGGGCTTCGCGCGGGTCGGCACCGGCACCGATGCGCAGCAGCGCTTCGTTGTCGAGACGGTGAAGCCGGGCCGCCTCGCCGCCGACGAAGCGCCGCACATCAACGTGACCGTGATGATGCGCGGGATCCTCACCCATGCGTTCACGCGCGTGTACTTCGACGACGAAGCCGCCGCGAACGCGGCCGACCCCGTGCTGAACGCGGTGCCGGCCGAGCGCCGCGCGACGCTCGTCGCGAAACGCGACGCGCAGCCGGGCCGCCCGGTGGTCTACCGCTTCGACATCCGCATGCAGGGGCCGGACGAAACGGTGTTCTTCGACGTGTGACGCGCGAGCCGGCGCACGCCGGCATCGCCTGCTCCCGCACCGCCGTGTGGCGCGATTCCGACAGGTATCGCGCCACACGGCGTTTTTCGTGCTCCGTCGCCATCATTCGATGCTGCGGCGCATCGCGCCTGGTCATCAGCACCGACGCCCATTGCCAGGGGCTTCTGCCCCTGCATCGAACGCACGATTGAAACGCATGCTGCTGCAACCGCACATGAGTCGCGCGTCCCGCGGGATTTCGTTTGCGCGTTATGCGGCGTATTCTTCGCTATCCACAACGAGTCAACGAGATTGAATCGGAAGAAGCAACAATTACGCATGTAATGCGCGACACTGTCCGACAGGCCATGCGCGCATTTTTTCTGACCGAGTGCCTTTAAACGCGTCTGACCGAAATTGGCAGGCGCGTATTTTTTGGCGGCCACCCGCGCATCGGCGTGACGCGCGCGGATTCCGTCCGGTTAGCGCCGAATCTCAAGATACCGGCTCGGCGTATCGCCTAGGATGCGGCGAAACGCCGACGTGAACGCGCTTGCGCTCGCGTACCCGAGATCGAGTGCGACGCGCGTCACCGATTGCCCGTCGCTCAGGCGCGCGATCGCCGCGAGCATGCACACCTGCTGGCGCCATGCGGCAAAACTCACGCCTGTCTGCGCGCGGAACTGCCGCGTGAACGTGCGGCGGCTCAAGCCGGCGTCGGCGGCCACCTGGTCGAGATCGGCCGCGATCGACGGCGACGCGAGCAGGTGCCGGCATACCTTCGCCAGCCGTGCGTCGGCCGGCAGCGGCGCATGCAGCGACAGGCGCGGCATCGTCGCGATTTCCGCGACCAGCAGCGCCATCAGCTTGCCCGCGCGTCCGTCGACGTCATACAGGGCCGGCAGGTCGATTGCGTCGTCGATCAGTTGCCGCAGCAGCGCCGATACGCCGTACACGCCGCACTGCTCGGGCAGGCCCGCTTCCTGCGCGGCATCGCCGGACACGAAGGTGTTCAGCATCGTGACCGGCCCGGTCATCGTCATTTCGTGCGGCACGCCGGCCGGCACCCAGCACGCGCGCTGCGGCGGCACCAGCCAGCGCCCGTGCGGCGTCGACACGCTGATCGTGCCGCGCGACGCGAACGCGAATTGCCCGCGCCCGTGCGCGTGCGCCGGAAACGTCGTGCCGGCCGCATAGTCGTTTGCGGTCACGACCACGCTCCGGGGAATGTGTTCGTAGGGGTCTAGCAGCGTATTTCTCACGGCCCGAATTCCATCATCAATGACCCGATATCGAAGGCGGGTCTCCTTCGCTCGATTTACGATCCGCTCCACCCTTGCGCGACCAGACGGCCGCAAGACCCGTCGGCCTGATCGGCCGGATCACCACTGCATCGGAGCGGACATGCCGAATACGTTTCATCGCGTGGGGGACGGCCCCCACCCTGTTCTTGTACTGCCCGGCTGGTTCGGCGACGCCCACGCATTCGAACCCGTCGAAGCGTGGCTATCGCGCGAACACTTCAGCTATGTCTTCATGGACTACCGAGGTTACGGCCGCCTGCGCGACGCTGCGGGCGACTACACGATCGACGAGATCGCCGCCGACGCGCTTGCACTGGCCGACTCACTCGATTTCGCGACCTTCAGCATCGTCGGCCACTCGATGGGTGCGATGGCGGCCGAGAAAATCGCCGTCATGGCGCCCGAGCGCGTGCGCGCGCTGGCGCCGATCACGCCTGTGCCTAGCGGCGGCCTGCCGTTCGACGCGGAGAAACGCGCGCTATTCGAGCGCGCCGCCGACCACATCGCCGATCGCCGGACCATCATCGACCGCAGCACCGGCGGCCGGCTGCCAGCCGCCTGGGTCGAGTGGAAAGCCGCGTATTCGGCAGCCCGTTCGTCGCCGCCGGCGTTCGGCGCGTACTTCCGCGCGTGGGCCGATACGGATTTCAGCGACGAGATCGCGGGCATCCATCCGGTGAAAGTGCTGATCGGAGAGCACGATCCGGCGTTCGACACCGCGCTGATGGCCCGCACCTACCTGCGACGCTATCCGCTCGCCACCGTCGACGTGCTGCGCAATGCCGGCCACTACCCGATGAACGAGACGCCGCTCGCACTGGTCACGGCGATGGAAGCGTTCCTGCTCGCCGTGACGGCGAACCCTGTCGGCAACCACTGACGACGCGCGGCATGCAAGCGGCATGGCAGTAACGCGCATCACCGCAACATGAACGACATCGCCGACAAACTGTTCAGCGTGCGCACCACATGCTCGACCGAAGGCCCGTCGAAGCGCAGCGTCACCGCATCGACGCGCTCGAGCGACGGCAGCACGCAGAACAGGTCGGCCAGCGCCGCCGTCTGCACGCGCAGCGTGCACGCGGCCGGCGCGGGGCGATGGGCGCCCGCGCGCACACCGGCCGACACTGCCTGCGCCACCGCGCCGCGCGCCGCGGTTGCGATCCGCGCACAGGACGCGGCGGGCGTGAGCGTATCGCCGCTCGATGCGCCGCCGGCGGTCTTGACCGTCTCGAAATGCGCATCGGGAAACAGCGGCTGCGTTTCTTCCGCGAACACGTCGTCGCCCGTGGCCAGCGCGACGTGCGCACCGTATTCGCGTGCCAGCGCGCCGTACAGCCCGGCTTCGCCGAGCTCGACGCCATTCAGCCACACCTGTGTGAACGCGAAGCCGTTGATCGTGTGCGCGAGTACGCCGCGCGTCTGCGATTTCGCGTGATAGCCGATCATGAACACGAGGTCGGGCTGCTGTTCGAGGCCCGCCATCATCCCGAGCATGCGCGGCTTGCCGAGCACGACACGCGCACGCGCATCGAGCCCGTCGGGCAGCAGGTTGCGAAAGCCGCCGTGCGAATCGTTGACCCACACGGCCTGCGCGCCGCCCATGAACGCGCCTTCGATCGCCGCGTTCGCCTCGGCGGTCATCCAGCGGCGCGCGCGTTCGTATTCCGGATTGCCGGCGCGTGTCTGCTCGGTGGCGAATACGCCGGCGACGCCTTCGATGTCGGTCGAAATCAGGATCTTCATGACTGGGTAAGACGTCCTTCGTGGCCTACGTTGAACAGGCGATCGAGATCGGGCACCGCATCGCGCAGCGATTGCCGCACGTGGCCGTCGCGCCCGGCCACCGTCACGGCCTGCAGCAACGCGTCGGCGATCGCGTGCTCGACGCTTTCGGCCGCGGCCATGAACAGCGGATCGAGCGCCGCATCCGCGACGAGGGCCGGCAGCGCGATGGTCGATGCGTCGTGCGCGATCGTGTATGCGGTGGAAAATGCGAGCGCGATGTCGCCGCTGCCGTGCCCGTAGACCGAGCCCGTGCGGGCCAGCCCCGCGCCCGCACGGCGCGCGAGCCGCGACAGTTGCCGTGCATCGAGCGGCGCATCGGTGGCCAGCAACAGGATGATCGAGCCCTGCTCGGGCGGTGCCGCGTGCGCGGCCTCGGCCGCACGCCGTTGCGCGACGATGCGCCCGAGCGGCACGCCGCCGAGCGTCAGCATCGGCAGCCGGCCGAAATTCGCAAGTACAAGTGCGCCGACCGTATAGGGCCGCCCGGCCGCGACAGCAACGCGCGACGCCGAACCGATTCCGCCCTTCAGGTCGAAACACGACATCCCGCGCCCGGCGCCCACCGCGCCGCGTGCGACGTCACGCGATGCCGCGCGGCACGCGTCGTCGTAATGCGCGGCCGTGACCGCGAACGCCTGGATATCGTTCAGGTAGCCGTCGTTGCACTCGAACACGAGCGGGTTGACGGTCGACCAGTCGCGGCCGATTGACGGATTCGCCGCGATCGCCGCGCGAATCTGTGCCTGCGCGACCGCGCCGACACCGAACGTATTGGTCAGCGCGATCGGCGTATCGAGCGTGCCGAGCTCGTCGACCTGCACGAGCCCGACGCTCTTGCCGAAACCGTTGATCACGGCAGCCCCGGCCGGCACCTTGCTGCGGTATACGTCGCCCGGATGCGGCTTCACGACGGTCACGCCCGTCTGCACGTTGTCCGCATCGATCGTGCAATGGCCGACCGTCACGCCCGGCACGTCGGCGATCGTGCCGCGCGGCCCGGCCGGCAGCGTCGCCGTCCACATCGGTGCGATGCGCATCAGCGGCGCTCCAGCTTCGGATCGAGCGCGTCGCGCAGCCCGTCGCCGAGCAGGTTGAACGCGAGCACGGTCAGGAAGATCGCGAGGCTCGGGAAGATCGCGATGTGCGGCGCCGTCACCATGTCCGCGCGCGCTTCGTTGAGCATCGCGCCCCACTCCGGCGTCGGCGGCTGCGCGCCGAGCCCGAGGAACGACAGGCTCGCGGCCGTGATGATCGACGTGCCGATCCGCATCGTGAAGTAGACGACGACCGACGACACCGTGCCCGGCAGGATGTGCCGCATGATGATCGTCCAGTCCGATGCGCCGATGCTGCGCGCGGCCTCGACATAGGTCATGTGCTTGAGCATCAGCGTGTTGCCGCGCACGAGCCGCGCGAACGCCGGGATGCTGAAGATCGCGACCGCGCAGATCACGTTGATCATCCCGTTGCCGAGGATCGCGACCACGCCGATCGCGAGCAGGATGCCCGGGAACGCGAACAGCACGTCGGCCACGCGCATCGTGATGCGGTCCCACCAGCCTTCGTAGTAGCCGGCGAGCAGCCCGAAGAACGTGCCGATCACCGCGCCGAGCGCGACCGAGAAGAAGCCGGCCGCGAGCGAGATGCGCGTGCCCGCGATGATCCGGCTGAAGATGTCGCGGCCCAGCGAATCGACACCGAACCAGTGCACGGCCGACGGCCCCGCGTTCAGCGCATCGTAGTCGAAATAGTTTTCCGGATCGAACGGCGCGATGTGCGGGCCGACGAACGCCAGCACGACGAGCGCCAGCACGAAGCCGCCCGCGACGAGCGCGACGGTCTGCTTGCGGAACTTGCGCCAGAATTCGCGCCACGGTGTGCGGATCGCAGTCGTTGCGGCCGGCGCCGCGGGCTGGACAGTCGCGTTCATGCGCGCCTCACTTGAACCGGATGGTCGGGTTGATGACCGCGTACAGCACGTCGACGGTCAGGTTGATCAGGATGAACTCGAGCGAAAACAGCAACACGATCGCCTGGATCACCGGGTAGTCGCGCATCGTCACCGCGTCGACGAGCAGGCGCCCGAGCCCCGGCCAGTTGAACACGACCTCGACGACGATCGAGCCGCCGAGCAGGAAGCCGAACTGCAGCCCCATCATCGTGACGACCGGGATCATCGCGTTGCGCAGGCAGTGCTTGAGCACCACCGTCGGCTCGCGCACGCCCTTCGCGCGCGCGGTGCGCACGAAATCCTCGTTCAGCACCTCGACGAACGACGCCCGCGTGAAGCGCGCCATCACGGCCGCGACCGCGGCGCCGAGCGTCAGCGACGGCAGCACGTAGCTCTTCCACGAGCCGTCCGGCACGACCGGCAGCCAGCCGAGCTTCACCGAGAAAATTTCCATCAGCAGCATGCCCAGCGCGAACGCCGGGAACGAGATGCCCGACACCGCGAGCGTCATGCCGAGGCGGTCGGGCCAGCGGTTGCGCCACACCGCCGACGCGATGCCGATCGCCATCCCGAAGGCCGTCGCCCACACCATGCTGACGAGCGTCAGCAGCAGCGTCGGCATGAAGCGCTCGCCGATCTCGGTCGAGACCGGCCGCTTGCTGCGGGTCGACAGGCCGAAATCGCCGTGCGCGATCTTCACGAAGAAGTTCACGAACTGCGCGGGCAGCGGCTGGTCGAGGCCGAGATCGGTACGCACCAGCGCGACCGTCGCATCGTCGGCTTCGGGCCCGGCCGCGAGCCGCGCCGGATCGCCCGGCAGCAGGTGGACGAACAGAAACACCAGCACCGCGACGATCGCGAGCGTGGGCAGCAGGCCGAACAGGCGTTTGACGAGAAAATTCAGCATGGGGCACCGATCGAATCAGCATGCCGGCGGCTGGCGCCGCCGGCACCGCGTGGCGGACGAGCCGCCGTCATCACCACTGTCATTTCAGCGAGATTTCGTCGAAGTTGAACGAACCGTCCGGCATCACGTAAGCACCCTGCAGCCGCTTGCTGCGCGCGTACACGATCTTCTCCTGCACGAGGAAGATCCACGGCGCATCGGTCCAGATCTGCTTCTGCGCATCGGTGTAGAGCTCGGTCTTCTTCGCGCGGTCGACCGTCTCCAGTGCCTTCGAGAGATCGCCATCGACCGTGTCGTTCTTGTAGTACGCGGTGTTCAGGAGCTTCGGCGGCGCCGACGTGCCGGCGAGCAGCGGCGTGATCGCCCAGTTCGCCTCGCCGGTCGACGACGACCAGCCGAGGTAGTACATCCGCACCGGCGCCTTCGCCGGATCCGGCGCGCTCTCGACCTTCGCGACGCGCTCGCCGGCTTCCAGCGCCTGCACCTGCACCTTCACGCCGACCTGCGCGAGCTGCTGCTGCACGAACTGGATCGCCTTCTGCGACGTCGAGTTGTTATACGCGGACCACAGTGTCGTCTCGAAGCCGTTCGGATAACCGGCCTCCTTCAGCAGCGCGCGCGCCTTCGCCGGGTCGTACGGCCACGGGCCCAGCTTCGTCGCGTAGTCGACACCCTGCGGCACCACGCCGGTGGACGGCGTCGCGAAGCCGGCAAACGCGACCTTCGCGAGCGCTTCCTTGTTCACCGCGTAGTTCAGCGCCTGGCGTACCTTCGGGTTGTCGAGCGGCTTCTGCTGCATGTTCAGCGACACGTAGCGCTGCACGATCGACGGCCGCTCCACGACGTCGACCTTCGGGTTGCCCTTCAGGTCGGCCGCCTGCTCGAACGGGATGCGGAACGCGAAATCGGCTTCGCCCGTCTTGATCAGCGCCGCACGCGTGTTGTTGTCGACCACCGGCTTCCAGTCGATCGCGTCGATCTTCGGATAGCCCTTCTTCCAGTAGCCGGCGAACTTCTTCACCTTCAGGTCGTCGGTCTGCTTCCATTCGACGAACTCGAACGGGCCGGTGCCGACCGGATGCAGCGCGATGTCGCGGCCCCACTTCTTCAGCGCGGCCGGCGAGATCATCACGGCCGACGGGTGCGCGAGCGTGTTGATCAGCGCCGAGAACGGCTCGCGCAGCGTGATCTTCACCGTGTACGGATCGACCACTTCGGTCTTCTCGATCACGCGGAACATGTTGTAGCGCTTCAGGTGGTTCGCGGGATCGGTCACGCGGTCGAAGTTCGCCTTCACGGCCGCCGCGTTGAAATCGGTGCCGTCGTGGAACTTCACGCCCTGGCGCAGCTTGATCGTGTAGGTCTTCGCATCCGGGCTCGCGTCGTAGCTCGTCGCCAGCACGTTGACGAGCTTCATGTCCTTGTCGAAGCCGAACAGCCCCTGGTAGAACGACTTGACGACGGCCTGCGACACCGTGTCGTTCGCGTCGTACGGGTCCATCGTCGTGAAGGTCGAATCCACTGCCATCACCGCGGTCTGCTGCGCGAACGCGGGCACCGCGGCCGACAGCGCGAACGCGCTCGCGGCGGTGGCGAACAGCGCGCGCGAGCGGAACATCGGAAATGAAAGCGACTTGCTCATGTGACCTGACTCCTGTGCATGATTCGGTAACGTGTGGTTGGATACGCGGAACGACTGCCCCCGCTCGGGAAAAAACCGTCTCTGCCTCGCACGTGCGCAACTGCGATCCATCGCCGCCTCCGCGCGTTCAATACGCGCCGCCGACGCGGTGCGTCGCGACGTAATGATCGGGGCCGACCGCGACGAGCGGTGCGACGACCGGTTCGTCGCCGGCCGCGCGAATCGGGCTCGGGATCTCGTCCGCCGCGAGCTGGCGCGGCGCATGCCGGCGCGCGGGGTCGGCCACCGGCACCGCGCTCATCAGCTTCTTCGTGTAGGGATGCTGCGGCGCCTCGAACACCGCGCGGCGCGGGCCGATCTCGACGATCTGGCCGAGATACATCACCGCGACGCGATGGCTGATGCGCTCGACCACGGCCATGTCGTGCGAGATGAACAGGTATGCGACACCGAGCTCGCGCTGCAGGTCGAGCATCAGGTTGACGATCTGCGCCTGCACCGACACGTCGAGCGCCGACACCGATTCGTCGGCGATCACGACCTTCGGGTTCAGCGCGAGCGCACGCGCGATCGCGATCCGCTGGCGCTGCCCGCCCGAGAATTCATGCGGATAGCGACGCGCGGCCTCGGGCGGCAGGCCGACCTTGTCGAGCAGCCAGTCGACGCGCGCCTGCGCTTCGCGGCCGCTCGCGACGCCGTGCACGAGCAGCGGCTCCATGATCGAGAAGCCGACGGTCAGGCGCGGGTTCAGCGACGCGAACGGATCCTGGAAGATGAACTGGATGTTCCGGCGCAGCGCCTGCAGGTCCGGGCCTTTCAGCGCACTGATGTCGCGGCCGTCGAACTCGATCGAGCCGCTCTGCGATTCGACGAGGCGCAACAGCGAGCGGCCGGTGGTCGACTTGCCGCAGCCCGATTCGCCGACCAGCGCGAGTGTCTCGCCCGCGCGCAATTCGAAGCTCACGCGCTCGACCGCATGCACGTACTGCGATACGCGGCCGAATACGCCGCTCTTCACCGGGAAGCGCGTCACGAGATCGCGCACGCGCAGGATCGGCGACGCAGACTGATCGACGGGCGGTTGCGTAGCGTCGTTCGCCGCGGGTGCGGGCGACGGTGCTTCCGCGTTTGTCCCCTCCACCTTCAGCAGCGGGAATTTCTCGGGCGCATCGGTGCCCTGCATCGAGCCGAGCTTCGGCACGGCCGCGAGCAGCGCGCGCGTGTAGCGATGCGCGGGCGCCGCGAAGATGCGATCCGATTCGCCCTCCTCGACCTTCTCGCCGCGATACATCACGAGCACGCGGTCGGCCACTTCGGCCACCACGCCCATGTCGTGCGTGATGAAGATCACGCCCATGTTCATCTCGTCCTGCAGCCCGCGCACGAGTTGCAGGATCTGCGCCTGGATCGTCACGTCGAGCGCGGTGGTCGGCTCGTCGGCAATCAGCAGCGCGGGCCGGCACGACAGCGCCATCGCGATCATCACGCGCTGCCGCATCCCGCCAGACAACTGGTGCGGATAGCGCGCGAACACGCGACGCGCCTCCGGGATGCGCACGAGCTCGAGCAGCCGCAGCGTTTCCGCGCGCGCTTCCGACATGCTTTTCGACTGATGCAGCGCGATCGCCTCGCTGATCTGGTCGCCGACCGTGAACACCGGGTTCAGCGACGTCATCGGCTCCTGGAAGATCATCGCGATGTCCGCGCCGCGAATGCCGCGCATCGTCGCGCCGCTTGCCTGCGCAAGATCGACGAGCGCGCCGCCGCGCCGGCGGAATGCGATCCGGCCATTCGTGATCGCGCCGCCGCCGTGCTCGACGAGCCGCATCAGCGAGAGCGACGTGACCGACTTGCCCGAGCCCGATTCGCCGACGATCGCGAGCGTCTCGCCGCGATCGACGTGAAACGACACGTTGCGCACCGCGTCGAACGTCGCGCCTTCCCGGCGGAACGTGACCGACAGGTCGTCGACGGCCACCACGCGCTGCTCGGGCAGCACCAGGCCGGACGGGTTACGGCTCGAAGTCATCGTGGGTCTCCTCCTCGTGCGGTCCGGGATCAGGCCGTGTCGTCGTCGCGATAGATGCCGACCACCGGCGCTTCGCCGACACGCGCGTAGCCGCGGTACATCCCTTCGGTGTTGAACGGCATCGCGACGTTGCCCTGCGCGTCGACCGCGATGATCCCGCCGCGGCCCGCGAGGCGCGGCAGCTTGTTCATCACGACGTCGTGCGCGGCGTCGGCGAGCGACGCGCCGCGATACGCGATCTGCGCGGCGACGTCATGCGCGGTCGCGAGCCGGATGAACATCTCGCCGGTGCCCGTCGACGACACCGCGCACGTTGCGTCGTCCGCATAGCAGCCCGCGCCGATGATCGGCGAATCGCCGACACGCCCCGGCTGCTTGTTGGTGATGCCGCCCGTCGATGTCGCCGCCGCGATGTGGCCGTGCCGGTCGCACGCGACCGCGCCGACCGTGCCGTGCTTGCGGTCCGGATCGAGCGGTTCGGCCGGCTGCGGCTGCGATGGTGATGCGCCGAAGGTGAACGTCGCCGCGTCGTGGTCGAGCATCGCACCCGCCGCTGCGCGCGCCTTGACCCACTGCGCGCGACGCGCGTCGGTGTCGAAGTAGCCCGGTTCCGCGAGTTCGAGCCCCTGCGCGGCCGCGAACGCATCGGCGCCCTCACCGGCGAACAGCACGTGCTCGCTCGCTTCCATCACGCGCCGCGCGGCCAGCACCGGATTGCGCACGCGCGTCGCGCAGCAGATCGCACCAGCGCCGAGCGTCGCGCCATCCATGACCGCCGCGTCGAGTTCGTGCTTGCCTTCCGCTGTATAGACGGCGCCGCGTCCGGCGTTGAACAGCGGACAGTCCTCCAGCATCCGCACCGCGACAGTGACGGCGTCGAGCGCGCTGCCGCCGTCGGCCAGCACCTGCTGCGCGGCCGTCAGGATCGCGGTCAGTTCGGCACGGTACTGACGTTCGGTGTCGGAATCCATCGCATCGCGCAGGATCGTGCCTGCGCCGCCGTGAATCGCAACGATCGCGGGTGAAGTCATGTTTTTTTCGGACGGTGAGAAGAAGGGTTGGCGGCCGGCAGCGCCGCTTGCGGCTGCACGAGCCACGGCAGCAGAAATTCGGTCATCTCGGCGGCGGATTTCGCGGAGCGGTGCGTGCGCAGCGCGACCGCGTCGATCAGCGCCTCGATCATCGCGAGCACGGCCGCTTCCGACGTGGCCGCGAAGCGCCGTTCGGCCTTGACGTACAGGTTCAGCGATGCGATCGGCGCAAGCGGCGATTGCGGGCCGTCGGAGATACCCAGCACGCGTGCACCGCGCGCCGCCGCCCGGCGGGCCAGCTCGATCGTGTCCGTCACGTAGCGCGGAAACGCGAGCGCGATCACGAGATCGCGCGAATCGGCCGTGTACAAACGCCGCGCCGCATGCGACGGGCCGCCGAGCAGCGCAAGCGACTGCACGTTGTCGTGACAGACGGACAGCCCGTGCTCCATCAGCCCGGTGAGAAACGCGCTCGACCCCGCGCCGAGGATCAGCACGCGCCGCGCGCCGACGATCGCCTCGACCGCGGTTTCGACATCGGCCGCGTCCAGTTGCGCGCGCGTGTTCTCGATGTTCGCGACGGCCTGGTCGAAGACCGCGTCGATCCATGCGGCGCCACGCACGCCGGACTCCTGTTCCTGCGCGGAACGCAGCCGCTCGACCGGCCCGAGCGTCGCCTCGAAGCCACGCACGAGCGCCGCGCGCATCGCCGGATAGCCGTCGAAACCGAGCGCCTTCGCGAAACGGTTCGCGGTCGCGATCGACGCATTCACGGCCTGCGCGAGTTCGTCGATACGCATCGTCGCCGCGCGGAACGGATTCGCGAGCACGAACTCGCCCATGCGTCGGTGGATCGGCGTCATCAACGGCATCGCCGACGCGATCCGCTCGGCGATCGCGGGTTCATCTTGACTGGCGTCGTGCGGAACGAGAGGCGTCATGCGAAGGGTTGTTGCAAGGATGATGAAAATCAATTTACACAATCCTGATCATGAAAAGAAATAAATTTTCATCAGGGTTGTCACGCCCCATCCTGTGCCCGGCGATCGCCCGATCGCTCGCACAGCCCTGCCGCACGGGCTTTGGCACGTGGTCGCCGTGCGTCGTCATGTGTACTGCACGTCCTCGCCTATCGGGAAAACCCCGAGCAGATTCGTTCGAATGCCCCGTCGGCGATTCGCAGCAGCTCGCGCCATCGGCGACGCATGGCCAGTTCGTCGGCATGGCCGGGATCGCCGTCACCTTCCGATCCATCGCGGCGGCGCCTTCGGCGCGCTGCCGCCGCCCCGGGCGACGCGCCGTTCGCGCATGCCGCGCGTGCTGTCCGGGCGCCCGATATACGGCCGCCGCGGCTTTTCAAGCGCCTCGTCTGCTCGCGGCGCGAGCCGCGCGGGTTTTCTCGATCGCATCGATACCTTACAATTCGTCAGGTTTTCCCTTCTGCATGCCCCCTTCTTGCAGTCCTGACACCGCGGTACACTCGACGCACGCCGTATCAGGGTCCGACGCGCGACGCGCGCGCCGGGCGGCGTCGCGCCTCGTTGCGCCCACAACTGGATGCCTGCCATGCCAGACTCCCGTCCCTCGCCCCGCACGACATTCAAGCCACAGGTCGTCCTGCCCGCGCTCGCGGTCATCGGCGCGCTGCTCGTCGTGTGCGCGCTGCACCCGAGCGAAGCCGGCGCGCTGTTCTCCGCCGGCCAGCAATGGGTCATCGCGCGTTTCGACTGGTTCTACGTGCTCGCCGTCACCGGCTTCCTCGTATTTCTCGTGCTGATCGCCGCGAGCGACTTCGGCAACATCCGGCTCGGCCCCGACGATGCCCAACCCGAATTCAGCTTCGTGTCGTGGACAGCCATGCTGTTCGCGGCCGGCATGGGCATCGGCCTCATGTACTTCGGCGTCGGCGAGCCGATGCAGCACTTCCTGAAACCGCCGACCGTCGACCCCGGCACGCCCGCCGCCGCGCGCGAGGCGATGCTGATGACCTTCTTCCACTGGGGCTTCCACGCGTGGGCGATCTACGGGCTGATGGGGCTCGTGCTCGCGTACTTCGGCTTCCGCTACAACCTGCCGCTGACGCTGCGATCGGGGCTGTATCCGGTGCTGCGCGAGCGCATCAACGGCTGGATCGGCCACACGGTCGACGCGTTCGCGCTGGTCGGCACGGTCGCCGGCATCGCGACGACGCTCGGCTACGGCGTGATGCAGCTGAGCGCGGGCCTGCATACCGTCGCCGGCTGGGACACCGGCAGCAACGTGTTCCGCATCGGGCTCGTCGCGGTCGTCGTGATCCTCGCGGGCGTATCGGCCGCGACCGGCCTCGACAAGGGCGTGCGGCGGCTGTCCGAGCTGAACCTGCTGCTCGCGTTCCTGCTGCTCGCCTTCGTGGTCGTTGCGGGCCCGACGGCCTTCCTGTTGCGCGCGCTCGGCGACAACATCGGCCAGTACCTGTCGAGCCTCGTCGACCTGTCGTTCCGCACGTACGCGTATGCGCCGCCGCGCGAGGAAGGCTGGTTCGGCGGCTGGACGATCCTCTACTGGGCGTGGTGGGTGTCGTGGTCGCCGTTCGTCGGCATGTTCATCGCACGCATCTCGCGTGGCCGCACGATCCGTCAGTTCGTGATCGGCGTGCTGCTCGTGCCGACCGCGTTCAATCTCGTGTGGATGACCGTGTTCGGCAACAGCGCGATCTGGCTCGATACGCACGGCGCGGCCGGCGCGCTCGCGCAGACGGCCACCAATGTCGACGCACTGCTGTTCCGCTTCTTCGATTTCCTGCCGATGCCGCAACTGCTGTCGATCGTCGCGATCGTGCTGATCGCGGTGTTCTTCGTCACGTCCGCCGATTCGGGCGCGTTCGTGATCGACCAGATCGCGACGCGCGGCAACGCGCACTCGCCCGTCTGGCAACGGCTGTTCTGGGCCGCGCTGCTCGGCGTGACGGCCGCGGTGCTGCTCGTCGCCGGCGGGCTCGGCGCGTTGCAGGCGATGACGCTGATCGCCGCGCTGCCGGTCGCGATCATCATGATCGCGCTCTGTTACGGGCTGTGGCGCGGGCTCGCGGCCGACCGCGTGCACTATTCGCAGGACGTTGCGCCCGCGACGAGCTTCTGGACCGGCCAGCACTGGCGCCACCGCCTGACCCACATCCTGCGGCAGACGACCGAAGCCGAAGCGCGCCAGTTCATCACGGAGACGGTCGAGCCTGCACTGCGCAAAGTCGCCGACGAACTGCGCTCGAGCGGCGTCGATGCGAACGTGCAGCGCGACAGCGACGACGCGATGCGGCTCACGGTACCGACCGCCGACCATCGCGATTTCGTGTACGGCGTGCGCGTGACGGTGAAATCAGCGGCCGCGTTCCTGGTGCGCGAGGCGGCCGAGCCGGAAGCGGAACGGGCACACGTGTACGGGATCGTTACCTTCTTCGAGGACGGCCGGCTCGGTTACGACGTCGAATACCTGCGTGGCGACGAAGTGATTGCCGACGTGTTGCGCCAGTACGAACGCTACGTGTCGCTCGCGGCCGACAAGCGCACGCATCTGCTGAGCCGCGCGCCGGGACACGCGACGGAGGCCGAATGAACTCCGCCTTTGCTGTGCTGTGGCGGTCTGCCACGCCTGCCGGAGACGCACGATGACCAGCCTCCTGCAAAGCCGCGCCTCCGACGTCATCGCGCTCGGCACGCTCGCCCTGCTCTACCTCGGCGGCGCAGGCATCGCGCTTTGGCGGATCCGGGCCGCGGCGCCGCGCGGCAAGGTCTACTGGGTCGTCTGCGCGGCGCTGCTCGCCGGCGGCGCCATCGCGATGGGCATCAACCTGTCGCCGATGCCGGACACCGGGGATATGCCGCCCGGGTTTGCGCTCGGCGTCGAGGCCGTCCTGCTCGGCCTCGCTTTGGTCGCCGGCGGTTGCGCGTGGCTGATGCTGCGCGCGCGGCGACGCTGACGCGCGTACGTCACACGCCCCGGCTTCGTCCCGGCTTCGTCCCGCGCGAACGGCAATACGCGGGGCGAATCGGCCGCCCCTTCCGTGATCCGCCTTTTTACCGCACGGCGTTACGCGGACGGTGCGCGCGCCGTCACGAGCCAGCATGCCGCGTCGAAGCGCACATCCGCACCATCTGCGTAGGGTTCGAACGCGGCACGCATCGTGTCGACCACGCGCCGCCGCGTCGCCTCGTCCACCTCCAGCAACGCCAGCCCGACCGGGCCCAGCCGCGTGATGTAGTCGTCCAGCGCGGCCGCGGGCAGCGCGCACGCCAGATCGACCGGCTCGATCGCAATGTCGGCCCAGCCGCTGTCCGACAGCACCGACGCGATCCGCTGCCGGTCGCCGAACGCGAATTGCCCCGGCGCGCCGGGCCGCCGTGCGGGCAGGTTCGGCAGCAACGGCGCGGCGGCCCGCTCGGCGATCGTCATGAACGGATTGTCGGCCGCGCCGCGCCACGCGACGAACCGCATCTGCGCCTTCGGCCGCGCCGCATGCCGCAGATTCGCAAAAGCACGAACCGGATCGTCGAAAAACATCACGCCGAGGCGCGACACGATCAGGTCGACGCTCGCGGGCTCGAACGCGTGCGTCTGCACATCCGCGCGCACGAAGCGGACGTGAACGCCGCTGCGCTCGGCACGCGCCTGCGCGGCATCGATCATCCGTGCCGAGATATCGATGCCCGTGCATTGCGCGTTCGCACCGAGCCGCCGCGCGAGCGCGAGCGTGACCGCGCCCGTGCCGCAGCCGACGTCGAGCACGCTGCGCGCGGACGACGTGGCCGCCGCATCCACCAGCAACTTCTCCAGCGGTTCGAACATCCGGTCGATCGGCGCCTGCGTATCGACCCACGCGCGCCCCGACGGGCCGTTCCACAGCGCGGATTGTTCGTCGTTGGGCCGGCTGGTTTCCATGGTCGATTCCCCTTCTGGTTCATTGATCGTGCATCGCACTGTGCTGCCTCAAGCCGGCTTGAGGTCAAGGCCGCGATCCGCCGCCGCCATGCCGACGCCCGGCCCGCGTCCAAGCCCCCTCGTCGCGCGCCGTTTTGTTCACATTTCTTACATTCGCGCTGCGTATCGTTGACGACTTTCCTACGGTGCCTCCCATGCGACGACTCCTCCCGCGCGCCCTGCTCGTGCGCTGCGCTCCCCTTGTTGCCCTCGCCGCGCTGTCCGCGTGCTCGAACCACATCGATTCGCCGGACGATCCGGCGAGCGCGTCGGCCAACGTCCAGGCCGCATGGGTCGAGATCGGCGAGTCGAACCAGGCGATCGCGCGCGTCATCACGAACTACACGCCCGCGTCGGCCAGCGATCCGCTGTGCCCGCAACTGACCGTCGACGGCAAGCTGTCGCGCATGTCCCTGCGCGCGGGCGCCGCGACCATCGCCCTGCGGCCGACCGCCAGCGACCCGTCCGATTCGAAGCCGTCGAGCTTTCCGGTGTCGGTCTGCGAGGCGACGCTGCCGGCCGACGCGCAGGCGGCGAGCGTCGCGGGCCGCACGCTGCCGCTGCCGAAGGCGCAGCCGCAACGCATCGCGATCATCGCCGACACCGGCTGCCGCATGAAGAAAGCCGACAACGCGTGGCAAGCGTGCAACGACGCGACGGTGTGGCCGCTCGACACGATCGCGGCCAGCGTCGCGAAGCTGTCGCCCGATCTGGTGATGCACATCGGCGACTACCACTATCGCGAAAACGCATGCCCGCCGGACATCGCCGGCTGCAAGGACAGCCCGTGGGGCTATGGCTGGGATACGTGGCAGGCCGACCTGTTCCGCCCGGCCGCCCCGCTGCTCGCGAAGGCGCCGTGGGTCGTCGTGCGCGGCAACCACGAGGAATGCGCGCGGGCGGGCCAGGGCTGGTTCCGCTTCCTCGATCCGCGTCCGTATTCGGCCGCGCGCTCGTGCGACGATCCGGCCAACGACAACAACGCGAACTATTCGGAACCCTATGCGGTGTCGCTCGGCGGCGGCTCGCAGGTGATCGTGTTCGACACCGCGAAGGTCGGCCGCACGCCGCTCAAGACGACCGATGCGCAATTCGGCATCTACCAGAAGCAGTTCCAGACGGTCGCCGCGCTCGCGTCGAAGGCCGGCATGACGACGACGATCTTCACGAACCATCATCCGATCCTCGCGTTCGCGCCGATCGCCGGCAGCACGCCCGCGCCGGGCAACCTCGCGCTGCAGTCGGTGATGTCGAGCCTCAACGCGCAGGCGTACTACCCGCCCGGCGTGCACGTCGCGCTGCACGGGCACGTGCACGACTTCCAGGCGATCAACTTCTCGTCCGGGCATCCGGCGACGATCGTGTCCGGCAATGGCGGCGACAATCTCGACGTCGCGCTGCCCGACCCGTTCCCGGCCGGCCTGACGCCCGCACCGGGTGCCGTGATCGAGCGGCTGTCGCACAACAACAGCTTCGGTTTCCTGATCATGGAACGCCGCCCCGCCCCGGCGACCGGCTGGGTATTCCACGCGTATTCGGCAGCCGGCAAGCTGCTCGCGTCGTGCAACCAGTCGGGTACGACGCTCGCTTGCGACAAGACGGGGTTCATTGCGCCGTGAGTGAAGCAGTTCGATGTGACGGCCGCCAGGCACGCGGCCGGCAAACGCTGCGCGCGCTGGCCGCGGCCATGCTCGCCGGCCTGGCGCTCGCAGCTCACGCAGCGCCGGCCGATACGGTCCTGCTTCCCGGCGCACCGCCATCGCGGGTCGTCGACACGATCGGCAACGGCACGCCGCAGGTGACGGGCAAGATCGATGCGGCGACCGCGCGCTTTGCGCCCGACCCAACGCTCGTCGCACTCGGCCGCCGGATCTTCTTCGATCCGCGGTTATCCGAGCCGCGCGGCATGTCGTGCGCGGGCTGCCACGACCCGGGCCGCGCGTTCGCGCCGACGCTGTCGGCCGCGTCGCTCGCGGGGCCCGGCGTGCCGGAAGGCAGCCGACGCGGGCACTTCAGCCAGCGCAACGCGCCGTCGCTGCTCTATGTGCGCTACGTGCCGCGCCGCCACTTCTACCAGGACGACGACGCACCCGCGCCGTCGCCGTTCGGCGGGCTGTTCAGCGACGGCCGCGCGGATACGCTCGCCGAGCAGATCCGCGGGCCGCTGTTCGATCCGAACGAGATGAACAACCGGTCGCCGGCCGCACTGCTGCGCAAGGTCGATGCGACCGACCTCGCGCCCGATCTCGCCGCGCGCTTCGGCGCGCCGGTGCGGCGCGATCCCGAGCAACTGGTGCGCGCGCTGGGCCTGGCCGTCGAGGCCTATCTGCAGAGCGACGAGATGGCGCCGTTCACGTCCCGCTTCGACGTGTTCCTACGCACGCGCAAGCCGCTCGCGCCGGCCGAGATGCGTGGCCTCGCGCTGTTCCGGAATCCCGACAAGGGCAACTGCATGAGCTGCCACACGCTGTCGGAAACGTCGAGCCGCCCGGAGCGTTCGCTGTTCACCGATTTCGGCTACGACGCGATCGCGGTACCGCGCAACCGCGCGCTGCCGGCGAACCGCGATCCGCGCCATTTCGACAACGGGCTGTGCGACACGGCGCGGCGGCTGCGCTGGCCCGAGCCGACGCAATGGTGCGGCTACCTGCGCACGCCGGGGCTGCGCAACGTCGCAATCAAGCAGACCTTCATGCACAACGGCGTGTTCACGACGCTGCGCGATGCGGTTGCTTTCTACAACACGCGCTCGACCGACCCGGGCTTCTGGTATCACGGGGCCAGAACGTTCGACGACGTGCCGGCCGCCTACCGCGGCAACATCAACGTCAACTCGACGCCGATGAACCGCCGGCCCGGTACGCCGCCCGCGCTGACCGACGCGGAAATCGACGATATCGTCGCGTTTCTCGGCACGCTGACCGATGCGCGTTATACGAAGGTTGCTGCTCCCGTGGCGCCTGCTGCCCCGGCTGCCCGGATCACGCGAGCCGCCGCGCCGGCTCGCTGACACTGGCCGAACGGCCAGCCCCACGCGCACCCGCTTGCGGCCGCCGCGAACACTGGTTATATTTACAGTACTGTATTTATGAACAGTGAGGTGCGCGATGGAACATCTGGTCCGTATCGTCAACGAAGCCGATCGCCAAGTGCTGGCATGGCTCCGCGCCCAGGTCGGCGATGCCCGCGTCGAGCGCGCGGCTCGCCAGCTCGGGCATACGCGCAAGCCGTTTCCATCGGCCGTTTGCCGCTATCTGGGCATGAGCGCACCGGCTACGCTGCGGCAGGCCGAACGGCCCCGCGCCGCGCGCGATTTCTCGGTCGGCGATCGTTACCTGTCGCTGATCCGCCAGCACCTCGCCACGCACTCGGCCAGCCGATGAAATGGCGGCGACTCGCCTCGTCGGTGGCTCGGAAAGCCGGGGGGCTTGCGAATTCGCAAGCCTGGCCAGCCGCCACCGCGCTTACGTGGCCGCGATGGCTTCCCGTACGAGGCGGCCGAGCGTTTCGAATGCCGCTTCGTGCGCCGCATCGGACACGCGCGTGCACGCGAGCCGGATATAGCCGTCGAAGCGGTCGGAATTCGAGAAGATCGAACCGGGCGCGATTCTGACCCCTTGCGCCAGCGCGGCGTCGAACAACGCCTCGGAGCGCACGCCGTCCGGCAACGCGATCCACAGCAGCATCCCGCCCGGCGGCTGGTTCATCCGCGTTCCGGACGGGAAATGCCGTGCAATCGCGTCGATCGTCACGTCGCGCTGCACGCGCAACTGTTCGCGAAACCGGTGCAGATGGCGATCGAACGCGCCCGAGCCGACGAATTCGGCCGCAACGGCCTGCAGCAACGCGGCGTTGTGCCGGCTGTGCGCGAACTTCAGCATTTTCACGCGTGCGTGCCAGCGCCCCGCGCTTATCCAGCCCAGCCGCATCCCGGGCGCCAGCACCTTGTTGAACGACGGGCAGTAAATCACCGTGCCGTCGCGATCCCACGCCTTCACCGGCTTGACCGCCTGCGGCGCCTCGACGAGCTCGCGATAAGGCTCGTCCTCGATCACGGCCACGCCGTGGCGCGAACAAAGCGAGACGAGCGCGGCCTTGCGCTCGTCGGGCATTACGCAGCCGAGCGGGTTCTGCAGGTTCGGCACGACGACCACGGCCCGAATGTCCGGATATGCGGTCAGCGCCACTTCGAGCGCCTCGATCGACAGGCCGGTCGTCGGGCTGGCCGGAATTTCGAGCGCGCGCAAGCCGAGGCTTTCGAGCAACTGGATCAAGCCGAAGAACGCCGGCGATTCGATCGCGATCGTGTCGCCGGGGCGCGCCACCGCGCGCAACGCGAGATTCACGGCATCGACGCCGCCGCTCGTCGACATCACGTCGTCCGGCGTCACCGTCACGCCGTAAGACAGCGCGCGCTTGGCCATCGTCTGCCGGAATTCGGGCGAACCGCCAACGGGCCCCGCATCGGTCAACAACGTAGGCTTGCGCCGCAACAGCCGGATCGCAAGCGCCTGCAGGCGCTCGGCCGGATACAGCGTGGCCAGCGCGGACGCACCGCCGAGATTCAGTGCATCGGGCGCCGCATTTGCGCGATCGATCACGCGCGACACACGTTCGTGCAGGCCCGCGAACGGCGGCTCGACGCTTAGCGGCGGCCCGTCGCTTTCCGGCAGGGTTTCGAGTGCGACCGCCGCGCGGCGCCGCACGAAGTAGCCGGAGCGCGGCTTCGCCTCGCACCAGCCCGTATCCTCGAGCCGCCGGAACGACTGGATCGCGGTCGACAGGCTCACGCCGTGCTGTGCCATGAACGCGCGCACCGACGGCATCCGGTCGCCGGGCGACAGCGTGCCGGCCGCGATGATGCGGCGGTAATGCTCGGCGAGCCGTTCGTAAAGCGGCTCGCCGTCCATCGGCAAAGGTGGGCGGGATGATTCGGCGAAAGGCGTCATGCAGGCGATCGTGCCCGCGCGGCCGATCGCACGCCAGATACAGATTCCGGGGAAACCCACCGATACAGCGGTGCAAAATCGTCGTCTGCACCGCAACAGATTCCCGCCCCCTGAATCTGTCGTGCCGGTGCCCGTTTCCCTAACCTGACTGCACGCTGTCGCCTCGCCGTCGCGAGGCCGCGCAACCGGGAAAGGGAATCGCCATGCAAACGCATCACATCCGGCTCGACGCCGGGCAAAGCCACTTTGCGTGGTTCGACAAGGGCAGCCAGGTGATCGTGCTGGACGGCGCGCTCGCGGTCACGCTGCGTCACGGTGGGCTCGACTGGCTGCCTGACGCGCCGCAGCACATTCGCCGCTTGCTCGACGAAGGCGAATGCCTGACGCTCGAGACGGCCGGCCACGTGGCGCTGTCGGCCGGCGGCACGGGCGCGGTCAGCACGACGGTCGTGGAGCCGGACGAACGGCCCGGCGTGCTCGCGGCATGGCGTGCGGCGCTGCGCCGGTTGTCCGGACGGATACGCGGCGGCCATCGCGTGAGCGAGCCCTCCTGACATGGCGATTCGACGCGTCACGGAAAGCGTCAGGCTGCCGCCGCCTCATCCGGCGGAGATCGGGCGCGATCCGGTTCGGCCGTGCGGATGCGGATCGACCGCCTCGACCTGATCAATCGCCGCCGCCCGCCTGGCACGCAGCGGTCACGACGTCACCGCACGCGCCTGCGACGCTCGCCCCACTCGAATACACCCATCCCTGCCAGCATCGCGACGACGAATACGATCCCCTTCGCCGACCCGAAGCCGATCGACACGATCGCGGGCCCCGGGCAGAACCCGGCGATCCCCCAGCCGATACCGAACACGGCACTTCCGGCAACCAGGCGCACGGTGATCGCCCGCAGGGCCGGCAACTGCATCGGCAAGCCGAGCCACGACCGCGTCCGGCGCTTCGCCCATGCGAACGCGAACACGGCCACGCCCGTCGCGCCGGCCATCACGAACGCGAGCGACGGATCCCAGCGGCCCGCCAGGTCAAGAAAGCCGAGCACCTTCTGCGGATTGGCCATGCCCGACACGATGAGGCCTACGCCGAACAGCAGCCCCGCCAGAAACGCGAATCCTGCCTGCATGTCAGCCTCCCAGCACGTGCTGTCGCACGAAGACGGTCACGAAGCCTGCGACCATGAAGACCGCCGTCGCGACCACCGAACGCAGCGCACCGCGCGACATCCCGCACACGCCGTGGCCGCTCGTGCAACCGCCCGCGTACCGCGTGCCGACGCCGACCAGCAGCCCGGCTGCCACCAATTCGACCCAGCCGGCATCGATCTGCGGTGTCAGGCGGTTCCCGGCGACGTACATCACGAGCGGTGCGGCGATCAGCCCGGCGACGAACGCGGCGCGCCAGTCGCGCTCGCCCGCACGTGCCGTGAGCAGACCGCCGACGATGCCGCTGATACCGGCAATCCGGCCGTTGAACGCGACGAGCCACGCGGCCGCGAGCCCGATCAGCACGCCGCCGGCCAGCGACAGCCACGGCGTGAAATGAAGCGCATCAAGCTGCATCGCGCCGCCCCTTCGCGGCCGGGCCGCAGAACTGCTCGTACAGCACGCCCATCACCGCGATCGCGGCCGGGCTGTCGAGCGAATAGTGGATGTTCTTGCCGTCACGGCGCGTGCGAACCAGCGCGTTGTCCCGCAACACGCCCAGCTGCTGCGACAGCGTCGGCTGGCGGATGTCCAGCGAGGTCTCGAGATCGCTCACGCAGCGCTCGCCCTGGGACAGTTCACAGAGCAGCAGCAGCCGGTCGGGATTCGACAGCACCTTGAGCAGCGCGCAGGCCGATTCGGCAGCCGCGCGCATCTGGTCGGGTTCCGGCAACCCGGCGGAAAGATCGTCGTTCATCGGCGCAAGGAGACAATTAAAGCATCAATATTATATTAATTTATATAATGATGCTTCCCGCAGTTTGCCGGCGGGTGGCCTTGCGCCGCCCCCTTCGCTCAGGCCTGCTCGCCTGCCATCGTCTTTGCAGCATGTATGCGCGCCGCATCGGCACGCACGACGCCGAGCGCCAGCACCGCAATCCCCGCGATCACGCACGGCGCCGCGACGACGGCAAACGCAGTCGACAACGGCACGCCCATCGCCAGCATCGCGCCGCCCGCCATCGATCCGACGACCGAGCCGCCGCGGCCGATCCCGTTCGCCCAGCTCACGCCGGTGGTGCGGCACTCAGTCGGATAGAACGCGGCGGACAGCGCGTTCGCGCCAACCTGCGAACCCGACACGCAGAAACCGGCCGCGAACACGGCGAGCGCGGCGCCCCACGGCGACGCGGCAAACATGCCGATCGAGGCAACGAATACGCCGGCCGCCGCATAGCTGCACGCCAGTACGCGATGCGGGTCGAAACGGTCCATCAGCCCGCCGAGGACGATCGCGCCGAACGTGCCGCCGACCTGGAACATCGCGGTCACGCGAGCGGCCGTCTGCAGCGTCGCGCCGGTCGTGCGCAGCAGCGTCGGCAGCCAGCTCGACAACAGGTAGATCACGAGCAGGCTCATGAAGAACGTGAGCCACAGCAGCAGCGTGCCGCGCAGCAGGTCGGCGCCGAACAGCCGGCCGAGCGGCGACCCGGCCGGCTTGCCGGCGGGCGCGCTGAACGACGCGCTTGCAAGATGCGGATCCGGCGCGATACGACCGAGCATCGCCGCGATCCGTTCGCGCGCCGCGCCTGTGTTGACGAGATAGCGCACCGATTCCGGCAACCGCCACGCAAGCACCGGCAGCAGCAGCAACGGCGCGGCGCCGCCGACCACGAGCACCGCACGCCAGCCGTGGTGCTCGATCAGCGATGCGGCCGCGAGCCCGCCGAGCGCGGAACCGATCGTGAAGCCGCAGAACATCGTCGTCACCAGCACCGAGCGGCGCCGGGCCGGGCAATATTCGGATGTCAGCGTGATCGCATTGGGCATCGCGCCGCCGAGGCCGAGCCCGGTCACGAAGCGCCACGCGATCAGCTCGGTCAGGCCGCCCGCGCTCGCCGACGCGGCGCTCGCGATGCCGAAGCACGCCACGCACGCGAGCAGCAGGCGCTTGCGGCCGAACCGGTCGCCGAACGGCCCGAACACGAGCGCGCCGGCCATCAGCCCGGCGAGCCCCGCGCCGAACACCGGTGCGAGCTGCGCGGGCGACAGGCCCCATTCCGCGCGGATGACGGGGGCAATGAAACCGATCGACGCGGTGTCGAAACCGTCGATCGCGACGATCAGAAAGCACAGGGCGACGATCGCGGCCTGAAACGGCGCAACGCGATGCCGGTCGATCCATTCGCTGACGTCGATGGACAGCGTATCGGCCATGATGGTGTCTCCTCCAGGAAGGCGGTCGCGCGTCGTATCGTCGAATGCGCGCCGCTGGAATCGGGCTGACCGTGCCGCGTTACGCCACGGACTTCAGGCAATCCTCCGCGCGCCACCCGTGCAGCCAGTCGAGCGCGTCGTAGAACTGCGCCTGCGTGCGGCCGACCCAGAGCCCGTTGCGCACCTGCCGCTCGACGCCCTTCGCGTGATAGATCCGCCCCATCTCGCGTGCCGAATACAGCACGCGTGCGGTGCGCGGAATCCGCACACGCTCGTACAGAGCGAACGCAGCTTCAAAATCCCCCTCGGTCCGGGCAACGGCCGCGCCGAGCGTCACTGCGTCCTCGAGCGCCTGGCACGCGCCCTGCGCGATGTATTGCGTCATCGGATGCGCGGCGTCGCCGAGCACCGTCGCGCGGCCCGCGCTCCAGCGTTCGACCGGATCGCGATCGGCGGTCGCCCAGCGCTTCCACGACGTCGGCCGGTCGAGCATCTGCTTCGGCAGCGGATGAACGCCGTCGAAGTACGACAGCACTTCTTCCTTGCTCCCTTCGCGCACGCCCCAGGTTTCCTGTTCGCGGCTGTGGAACGTGACGACGAGGTTGTACTGCCGCCCGCCGCGCAGCGGATAGTGGACGAGATGGCAATGCGGGCCGGCCCACACGACCGGCGCGTTGATCTGCAGATCCTTCGGCATGTTGTCGACGTCGACCACCGCGCGATACACGACGTGGCCCGTCACACGATGCGCGTCGCCGATCAGTGCATGACGGATCGCGGATTTCACGCCGTCGCAGCCGATCACGGCATCGGCGCGATAACGTTCGCCGTGCTGGTCGGTCACGGTCACGCCGTTGCCGTCCTGCTCGAAGCCGCACACCTGCGTGCTCGTCCGGAATTCGATCAGCGGGTGATCCTTGACCGCCTCGTAGATCGACAGGTGAATGTCCGCGCGATGAATCACCGCATACGGATTGCCGAAGCGCTCGCGGTACGCGGCGCCCGTATCGATGTGCGCGACCTCGCGTGCATCGATCGCGTCCATCAGTTGCAGCCAGTCGGTGAACACGGCGCGGCTACGCGCGGCCTCGCCGACACCCAGCGCGTCGAGCGCGTTGAACGCGTTGGCCGCGAGCTGGATCCCCGCGCCGATCTCGCCAATCTGATCCGCCTGTTCGAGCAGCTTCACGCGAATGCCCTGGCGCGCGAGCGCGAGCGCCGTCGCGAGCCCGCCGATGCCGCCGCCGATCACCAGCACGCGCCGGCCGTTGTGTTGTGTCTCGCCCATGTCTGTCTCCTGCTTCGTGTTACGCGACGTAATCCGGTTGCCGCCGCGGCTGTGCGGCCTCGAAAGCCGGCTCGCGCCGCGCGTGCTCGAACACCGCGAGGCTGCGCGGATACGCGCTCAAGTCGCAATCCATCCGCAACGCGTTCGCGACCTGCGGCACGAGGCACACGTCGGCCAGCGTCGGCGTGTCGCCGAAGCACCACGGGCCCGTAACCGCGCGGGCGAGCAGCCGCTCCACGCCGGCCATCCCATCCGCGATCCAGTGCCGGTACCACGCGGTCTTCTGCTGCGGCGTGACCTTCAGTTCGGTGTCGAGATAGCGCAGCACGCGCAGGTTGTTGAGCGGATGGATGTCGCAAGCGATCAGCGTCGCGAGCTCCAGCACGCGGGCGCGGTGCTGCCGTTCCAGCGGAATCAGCCGGGGTTCCGGATGCAACTGGTCGAGGTAATCGAGGATCGCGAGCGACTGCCCGAGCCGGAAATCCCCATCGACCAGCGCCGGCACCGCCGCCGACGGGTTCACGTCCGCGACGTAGGCCGCGTCGCGATGCTCGCCGGTGCGGATGTTCACCGGCAGCGTGTCGTACGGCAGCCCTTTCAGCGCGAGCGCGATGCGCACCCGGTAGGACGTCGAACTGTTGAAGAAGCTATGCAGTTGCACGATGTCGCCTTTCGAGGAGGATGCGTCAAACCACGCGCACGGTCAGTTCGCCGAGCCGTTCGACGCCGACCTTCATCACGTCGCCCGCAACCACCGCGCCGACGCCTTCGGGCGTGCCGGTGAAGATCACGTCGCCCGGTTCCAGGCGGAAGAACTTCGACAGGTCGGCCACCGTTTCCGCGACCGACCAGATCAGGTGCGACACGTCGCTCTTCTGCTTCGTCGCGCCGTTGACGGTCAGCCACAGGCCGCCCTGCTCGAAATGACCGACGTCGCTTGCCGGATGCACGGGCCCGATCGGTGCCGAGCGGTCGAACGCCTTGCCGATTTCCCACGGCCGGCCCATTTCGCGCATCTTCATCTGCAGGTCGCGGCGCGTCATGTCGAGGCCGACTGCGTAGCCCCACACGTGTTCGAGCGCGCGCTCGAGCGGAATGTCGGAACCGCCCTCGCCGATCACCGCGACGAGTTCGGCTTCGTAGTGATAGTTCTGCGTCTGCGACGGGTACGCGAGATCGAGCGTTTCGTCGTATGCGACCGGCACGATCGAATCGGCCGGCTTGCAGAAGAAGAACGGCGGCTCGCGATCGGGATCGAAGCCCATTTCGCGCGCATGGGCCGCGTAGTTGCGGCCGACGCAATAGACGCGGCGAACCGCGAACTGCGCATCGCTGCCGGCAACGGGGAGCGCCACGGGCGCTTCGGGCGGGAAAACGAAAGTCATGAATGGCTCCAGCGTAAATACGAATGAAGGGAGCGCGCCGCCGCAGCGACGCACAGGAAACAGGAATCGGGAAACGAATCGTCGAAACCGACCGGCGTCAGTCGCGCGCTTCGCGCAGCAGGTTCAGCGCAGACAGCACGGGCCGGTCGGAGTAGCTGAACAGCACGCTGTCGGACGACGCCGACAGCCGCACGGGCGCCCACGACGGCGCGACGAAGATGTCGTGCGGCTCGAATTCGAATGCGTTGCCGCCGATGTGCGCGGTGCCGCTGCCTTCGACGACGCAGTAGATCGTCGCGTCGGTGCTGCGATACGTGCGGCCGTCGAAACCGGCGGGCAGGAACTGCATGAAGGTGGCGATCGTCGGCATCGGCCAGCCGCCCGTCGCGGGGTTCACATAGCGCAGCTTCACGCCGTCCCACGCGTCGAGCTCGCCGTTCCGGTACAGCGCGTCGAGCGCCTCGCGGGTGCGCGCATACGGATAGCTGAAGATCGGCGACGTCGGATCGCTTGCGCGATGCCGCACCGGCACCATGTTGTGACCGAAGCGCGCAAAGCTGTCGCCTTCCGGGCGGCTGATCGGCTGCACGGCTTCCGGGTAGTTCTCCGCGAAGCCCGCGTCGAGGTTTGCGAGCAGCGGAATGTCGAGCCCGTCGAGCCATACGACCGGTTCGCCGCCCGCTTCCTCCGACGGGTTGCCGTGGTCGTGCCACGCCCACGACGGCGTGATGATGAAGTCGCCCGGATGCATCGTCGTGCGTTCGCCGTTCACGGCCGTCCATGCGCCGCGCCCTTCGACGATGAAACGCAGCGCCGACTGCGTATGCCGGTGGCTCGGCGCGATCTCGCCCGGCAGGATCAGCTGCAGCCCCGCGTACAGGGTCGGCGTCATGCTCGACTTGCCGGGCAGCCCCGGGTTCTCCAGCACCAGCACGCGGCGCACGGCCTCCTCCGCGCTGATCACGCTGCCGGCCTGCATCACGAGGTCACGCACCTGCGCGTACTTCCAGATCGCGGCCTGCGCGGCCGGCTGCGGGGATTTCGGCACGAGGTTGTGCAGCGATTCCCACAGCGGCGCCAGGCGCTGCTCGGCGATCCGTGCGTAGTAGGCGGCGCGCGACGCGTCCGGATGGGTCGTCATGATGTCTCCTTGGAGTCGGCCGATCGGCGTCGGCGCTATGTCGGGGCGGGGACCATGCTGCAGTCCATTAGCAGAGTTATATTCGACCCAGACATACCCGGTAAAATGGTCAAATCATCTGATCCATATACTTTCGGATATACCTACTCGCGACGAGGCATGCGATGGACTGGACCCACCGGCTGCGACTGCGGCATCTGCAGGTACTGTTGAGCCTTGCCGGCACCGGCAATCTGAGCCAGTCGGCGGTGGCGCTCGCGACCACGCAGCCCGCGCTGTCGAAATGGCTGAAGGAACTGGAAGAGGATGTCGGGCTGCCGCTGTTCGAGCGGCATGCGCGCGGCCTGCGGCCGACGCCCTACGGCGAAGCGCTGATCGAGCATGCGCGCCGCGTCGAGGCGCAGCTCGACGTCGCGCGCGACGACATGGCCGCGCTGCGGGAAGGCGGCAGCGGTCTCGTGACGATCGGCACGTCGGGCGTCGCGGCGGCCGATACGGTGCCGCTCGCGGTATCGCAACTGCTGAAACGCATGCCGCGCGCACAGGTTCGGATGACCGAAAGCACGATGAACCAGCTGATGCCGCAGCTCGCGCGCAGCGAACTGGATATCGTCGTGGGCCGTTCGGGGTCGACATCCGTCGATCCGCTGCTTCACGCCGAAGCGCTGTATGTCGATCCGGTCGTGTTCGTCGCACGGCCCGGCCATGCGCTCACCGGCGCGGCGTCGGTCGGCTGGGACGACGTGCTCGCCTATTCGTGGATCGTGTGGCCGTCGGGCACGCCGGTGCACAACGCGCTGGAGGCCGCGCTGACGGCCGCCGGCCGCGTGCGGCCGCCGCACTGCGTCGAATCGAATTCGTCGATCCTCAACCTCACGCTGCTGAACAACACCGACCTGCTCGGTGTGGCGTCGCATCGTGCCGCGCAGCGCTTCGCGCAATTGAACGCGATCCGGATCCTGCCGATGCAGCTCGAAGGCCAGGGCGCGGTGTCGATGTACTGGCACCCCGATAGTGCGAATCGCGCGGCCGTGGCCGCGACAATCGAGTGCCTGCGCGCCTGCGCGGCGCCGCAGGTCGGTGGGTGGGAGAAAGTGAAGGTGGAATGAATGGCGCGGCCCGGCGTCACCCGGGCCGCGTTGCCGCGTTACCGCGACGACGCGAAGCGTCACATCACGCGCCGTCGCAGGATGCCGTGCCGTCCAGCATCAGCGTGCCGACCCGCGCGGGCACGAGCGGCGTGCGCGGCACCGGCGGGGTCCAGCCGAACAGTGCCTGCGCGGCCGCGCCGCACACGCGGCCCTGACACGCGCCCATCCCGCAACGGGACTGCAGTTTCGCCGCCGTCCAGCCCGGTGCTTGCGCGACCGCATCGAAACGCACGTCTTCGCAGCGACACAGCAGCGTATCGGGCCGCGCAAGCCGGCGGATCGGCTCGCGGATCGCAAAGCGCTCGCGCACGGCATCGGCAAACGCCTGCCAGTGTGCTCGCTGCGTCACCAGCGCAGCCAACGGCGCCGTCTGCCCGGTCGCCGCCAAGCCGGCGATTTCGCCTTCGACCATCGCCAGTTCGCTGCCGCCGACGCCCGTACACTCACCAGCCGCGAAAACCCCGTCGCGGCTCGTGCGCTGATGCGCATCGACCGCCACCGCGCCATTGTCGATCCGGCAGCCGAGATGGCTCGGCAGCGCGGTATTCGGCACGAGGCCGAAGCCGCACGCGAGCCGGTCGCAATCGACGTCGAACTCGCGATCGCCCTGACGAATCCGCACGCGTTCGAGCCGCTTGTCGCCGAACGCTTCGACGACGTGCGCATCCGGCCGATAAGCGGCCGTGACGAGCTTCGCCGCCTGCGCGAGCTTCGACGGCCAGCGCCACAGCCCCGCCCCGAAACCGGCAACGCTGCCCCATGCGGCCTGTTCGAGCACATGCGACACGCGCGCGCCGGCCTGACGGGCCGTCGCGGCGCTCGCCAGCAGCAGCGGCCCGCTGCCCGCGATCACCGTGCGCTGCCCGCGCACGTCGAGGCCATACTTGATCAGCGCCTGCAAGCCGCCCGCACCGGTGACACCCGGCAACGTCCAGCCCGGAAACGGCAGCAGCAGCTCGCGTGCGCCGCAGCAGAGAATCAGCGTCCGGAAATCGAGCAGCAGCCCGCGCTCGTCGTCTTCGAGCAGCAGCGTGCCCGGCTGCGTTTCGGCGACGATGCGCGTTGCCGCGAGATGCGTGACGTTCGGCTGCCGCAATACGGCGAGCCGCTCGGCGGCCGCCGGCGCCGGCGTCGCCGCTGCGCCTTGCCGCCAGATCTGCCCACCCGCGCGCGGGTTGTCGTCGACGATCGCAACCGTCGCACCGCTTCGCGCGGCGGCCCGTGCAGCCGACAGCCCGGCCGGGCCGGCGCCGACGATCGCGACGTCGACGCTCAGTCGTTCCTGTTTCATCGGGTGCGCTCCACCTGCATTCCGTCGCGGCACAGCGTCTGGCAAGCCAGCCGGCGGCGTCCGTCGATCGTCATCCTGCACTCCTGGCAGATGCCCATCCCGCAAAACGGCGCACGCGCCGCACCCGTGCACGACACGCGCGTCGTGTCGTCGCCGCTCGCCGCGACGGCGGCCGCGACGGTCGCGCCGTCGGCCACCGTCAGTGCGCGACCGTCCAGATGAATGATCATGTCAGCCTCCGCCGGGCCGCCCCAAGGAGGCTGACTGCCCCCGCGGGGGGCACCGTGCATGGGACCGGAGTAAGCCCTGAAGCGCCAACTCCGGTCGACAGCGTACGAAGTGAGCGAGGGGGTCGTTTCATGTCAGCGCTCCAGCTACGAGGGACGCGCTCAGGAAGCGTCCCGGCCAATACGGTTCGATATCGATGGGCGGCCGTTCGCCGGCCATCAGCGCAGCGACGAGCCGCGCGCTGCCCGGCGCGGTCGTCACGCCGAGCCCTTCATGCCCGACCGCGAGCCACACACCCGGCCGCGCCGGATGCTCGCCGAGCAGCGGCAGCCCGTCGGGGCTCGCGGAACGGAACCCCGTCCATGAGCGGATGCCGTTCAGGTCGGCCAGGTCGGGCAGATAGCCCACCGCTCGGCGCAGCATGCGCGCCAGCACGGGCGGCTCGACTTGCGCGTCCTCGGTGTCGAACTGGCGCGACGAACCGATCAGCAACTGGCCGGTCGGCCGCGGCTGCACGTTGAACGCAACCGACGTGCCGTCGCTCGCGTGTGCGCTCGCCGCATAGCCCAGCTCGACGAGCTGGTGCGACACCTGGCCCGGATAGCGGTCGGTAATCAGCAGATGGCCCTTTTTCGGGCGCAGCGGCAGCTCGGGGAGCAGCAAGCGCGCGGCAACGCCGTTCGCGACGAGCACCCGCTCCGCGCGCAGCGTGTCGCCGCTCGCGAGCGTCACGCTCGGGCCATCGACCGCGACGGCCCTGTCGCGCCGCAACGTGATGCGCGGCGCGCGCTTCAGCAGCCAGTTCGCGGTGACGGGCGCATAGAGGATCGCGTCGCCGGGAATCTTCAACGCCCCGCCAAGGCCCGGGCGCAGCATCGGCTCCAGTTGCGCGAGCGTCGCCGCGTCGATCAGTTCACCCGCCACACCATGCGCGGCGAGCGTCGCCTGCTTCGCGCGCGCCAGATCCATTTCGTGCGCATCGGTCGCGAGCCACAGCGTGCCGCAGTTGCGGTACGCGCATCCGTCGGGCATCTCGCCGCTCAACGCGCGCCACAGTTCGATCGAGTAATGGCTGAGCGCGAGTTCGGCCGCGTTGTCGTCCATCGCGACGAGGTGCCCCATGCCCGCGCCGGTTGCACCGCCGCTCGCGTCGTCGACGACGAGCACGCTCAGCCCGCGCTGCGCGAGTTCGTGCGCGCACGCCGCGCCGACGATACCGGCGCCGATCACGACGACATCCGTCTTCGCATCGCTCACGGCGCAATGCCCCAGCCAAACGGATCGTCCTCCTCGATCAGCAGCGTCGCTTCCGCGCTCAGGTGCGCGCTGCCGCGGATCGTCGGCACGATACCGCCTTCGACCTGCTCGTAGCTCGCGTGGAACACGCTGCCGATCACGCTCGCCTGCCGCCATACAGCGCCCGGCGCGAGCTTGCCGTCGGCCGCGAGGCACGCGAGCTTCGCACTCGTGCCGGTGCCGCACGGCGAACGGTCGTACGCGAGGCCCGGGCACAGCACGAAGCTGCGGCTATCGTGTTCGGGATCGTCGGCGAACAGCTCGATATGGTCGATCTCGCCGCCGTTCGCGCCGGTGATGCCCGCGCGTTCGAGCCCTTCGCGCACGGCCGACGCATACGTGGTGAGCGCCACGACGTTGTCGCCGGCGACGCGCTGCCCGTGGTCGCTGATCAGGAAGAACCAGTTGCCGCCCCACGCGATGTCGCCCTTCACGGGGCCGTAACCCGGCACGTCGAGCGCGACGCCCTTCGCATGGCGATACGCGGGCACGTTGCGCACGCTGACCGACAGGTCGTCGTGCAGCGTCGCCTCGACGGTGCCGACGGGCGTTTCGATCCGGTGCATGCCGGGCGCGATGCGCCCCATATGGTGCAGCGTGCGCACTACGCCGATCGTGCCGTGTCCGCACATCCCGAGATAGCCGCTATTGTTGAAGAAGATCACGCCGGCCGCCGCGTCGGGCGACACGGGTTCGCACAGCAGCGCGCCGACCAGCACATCGCTGCCGCGCGGTTCGAGAATGCATGCGGCGCGGTAGCGGTCGTGCTCGCGCGCGAGCACGTCGCGGCGCTCGGCCATCGTGCCGCTGCCGAGCGCGGGGAAACCGGACACGACGAGCCGAGTGGGTTCGCCGCCCGTGTGCGAATCGATGATCTGGATGCGCTTCATCATGAGCCGTCCGAAGTGGGGAAAGGAGCATAGCTTCCTCCGTCGCGCGTCCGTCCGCTTGTGGCTTTTCGATGAGGACGACGACGAAATCGGCATAGTGCGAAGCGCCCTTCCCGCGCCGTCCGGCCGCTGTGCCGATTTCGTCATTTTGCTCCGCGATACGACTCAAGCGTGATGGGCATTTGCGCGGCGATACTGGTTGCACACCGACACCACGTCGGCCGACCGATACAAACACGTAGGAGATTGAAGTGAGCCGAAACGCCATTCAGTGGACCGGGGTTTTCCCGGCCGTCAGCACCCAGTTCAAGCCGGACTTTTCCCTCGACATCGACGCCACGCACCGCGTGGTCAAGAACCTGGTGAACGACGGCGTGTCGGGCCTCGTGGTCTGCGGCACGGTCGGCGAAAACACGTCGCTGTCCACGAGCGAGAAGCTCCAGGTGATCGAGGCCGCACGCGACGCAGCCGGCGGCAAGATCCCGGTGATCGCCGGCATCGCCGAATTCACCACCGAATTCGCACGCAACACCGTGCGTGAAGCCCAGCGCGTCGGCGTCGACGGCGTGATGGTGATGCCCGCGCTGGTCTACTCGGCGAAGCCGCATGAAACCGCCGCGCACTTCCGCGCGGTCGCGACGAGCACCGACCTGCCGGTGATGGTCTACAACAACCCGCCGATCTACAAGAACGACGTGACGCCCGACGTGCTGATCGCGCTGCAGGATTGCGAGAACATCGTCTGCTTCAAGGATTCGTCGGGTGATACGCGTCGCTTCATCGACTTGCGCAACGCGGTCGGCGATCGCTTCGTGCTGTTCGCGGGCCTCGACGACGTCGTGGTCGAGAGCATTGCCGTCGGTGCCGAAGGCTGGGTGTCGGGCATGTCGAACGCGTTCCCGAAGGAAGGCGAGACGCTGTTCCGCCTCGCGAAGCAGAAGCGTTTCGACGAAGCGCTCGCGCTGTATCGCTGGTTCATGCCGCTGCTGCACCTCGACGCACGCCCCGACCTCGTGCAGTGCATCAAGCTGTGCGAAGAGCTGGTCGGCCGCGGCAGCGCAATCACGCGTCCGCCGCGCCTCGCGCTGCAGGGCGACACGCTCGCGGAAGTGAAGGCCATCGTCGCGAAGGCGCTCGAAACGCGCCCGGCGCTGCCCGACGTCGGTCTCTGATCGACTCCCCCTGCGGCGGTGCGCGGGCTTTCCGCCTGCGCGCCGCCGTCTCCGGTCCGGCATGGCCCGCGGGCCCGTTCGCACCGGCGCCAGCCCGCGCCGCGCATGAACGCCCCGCAGCCCGCCCCGGTCGTTCGAACCGGGCGATGCCGGCCGGCAGGCAGGCGCCGCTGCTCCGTCGGAGCGCGGCGCACCTCAAGCCGGTGCCGATATTCCCCTAGGAGACAAGCCCATGCCAGGCCAAGGCAACGCTCAACCGTCTGTCCCGCTTTCCCGTTCCGCGCACCCCGACGCGGGTCACGGCAAGTTCAAGAAACAGCTGTCGCTGACCGATCTCACGTTCATCGGTCTCGGCGCCATTTTCGGTTCGGGGTGGCTGTTCGCCGCGAGTCACGTTTCGACGATCGCGGGCCCGGCCGGCATCTTCTCGTGGCTGCTCGGCGGCTTCGCGGTGCTGCTGCTCGGCATCGTCTACTGCGAACTCGGCGCCGCGCTGCCGCGCGCGGGCGGCGTGGTCCGCTACCCGGTGTTCTCGCACGGCCCGCTGCTCGGCTACCTGATGGGCTTCATCACGCTGATCGCCTTTTCGAGCCTGATCGCGATCGAAGTCGTCGCCGCGCGCCAGTATGCGGCCGCGTGGTTTCCCGGCCTGACCGTCGAAGGATCGAGCGACCCGACCACGCTCGGCTGGCTCGTGCAGGCCGCGCTGCTCTGCTTCTTCTTTTACCTGAACTATTCGAGCGTGAAGACGTTCGCGAAGGCGAACAACATCATCAGCATCTTCAAGTTCATCGTGCCGCTGTCGGTGATCGCGGTGCTGTTCACGTTCTTCAAACCCGCGAACCTGACCCTGCACGGCTTCGCGCCGTTCGGCATGCCGGGCATCGAGATGGCGGTGTCGGCGGGCGGCATCATCTTCGCGTATCTCGGGCTCACGCCGATCGTGTCGGTCGCGAGCGAAGTACGCAATCCGCAGCGCACGATCCCGATCGCGCTGATCCTGTCGATCCTGCTGTCGACGCTGATCTACGTGCTGCTGCAACTCGCGTTCATCGGTAGCATCCCGACGGCCATGCTCGCCGCCGGCTGGCACGACGTGAGCAAGGCGTTCTCGCTGCCGTACCGCGACATCGCGCTGGCGCTCGGCGTCGGCTGGCTCGCGGTGATGGTCGTCGCCGACGCGATGATCTCGCCGAGCGGCTGCGGCAACATCTACATGAACGCGACGCCGCGCGTCGTCTACGGCTGGGCGAAGACGGGCACCTTCTTCAAGGTGTTCACGCGCGTCGACGAAGCGTCGGGCATCCCGCGCGCGGGCCTGTGGCTCACGTTCGGCCTCTCGATCTTCTGGACGCTGCCGTTCCCGTCGTGGGAAGCGCTGATCAACATCGTGTCGGCCGCGCTGGTGCTCAGCTACGCGGTCGCGCCGGTGTCGGTCGCCGCGCTACGCCGCACCGCGCCCGACCTGCCGCGGCCGTTCCGCGCGGTCGCGTTCGGCGTCACCGGCCCCGCGTCGTTCGTGATCGCCGCGCTGATCGTCTACTGGTCGGGCTGGAGCACGGTGTCCTGGCTGCTCGGCCTGCAGATCGTGATGTTCGTGATCTATCTCGCGTGCCGCCGCTGGGTGCCGACCGCCCACCTGAGCCTCGCCGAACAAGTGCGCTCGTCCGCGTGGCTGATCGCGTTCTATGCCGCGATGATCGTGCTGTCGTATCTCGGCGGCTTCGGCGGCACCGGCCAGCTTGCGCATCCGTACGACACGGTCGTCGTCGCGGCCGTCGCGCTCGTCATCTACTACTGGGGTGCGAATACCGGCGTGCGCGCCGACAAGCTGCAACTCGACGACGACGAGGACTGACGCATCCGCGCCCTTTCCCATGATCCCTTCGGCCGGGCGCCCTACGCCCGGCCCCTGCTTTTTCCGAGGAAAACCATGCAACTCACAGGTCAGCTCCTGATCGGCCAGTCCGCCGTTGCCGGACAGAACGGCACCCTTCACGCGATCGCCGCCGCAACCGGCGAACGGCTCGAACCCGCCTTCGGCGGCGCGAGCCTGCACGACCTGGAGACGGCCTGCGCGCTCGCCGACGACGCATTCGACACGTATCGCGAAACGTCGCTCGAAGCCCGCGCCGCGTTTCTCGACGCGATCGGCCGCCACATCATGGCGCTCGGCGACGCCCTGATCGAGCGCTGCGTCATCGAAACGGGCCTGCCGCGCGCCCGTATCGAAGGCGAGCGCGGCCGCACGGTCGGCCAGCTCGCGCTGTTCGCGTCGCTCGTGCGCGACGGCGGCTTTCTCGACGCGCGGATCGATCCTGCGCGCCCCGAGCGCAAGCCGCTGCCGCGCGTCGACCTGCGCCTGCGCAATGTCGCGGTCGGGCCCGTCGCCGTGTTCGGCGCGTCGAACTTCCCGCTCGCGTTCTCGGTCGCCGGCGGCGATACGGCTTCGGCGCTCGCGGCCGGCTGCCCGGTGATCGTCAAGGCGCATTCGGCACACCCGGGCACGTCGGAACTCGTCGGCCGCGCGATCCAGCAGGCCGCGCGCGAATGCGGGATGCCGGCCGGCGTGTTCTCGCTGCTGTTCGACGCGTCGCGCGAGATCGGCCAGGCACTCGTCGCCGATCCGCGCATCAAGGCCGTCGGCTTCACCGGCTCGCGCCGTGGCGGCGTCGCGCTGATGCACATCGCGGCCGCGCGCCCCGAGCCGATTCCCGTCTATGCGGAAATGAGCTCGATCAATCCGGTACTGCTGTTTCCCGCCGCGCTCGACGCGCGGCACGACGCGATCGCCCCGCAGTTCGTTGCATCGCTCACGCTCGGCGCCGGCCAGTTCTGCACGAACCCGGGCCTCGTGCTCGCGGTCGACGGCCCCGCGCTGCGCGCATTCGAGGAAACGGCCACCACCGCGGTTCGCGCAGCGCCCGCGCAAACCATGCTGACGCCGCACATCCACGCCAGCTACGAACAGGGCGTCGCGACGCTGCGCGATCACGCGGCCGTCGAGCTGCTCGCACAAGGCGCCGAAGGCAACCGCCTGCAGGCCCGCGCGGCACTGCTCGCAACCTCGGCCGACGCTTTCATCGCGCATCCCGAGTTGCGCGACGAAGTGTTCGGCCCCGCGTCGCTGATCGTGCGTTGCCCGGACGCCGACACGCTGCATCGCGTGCTGAAGTCGCTCGAAGGCCAGCTGACGATCGCCGCGCATCTCTCCGACGGCGACGCACCGCTGTTCGCCGCGCTGCGACCGATGCTCGAGCGCAAGGCCGGCCGCATTCTCGTCAACGGCTTCGGCACGGGCGTCGAGGTCGGTCATGCGATGGTGCACGGCGGCCCGTTCCCGGCCACCTCCGACACGCGCACGACGTCGGTCGGCGCGCGCGCGATCGAACGCTTCCTGCGCCCCGTGTCGTATCAGGACCTGCCGGACGCGCTGCAGCCGGACGCGATCCGCAACGGCAATCCGCTGAACGTGCCGCAACGCATCGACGGCGTGCCCGCGCCGCGGGAGGCGTGACATGTCCACATCCCCCGACGAAATCGTCCTGTCGCTCGATGAAGTCCACGCGCTCGCGCTGCGCGTGCTGACGCACAACGGCATGTCCGATGCGCATGCGCGGGCCATCGCCAACGTGATTACCCAGGGCCAGCGCGACGAATGCCATTCGCACGGCGTGTACCGGCTGCTCGTCTGCGTGCGTTCGTTGAAGAAGGGCAAGGTCGATCCGCAGGCCGTGCCGACGCTGCGGCGGCTGTCGTCGTCGATCGTCGCGGTCGACGCGCATCGCGGCTTCTCGCTGCTGAGCTTCGAAACGGGCCTGCCCGTGCTCGTCGAGATGGCGAAGCAGCACGGCATCGCCGCGATGACGATCAACCACTGCTACCACTTCTCCGCGCTGTGGCCCGAGGTCGAGGCGATCGCGGCCGAAGGGCTGGTCGGCATCGCGATGAACCCGAGCCACAGCTGGGTCGCGCCGGAAGGCGGCAAGGAACCGGTGTTCGGCACCAACCCGATCGCGTTTGCGTGGCCGCGGCCGGGCGGCGTGCCGTTCGTGTTCGATTTCGCGACGAGCGCGATCGCGCGCGGCGACATCGAGCTGCACGCGAAGCAAGGCAAGGCGATTCCGCCAGAATGGGCGATCGACGCCGACGGCCGGCCCACCACCGACCCGAAGGCCGCGCTGCAGGGCGCGATGCGCACGTTCGGCGGCCACAAGGGTTCGGCGCTCGCGGCAATGGTCGAACTGCTCGGCGGTGCGCTGATCGGCGACATGACGAGCCGCGAGTCGATGGACTTCGACGAAGGCGTCGGCGCGACGCCGTGCCACGGCGAACTCGTGGTCGCGTTCGACCCGAAGGTGTTCCTCGGCGATGACCTCGACACGGGGCTCGCGCGCGGCGAACGGATGTTCGAGTCGATCGTCGCGCAGGGCGCGCGGCTGCCGTCGCAACGACGCTTCGACGCCCGCGCGCGCAGCATCGCGAACGGCGTGCGGATTCCGAAGCCGCTGTACGACGAGATCCTGACGCTGCTCGACTGATCGCCAGGCGCGGGGCCGGATCGCGCATTCATTGGCGTGCAACGTGCGATCCGGCCTTCTCCCGGGCCGCTCGCACGGGTGTACCGTAACCGCCCGGACGTTCCGCACCGGGCACGCCGCCCGCGCGGGTTGCCGGCCCCACGAGCGCCACGCCCGCGGCGGCTGTGGGATAATCGTCCGGTTTGCCCAGGGCGCAGCTCAAGAGGTTGTTCGCACGGGCGCGAGAGAGGCCTTTATTCCCGTGCCTCCACCCTTTTCCCGCGATATTTCTTCAGCAACGACAATGCCCATCTACCGTTCCAAAACCTCCACCGCTGGCCGCAACATGGCAGGTGCGCGCTCGCTCTGGCGTGCCACCGGCATGAAAGACGACGATTTCTCGAAGCCGATCGTCGCGGTCGTCAACTCGTTCACCCAGTTCGTACCCGGGCACGTGCACCTGAAGGATCTCGGCCAGCTCGTCGCGCGCGAGATCGAGGCTGCCGGCGGCGTTGCGAAGGAATTCAACACGATCGCGGTCGACGACGGCATCGCGATGGGCCACGACGGCATGCTGTATTCGCTGCCGAGCCGCGACATCATCGCCGACTCGGTCGAATACATGGTGAACGCGCACTGCGCGGACGCAATGGTGTGCATCTCGAACTGCGACAAGATCACGCCCGGGATGCTGATGGCCGCGATGCGCCTCAACATCCCGGTGATCTTCGTGTCGGGCGGCCCGATGGAAGCGGGCAAGACGCGCCTCGCGAACCCGGTCACCAAGGCGATCGAAGTGAAGAAGCTCGACCTCGTCGACGCGATGGTGATCGCGGTCGACCCGTCGTATTCCGACGCCGAAGTCGCCGAAGTCGAGCGCTCGGCCTGCCCGACCTGCGGTTCGTGCTCGGGCATGTTCACCGCGAACTCGATGAACTGCCTGACCGAAGCGCTCGGCCTGTCGCTGCCCGGCAACGGCACGGTGGTGGCCACGCACGCCGATCGCGAGCAACTGTTCAAGCGCGCCGGCCGCCGCATCGTCGAACTGGCCCGCCAGTACTACGAGCAGGACGACGAACGCGTGCTGCCGCGCTCGGTGGGCTTCAAGGCGTTCGAGAACGCGATGACGCTCGACATCGCGATGGGCGGTTCGACCAACACGATCCTGCACCTGCTGGCGATCGCGCAGGAAGCCGGCATCGACTTCACGATGACGGACATCGACCGCCTGTCGCGCGTCGTGCCGCAGCTGTGCAAGGTCGCGCCGAACACGAACAAGTACCACATCGAGGACGTGCACCGCGCAGGCGGCATCATGGCGATCCTCGGTGAGCTCGAGCGCGCCGGCAAGCTGCACACCGACGTGCCGACCGTGCACGCGCCGTCGCTGAAGGATGCGCTCGACCAGTGGGATATCGTCCGCACGCAGGACGAAGCGGTCCGCACGTTCTACCTGGCCGGCCCGGCCGGCGTCCCGACGCAGGTCGCGTTCAGCCAGGACACGCGCTGGCCGAGCCTCGACGTCGATCGCGCCGAAGGCTGCATCCGCTCGTACGAGCATGCGTTCTCGAAGGAAGGCGGCCTCGCCGTGCTGACGGGCAACATCGCGGTCGACGGCTGCGTGGTGAAGACGGCTGGCGTCGACGAAAGCATCCTCGTGTTCGAAGGCACGGCGCACGTGACCGAATCGCAGGATGAAGCGGTCGAAAACATCCTGAACGACAAGGTCAAGGCCGGCGACGTGGTGATCGTGCGCTACGAAGGCCCGAAGGGCGGCCCCGGCATGCAGGAAATGCTCTACCCGACCAGCTACATCAAGTCGAAGGGGCTCGGCAAGGCATGCGCGCTGCTGACGGACGGCCGTTTCTCGGGCGGTACGTCGGGCCTGTCGATTGGCCACTGCTCGCCGGAAGCGGCAGCGGGTGGTGCGATCGGCCTCGTGCGCGACGGCGACAAGATCCGCATCGACATCCCGAACCGCACGATCGACGTGCTGGTGTCGGACGAGGAACTGGCGCGCCGCCGCGAAGAGCAGAACGCGAAGGGCTGGAAGCCGGCGCAGCCGCGTCCGCGCAAGGTGTCCGCTGCGCTGAAAGCCTACGCGAAGCTGGTCATGTCGGCCGACAAGGGTGCCGTGCGTGACCTGTCGCTGCTCGACGACTGACAGGGGTAGCACGGCCGGCTGCTTGTAACACGTAGCCGGTCAGGCCGCGGGCCGTACGACCGCCCGCTTGCCCGACCCAGAAGCCGCTCTCCGGAGCGGCTTTTTTTCGTTCTGCTTCGGCAGAAAGCGCCGGCAACGTCAGTGACGGAATTCTTCCGGGCCGCCGCCGCCGCCTCCGCCGCCACCGCCCCCACCGTGGCTTCCGCCTCCGTTCCCGCCGCCTTGCGGCCGCGCGCCGCCGTAACCACCGCCACCACCACCCGGGTGCACCGGTGCCGGCATCGAACGGCCCTCACCTCCCGGCGCGGGCGGCGGACGCATGACAGCGGCCGGTGGCGGACGCATGACGGCGGCCGGCGGCGGCGCTGCCGGTCGTTCACGGACGGCAGCACCCGGCATCGGCGCAGGTGCAGCCGGTGGCGGCGTGCGGATCGCGCCATTCCAGCCGCCACGCGCAGCCGACGGCCGTGTGTCATGCACGGGCGGCGGACCGCCCGGTGCGACCTGCACCGCGCCGCCCGGTTGCGGGCGTCCCTGTCCCGGCGGTACGCCGCCCGGGCCGAGCCGCGGTTCCGCGCGGTGTTCCCACCGATCGCGGTCATGGAACCACGGCCGGTGACGGTAGTAGCGATCCCAGTACGCGCCGATCGCGAACCCCGTGATCGGCACGCCGATGATCGCGCCATATTCGAGCAGCGGCGCGTAACCGCCCTGGTACGGATAGTCGATCAGTTGCGCGTCGATCCAGCCGCGCACGCCCGGCAGCGCGACGTCGCACCACGAGTAGTCGCTCAGGCAGCCGAACACGTCCAGCGCGGTGCCCGGCGGAATCTGCGCGACGACCGGATAGTCGGGCGCCGGCCCGGCGAACAGTTCGGCCGGCGCGTTCGTGTAGCCGGTGCTCTGCGCCTGCGCCATGCCCGGCGCGGCCGCGAGGCCAAGCAGGACGACGCACAGACTTCGAACAATCGTGTTCCTCATGATGCTCTCCCGCGCGGTGCCGCCGCGCGCCGGTCAATGCCGATGCCCGCCCCAGCCGCCACCCCAGTGGCCGCCGCCCCACGGACGATGCCCGTACCCGCCGCGGCCACGCCAGCCGCCGCCCCAGCCGCCCCAGAAGCCGACCGAGATGGCCGGCGCGCCCCAGCCATACCAGCCCGGGTAATACGCGGGTGCATAGTATGGATAAGGATAGGGATACGGCGGCGGATAGGCCGGCGCGACGTAGACAGGCGCCGAATCGGCCTCGGGCGGCGCAACCGCCGCCGACGTCGGGCCCGGTGGAGCGGTGCCGGGCGCAGCCGGCGTGACGGGTAGCTCGCGCTGCGTCAGCGTGGCCGGTGCCGGCGCGTAATACGGAGCATAGCCATACGGGCTCGTGTAATAACAGCCGCCGAGGGTCAGCGTCGTCAATGCGAATACCGCACACCTCGCGGCAGGAATCGGGGTCATGTCTTGCTCCGGCAGAATCCACGCGCCGCCGCCGGGCGCGCGCCTGACTCTAGCTTACGTCCCCTGCAGATTTCCGCTCGGTATGATCGGTTACTTTTTGTTTCCTGTGCCGGACGATCGCGTGGGCATGCCGCGTGCTGGCAGGTCTGCCGCGCCCGCGTTGAAGTTCGCGCAAATGCCCTCAACTTGAACGATGTCAGGCTGGCCGGCGCGGACAGGGGTTCGCGAGCAACCGGCGGCCCGAAACCGGCGGACCTCGGCCCGCCCAGACAGGAACGCGGCTCACGCCGCCATCGACATGACTACGCCACGCCCCACTCCCCGGGCGGACACGCCGCTCGATCCGATCATCCAGTTGCTGGCGCTCGCCGGCGAACAGGGTTATCTGACCCACGCCGACCTCGTCGACGCGCTGCCGCCCGAAAGCGACAGCCCCGACGCGCTCGACGTCGTGCGCGCCGCGCTCGCCGACATCGGCATCGCAGTGCTCGACGGGCCGGCCGCGCCCGCGCCGTTCGCCGGCACGGTGCCTGTCGACGTCGATCGCGATGCGCTCGACGAAGGCCGCGCGATGCTCGGCGACCTCGCACGCGGCACGAGCGCGTCGACCGATCCGCTCGCGCTCTACCTGCGGCGCATGCAGGCCGTGCCGCTGCTCACGCGCGAAGGCGAGATCGTACTTGCTCGCGAGATCGAAACGGGCCGCCACCAGATCCTGCACGCGCTCGCCGGCTGTCCGGCCGCCGTCGACGCGCTGCTGGCGCGTCACCGCGCAACGGCGACGACCGGCGCAGCCGGATCGTCCGATGACGACCCCGCAGACACGCCCGCGCCCGTCAGCGACGACGCGCTGCAGGCGGCCGTCGCGGCCTTGCGCGGCGCGTTGCACGCGCATGGCTTCCGTTCGGACGAATACCGTGACGCGCGCAACCGCGTGGCCGCCCTGCTCGGCGCGATCCCGTGGGTCGCACCGGCCGTCGACGACGCGAGCCGCGTCGTACGCACGCTCGCGTCTGCGCCGCATGGCACCGCCGCGGGCGACGCCGCCTGCTTCGACACGGTCGCGCGACGGGCACTCGCAGCCGCGCTCACCGACGGCCAGCAGAAAGTGCGCGACGCCACGCGCGCGATGCTCGAAGCGAACCTGCGGCTCGTGCTGTCGATCGCGCGCAAGTACATGAACCGCGGTGTCGACCTGCCCGATCTCGTGCAGGACGGCAGCCTGGGCCTGATGCGCGCGATCGAGAAATTCGAATACCGGCGCGGGTTCAAGTTCTCGACCTATGCGACCTGGTGGATCCGCCAGGCGATCGCGCGCGCGGTCGCGGATCGCGCACGCACGATCCGCGTGCCCGTGCACGTCGGCGACCAGTACCAGCGTGTGCAGCGGCATGCGCTGCGGTTTCGTCAGCGCACGGGCCGTCGCGCGACGCCGGCCGAACTCGCGGCCGAAACCGGCCTCGACGAGGACAAGCTGCGCGCGGTGCTCGCGCTGCCAGCCGAGCCCGTATCGCTCGACGCGCCGCTGCCCGACGCGGACACCGGCCTGGTGGAGCTGATCGAGGACCAGTCATCGGCCAGCCCGTTCGAGCAACTGGCCGACACGCGCATGCGCGAGTGCGTGAGGTCCCTGCTCCGGTCGGTCACGCAGGCCGAGGCCGACGTGCTGCGCCGGCGGTTCGGCCTCGGCGGCGCCGAGCCCGATACCTACGACGCGATCGCGCAGGACGCGGGTATGTCGCGCGAACGCGTGCGGCAGATCGAGAAACGGGCGCTCGCCGCGTTGCGCACGGCCGCCGAGGCCGAGAACGCGCAGTCGTTCCTCGACGCGTGACGGCGTCACGCGTCGCACGGTCGTGCCGCTATCCGGCACGACCGTGTGCTTCGCACCTGTGCTACGTTTGCCATTGACGTGCGTCAAGTTTTCTTCATCGCGTATCGCGACAATGGTGAAAAGCCGACCGGCGCATCGCTAGCCGTGTCCATTCCGTTTGTGCTTCCCCAGGTCCCTCGCCATGCAGACGACCGCCAGCCAAACGTACGAGGAAAACCGCCATATCGCGACCTGCCTGCGCGAGGCGGCACAGCGGCTGGCTGATCAGGGCGCGAATCCGTATCGGGTCGCCGCGTACCGCGCGTCGGCCGAGACGGTCGATGCGCTCGACCTCGATATCCGCGCAGTGTTCGAGTCCGGCGGCGTCGATGCGCTCGGCACGCTGCCCGAGATCGGCACGGGCGTCGCGCAGGCGATTGCCGAGCTGCTGGTGACGGGGCGCTGGCGCCAGCTCGACCGGCTGTGCGGCGACGCCGAACGCACGTCCGCGTTCGAGGCGGTGCCGGGTATCGGCCACGCGCTCGCGCTGCGCATTCACGACCTGCTGCATATCGATACGCTCGAGGAGCTCGAACGCGCGGCCCGCAACGGCCAGCTCGAGACGATCTCGGGCGTCGGCCCGCGGCGCGCGGCCGGCATCCGCACCGCGCTCGACGACGTGCTGAGCCGCCGCCGGCGCTGGCAGGGCCGCGTGCAGGACGCCGGCCCCGGCACCGAGCCGCCTGTCGAACTGCTGCTCTACATCGACCGTCTGTATCGCAACAAGGCCGCCGCCGGCGCGTTGCCGACGCCTGGCGTTGTGCAACGCGCAACCGTGCATCGGCGCCTGAACGCGGACGGCTACGTGCCGTTGCCCGTGATGCACATGACCAAGGGCGGCTGGCATTTCACCGCGCTGTGCCTCCATGCCGCGATGCGCACGCCGGAGGCCTCCCGCCCGACCGACTGGGTCTCGCTCTATTTCTACGACGCCCTGCAATGCGAGCATCAGCGCACCGTCTTCACCGAAACGTACGGCTCGCTCGTCGGCAAGCGCATCGTGCGCGGGCGCGAGCAGGAATGTCGTGTGTATTACGCGGGATGACTCAGTCGTCGCCAACCTCGTCGACGTCGAACGCGACGTCGAGCACCGACGCGATTTCACGACATGCATGGGTAAGCGTGCGTGAACGGTGGCCGGCACGGTCCACCCCGATATCGAACCCGGTCAAATACGCGTTGTAATCGGTAGTGCGGTCCCGCTTCGGCACGTCGAACCAGAACGTCACCATGTAGTCGCCGTTCCAGCGAACCGGCATCACATGCGTGAACCGCAATCTCGTAATTGCGCCGTGGCGGAACCGGAAGCTGTCGTCGCCGACGCGGAACCCCGACCACGCGCCGTCGTTCGACACGAATACCGTCAGCGTTTCGTCCGGTGGTGCGGCGGGCAGGTCGTCTGCCGGGGCGAGGTCGGCCGTCGACACCATCGCCGCCCCCGAACCGTCGCGCCCCGCCTCGACTTCCACGTACGCTTCGATCGCCCGCTTCGCCTTATCGTAGAAACGGCGCGTAACCTCGGGCCGTGCGGCGTCGGCAATCAGGACCAGTTGCTTGAATCGGGCATGCTCGCCATATCGAAGCGGCACATCGGGCGCGTCGCCGGGCTCGTCGGCCGGTTCGTCATCCAGACTATCGGCCGGTACGGGCGTTGCGCTCGTCTCAGGCTGCCCAACGGACCCACGCCGCCGTTTCAACAGGGCAGTCCCCCACGTCAGCAACGCGGTCTGCATCGCCAGCACGGCGGCCAGTGTCGCGCACCCGGCGAGAAACCCGTAATGCGGCCCGACCTTCGATGCCGCATACGCGGCAGGAAGCACGTAAAGCACAAGTAAAAACCACACGCGGCAACCCCGTTGTTCCTGTTTGCAATGTCCGTCGGCCATGAATGGCGACGTGCCGCCGAATCGCCACTGCCCCCCCCAATGCATGCGCATCGCGCGGGCCGAGCGCCTACGCGGCTTCCGTCTTCGTGCGGCGCGCCGGATGGCGATGCGCGGCGATCCGCAGCAGCTTCTGGAACGACGGGCATTCGAGATGGTTCGATGCCGGGCACACGGCCGCATGCCGCAACGCGTCGCGCACGGCGCCGAGACGGCGGATCGTGCGGTCGAGTTCGTCGGCCTTGCCGTCGAGCTTCGCGCGATCGATCGCAGGCAGGCCGTCCGTGCCGACCATCGCGAGGATGTCGTCGAGCGAAAAACCGGCCTCGCGGCCCAGTGCGATCAGCGCCAGGCGCTCCAGCACCGACTCGTCGTATTGCCGCCGCAGCCCGTGGCGGCCGGTCGGGACGATCAGCCCCTTTTCCTCGTAGTAGCGCAGCGTCGACGCGGGCAATCCCGAGCGTCGCGCCACATCTGCAATGTCCAGCCGGCTCATGCTTGACCTCAAGTGAACTTGAAGTTGCAAGATAGTCGCTCGACTCCATAAAGACAAGCCCGGACTGCCATGAAACCGCTGAAACCACGCTGTATTCCGCTGCACCGCGCAGCCTTTTCCGTTCTTCGCGGAGGGTCGCGATGAGCGCGCCCGACGTCCTGCTCAACCTGTTGCTGATCGGCGCGGGCGCGACGCTCGTGATGGATCTGTGGACGCTGTTCCGGCGGCGAGCCTTCGGCATTCCGTCGCTCGACTATGCGCTGGTCGGCCGCTGGATCGGTCACATGATGCAAGGCCGGTTCCGGCACGTGTCGATCGGCGCCGCGGCGCCCGTGCCGGGCGAACGCGCGCTCGGCTGGATCGCGCATTACGCGATCGGCATCGCGTTCGCGGCGCTGCCCGTCGCGATCGCGGGCACCGAATGGATCGGCACGCCGACCCCGCTCCCCGCGCTCCTCGCCGGCCTCGCCAGCGTGATCGCGCCGTTCTTCGTGATGCAGCCCGCGTTCGGCTTCGGCATCGCCGCGTCGCGCACGCCGAACCCGGGCGTCGCGCGCCGGCGCAGTCTCATCACGCATCTGTCGTACGGTGTGGGGCTTTATCTGGCGGCGGTTACGCTCGCGGCGCTGGCCCGTTAAGCACACGGCCTCGTCAAAGCGATAACAGGTAGCGTCGCCGACGCCCACGCTCCCCTCTGTCGAGCGTGACTAGCGCATCACCCTGCGCGCGCCGGACGAAGGCCGCGCCGGGTATCGGCACCGGCGCCACGACGATGAAGATGCCCACGCCGGAATACGGGCCGGCTCGGCGTGCTTGCGCGCCGCCTTCCGGTGTTCCCGCTGTTTTCAAGCCGTTCATCCGGCCTGCCCGGATGGCGGCACCCATCACTCCCCGCCGCAGTCGATCAGGTTGTGACGCATGCGCCCGAGCAACCGCACCAGCGTATCGCGCTCGTCGGGCGTGAAGCCGCGCAGCCCGTCGTCGGCTACGGTGTCACCCACTTCGAGCATCTGCGGAAAGATCTCGCGCGACTTGTCGGTCAGCCGGATCACGAATGCGCGGCGATCGTCGTCGTTCGCGACGCGCTCGATCCAGCCATAGCTTTCCATCCGGTCGAGCAGCCGCGTCAGCGTGATCGGCGCGATCTCGAGCCATTCGGCCAGCCGCGCCTGATTCATCTCGCCCTTCCATGTCAGGTACGCGAGCACGCGGCTTTGCGCGCGCGTCAGCCCGATGCGCTTCGCGCGCCGGTCGAAGAGACGCCCGTTCAGGCGCGCCACATCGGCGATCAGGTAACCGATCCGGTTCTCGTAGGTCTTGTCCATGCGGCGATTATAGGGTCGAGCCGGCAACTGCCTCCCGCTCGAGACGCAGCCATAAGCGGAGATATAATACGCATGCTTATAATTTGCGTCATACCGGATCGCCGCCCACGGCGACCGCTCCACGGAGACACCCGCTTGAACCCCGCCGCCGACGCCCCCGCCTCGCCCGCCCTGAACCGGCCGATGCTGACCCTGTCGATCATGCTCGCCACGCTGATCCAGACCCTCGACAGCACCATCGCGAACGTCGCGCTGCCGCACATGCAGGGCACGCTGTCCGCGTCGCAGGACGAGATCACGTGGGTGCTGACCTCCTATATCGTCGCCGCGGCGATCGCGACGCCGCTCACCGGCTGGTTGTCCGACCGGCTCAGCGTGAAGCGGCTGCTGATCGTGTCGATCGCCGGCTTCACGGTCGCGTCGGCGCTGTGCGGGCTGTCCGAGACGCTCGTGCAGATCGTCGGCGCGCGTCTGCTGCAGGGCGTGTTCGGCGCCGCGCTGGTGCCGCTGTCGCAGTCGATCCTGCTCGACATCAACCCGCGCGAGAAACAAGGCCAGGCGATGGCAATCTGGGGAATGGGCGTGATGGTCGGCCCGATCCTCGGCCCGACGCTCGGCGGCTGGCTCACCGACAGCTACAACTGGCGCTGGGTGTTCTTCATCAACGTGCCGATCGGCGCGTTCGCGCTCGCCGGCGTGATGACCTTCCTGCCCGCGCGCGCGCCGCGCCCGCACGTGAAGTTCGACGCATTCGGCTTCGCGACGCTGGCGCTCGCGATCGGCGCATTCCAGGCGATGCTCGACCGCGGCGAACAGCTCGACTGGTTCGGCTCATACGAGATCCGCATCGAGGCGCTCGTCGCGGCGCTCAGCTTCGCGTTCTTTCTCGCACATACCGCGACCGTCGGCAAGGCGTCGTTCTTCAAGTCGGAACTGTTGCGCGACCCCAACTTCGCGACGGGCACGCTGTTCATCTTCGTGGTCGGCGCGGTGCTGTACGCGACACGCGCGCTGCTGCCGCCGATGCTGCAGAACCTGATGGGCTACCCGGTCGCGACGACGGGCCTCGTCACTGCGCCAAGCGGCGCCGGCACGATGATCGCGATGCTGTTCGTCGGAAGACTGCTGAAATACGTGGATGCGCGGATGCTGCTGCTCGCGGGGCTGTCGATTTCCGCGCTCGCGCTATGGCAGATGATGCAGTACACGGTCGTGCTGTCCGAAGCGGACATCGTGTGGCCCGGCGTGGTGCAGGGCTTCGGGCTGGGGCTCGTGTTCGTGCCGCTGAGCGCGCTGTCGTTCTCGACGCTGCCGCCCGACCTGCGCGCGGACGGCACGGCCACCTACAGCCTGATGCGCAACATCGGCAGCAGTATCGGCATCTCGATCGTCCAGACGCTGATGACGCGCAACACGCAAGTCGCGCATGCCGACCTCGCGACCCACATCACGCCGTTCAACCCGGCCGTGCAGGCCATGGCCGGCAGCCGCCTCGACATTGCGCTGCTCGACCGCACGATCAACCAGCAGGCGTCGATGATCGCGTACCTGAACGACTTCAAGCTGATGTTCGTCGCGACGCTGCTGATGATCCCGCTGTTGCTGCTGATCCGCCCGCCGCAGCAGGCGGCGAGCGTCGACGTCGCGCATGCGGCGATGGACTGACGATCCGGCCGATCGACGGACGGATACGCGCACCGCATCGCGCGCCGCCTGCCCCGCGATTCTCACGCGCGGCAGGCGTGCCGTGTCAGGCCTTCATCGTGCCCGTGCGGACGTAACGCTCGTGCCACGACAGCGCCTCGGCGAGCAGGTGCGGCGTGTGCTTGCCGAAGCTTTCGCGCGACGCGCGCTCGAAGTAATCCTCGAGCATCGGCCGATAGTCCGGATGCGCGCAGGTCGCGATGACCTTGCGGGCACGCTGCTTCGGCGACAGGCCGCGCAGGTCCGCGAGGCCCTGCTCGGTGACGACCACCGCGACGTCGTGCTCGGTATGGTCGACGTGGCTCGCCATCGGCACGATCCGCGAGATCGCGCCGCCCTTCGCGGTACTCGCCGACATGAAGCACGACAGGTAGCCGTTGCGCGCGAAGTCGCCCGAGCCGCCGATGCCGTTCTGGATCTTCGTGCCCATCACGTGGGTCGAGTTCACGTTGCCGTAGATGTCGGCCTCGATCATCCCGTTCATCGCGATACAGCCGAGACGACGCACGAGCTCCGGATGGTTGCTGATTTCCTGCGGGCGCAGCACGATCTTCTCGCGGAACGTCGCGATTTCATCGGCGAAGCGCTGCACGGCGGCCGGGCTCAGCGACAGCGCGGTGGCCGACGCGAAGCCCAGCGTGCCGTCCTGGAGCAGGTCGAGCATGCCGTCCTGGATCACTTCGGTGTACGCGGTCAGGTTCGAGAAGCCGGCCGAACTGAGCTCCGCGAGCACCGCGTTCGTGATGTTGCCGACGCCCGACTGCAGCGGCAGCAGGTTTTCCGGCAGGCGGCCACGCTTCACTTCATGGCGCAGGAAGTCGATCAGTTGCAGCGCGCTCTGCTTCGACGTCGCGTCCGGTGCGGAGAACGCATTGCTGCGGTCCGGCGCATCGGTCTCGACGATCGCGACGATCTTGTCGGCCGGGCAACGCAGGTACGGCTCGCCGATCCGGTCGTCGCTCTTCGTCAGCGGAATCGGCTTGCGGTGCGGCGGCAGCGCGGTGCCGTAATAAACGTCGTGCATCCCGTCGAGGCCGAGCGGCTGGCGCGAGTTAACCTCGAGGATCACGTGCTTCGCGCGTTCGAGCCAGGTCTTGTTGTTGCCGATCGACGCGGACGGAATCAGCAGCCCGTCCTCGCGGATGCCCGCGACTTCGACGATCGCGACATCGAGATCGCCGTACAGGCCGAACCATGCGTACTGCGCGACGTGGCTCAGGTGGACGTCCTGGTAATCGACTTCGCCGCCGTTGATCTTGTCGCGCAGCGTCGGGTCGGACTGATACGGCAAGCGCATCGAGATGCCGTTGGTGCGGGCGAGCGCGCCGTCGAGTTCCGGCGCGGTCGACGCGCCCGTCAGCACGTTGATCCGGAAGTCCTCGCCGCGCGAGTGCGCCGCGTCGATGTGGGCGGCAAGCGCGGCCGGCACGGCTTTCGGATAGCCCGAGCCCGTGAAGCCGCTCATGGCGACGGTCATGCCGGGACGGATCAGCGCGGCGGCTTCGTCGGCGGTGCGGACGAGCGAACGCAGGGCGGGTGCGAGGATGCGTGAAGATGACATGGCTGGTTTCTGACGCTTTGGTCTGTCGTTGACGTCGCGGGGGGTGTCTCCTGAGCGACATGAAGCCCTTGGGGCCGCGAGGGGCGGCCGGCACCACAGGCACGGTCGGAGTATCGCAGAGGCAATCGCCGTGAAATGTCCGCTGAATGAAAAAGATCCTTGTCGAATTTGCCGGGTATCGAACGACCGTTCTGTGACAGGCGCTCCGTTTGAAGCGGATGCACGCGTAAGGTGCACGAAAGTATCGGGCAGAAAAACCCGTCGCCGATCGCCCACTCTCGCGCGTCAATCGGCGGATTTTGACGGCCATTTATCGCCTTTCCATCGACAATGAACGACGCCCGTCCGGCGCGGCCAATTGTCACCCGATGCGGCTCATTCCGACCTGACGCATATCAAGCTCGCACGCGCCGCGCGACGCGCATGGCAAAGCGCGAAAAGTACCGCCGCACCGGCCTGAGAGGCCCGTCCGTCCTTGACAGCCGCCCGATGCGAACCACACTGGAATCTGGATCGCGCGGCCCCGTTTGGCCGCCCTTTCGCGCACGCGCTTTTCGACCGGCCAATCGCCGCAAGACGCGGTAACACTCCCTCATGTCAGGACATTGATCGAATAAAAAGCACCAAATTACAATTCCGTATATATTTCGCCGATGGACCAAAGAAAAACCGCCACACGTTCCGAACCGCCCCTGCCACGCACCTGGGATGCGCGGCTGGCGCGCTCGCTTGTCCGACCGCTCGTCGACACGCCTGTCGCCCCGAATCACCTCACCACCGTTCGTCTGCTGATCGGCCTCGCCGGCGCCTGGTGCCTCGCGCACGGCGGCTTCGGCTGGAGCAATGCCGGCGCGTTCCTGATCGTACTGTCGAACTTCGTCGACCACACCGATGGCGAGCTCGCGCGCATCAGCGGCAAGACGAGCAAGATCGGTCATTTTTACGACCTCGCGGCAGACGCCCTCGTCACGGTCGCGCTGTTCGTCAGCATGGGCCTCGGCATCGTCGCCCAGGGCGGCCAGATGGCCGCATCGCCGGTGCTGCTCGGCGCGGTGGCCGGCGCCGCCGTTGCGCTGATCTTCTTTCTGCGCATGCGCATCGAATCGTTCGCCGGCAAGGCCGGCACCAAGCAGGCATTCGCCGGCGGCTTCGAAACCGAAGACGTGCTGTACCTGCTGCCGCTCGTGACGCTGTTCGACGGCGTCGAGCCGTTCCTGCTCGCGGCGTCGATCGGCGCCCCGCTGTTCGCCGCGTGGGTCGTGATCGACTGGTGGCGCATCGTCCGGCGCGGCAATGTTCCGCAGAATTCCACTGAAATCCAGGCTTCCAAATGACTAGCACGCGCGACGACTCCGTGCTGAGCCCGGCACGCCCCGCGCCCGTGCGCGCCGCGTCCGACCCCGATCGCACCGTGGCCGACTGCGTCGGCCATCTCGACCTTGAGCAAGTGCGCAACGACTACACGCGCCAGGGCTCGTTCCTGTACCTCGACGCATTCCTGCCGGCCGACGCGCACGCGAAGCTGGCCGACGCCGCCCGCGCGATGCAGGCCGGCCTGAACCGCAATTACCTGCCCGGCCACAAGCAGGGCGGCAGCGTGAGCCGTCATACGATCGACGAGCAGGCGCCGTACATCGCCGAACTGTATCGATCGAAGGCACTCATCTCCTTCCTCGAGAAGGTCACGGGCGACAAGCTGATGCTGTCGCCGGACGACGATCCGCACGCGTACGCGCTGTATTACTACACGAAGCCCGGCGACCACATCGGCTGGCACTACGACACGTCGTACTACGACGGCCGCCGCTACACGCTGCTGATCGGCGTGATCGACGAATCGTCGTGCCGGCTCGACTACGAGCTGCACACGCGCAATCCGGACGTCGCCGACGAACCGGGCTCCGTGCAGATCGCCGACGGCGGCATCGTGCTGTTCGATGGCGACAAGCTGCGCCACCGCATCACACCGCTCGGCCAGAACGAGATGCGCGTGTCGCTCACCTTCGAATACGTGACGAACCCCGGCATGCGGCCGTGGAAGCGCTTCATCTCGAACATGAAGGACGCGATCGCGTATTTCGGTTTCCGCCAGGTGTTCAAGCAACTGGCAACGCGACGCACGACCGGGTCATGACACGCGCCGGCCTCATCCTGCTGTCCCTCGGGACCGCACTCTTCGTCGCACTCCTGGCATGGCAAGGCGTCGGCGCGGTCGCGTCCACGTTCCTCGCAGCCGGCTGGGGGCTCGCGCTCGTCGCGGCGTTCCACGTCGTGCCGCTCGTGATCGACGCGATGGCGATCTCCGTGATGTTCCGCCCCGGCCAGCCGGGCGCCGAGCTCGGCAACGCGCTGCGCGCGCGCTGGGTCGGCGAATCGGTGAACAGCCTGCTGCCCGCCGGGCAGATCGGCGGCCCCGTGCTGATGGTGCGCCACCTCGCGCAGCGCGGCACGCGGATGGCCGACGCGGCGGCGGCCGTCACCGTCAGCACGACGATGCAGGCGCTCGCGCAGATGGCGTTCGCGCTGATCGGCATCGCCGCGTTCAGCCTGTATGCAACGCACGAATCGGTCGCGCACCTGCGCACGCCCGCGCTGATCGCCACCGGCGTGCTCGGCACCCTCGCCGCGCTGTTCTACGTGGCGCAGCGGCGCGGGCTGTTCGGCCGCGGTCTGCGCCTCGCGTCGAAGCTGCTCGGCCCGCGCGACTGGTCGTCGCTGGCCACCCGCGCCGACGCGATCGACGACGCGGTCGGCGCGCTGTATCGCGATCGCGCGAAGGTCGCGAAGACGTTCGCATTGAGTCTCGTCGGCTGGATCGTCGGCACCGCGGAAGTGTGGCTCGCGCTGCATTTCCTCGGGCATCCGGTGAGCTGGCTCGACGCGCTGCTGCTCGAGAGCGTCGGCCAGGCCATTCGTGGCGCGGCCTTCGCGATCCCGGGCTCGCTCGGCGCGCAGGAAGGCGGCTACCTGCTGCTCGCGCCGCTGGTCGGACTGCCGCCCGACGCGGCGCTCGCGCTGTCGCTTGCGAAGCGCGCGCGCGAACTCGCGCTCGGCCTGCCCGGCCTGCTCTATCTGCATTTCAGTGAAAGAAACTGGCAGCGGCGCCGTGCGCCGCAGCCGCTCGCCGACTGATCGTTCAGATCCGCCGGCTTTTTGGTTGGAGAACCCATGCGAGCCATCATTCTTGCGGCAGGCCTCGGCTTGCGCCTGCAACAACCGCCCGAGGCGCAGTTCCCGAAGTGCCTGCTGCGCTTCGACGACGTTTCGCTGCTCGAGCGGCATCTGCGCGTGCTCGATGCCGCGGGCGTCGACGAGATCGTGCTCGGGCTGGGCTTCCAGCACGAGAAGGTCGAGCAGGAATTGAAGCGCCTCGGCCGCCAGGCCGAGATCGTGATCAACGACCGCTACGACCTCGGCAGCGTGTTGACCGTGCATACCGTCGCCGATGCGATGACGCGCGGCGGCGACGTGCTGCTGATGGACGCCGACGTGCTGTATGACGAGAACATCCTGCATGCGCTGGTGGCCGATCCCGACAAGGCGGTCGACCGCCTGCTGATCGATCGCGACTTCGAGGCCGGCGACGAACCCGTCAAGCTGTGCCTGAAGAACGGCGTGCCGGTCGAGTTGCGCAAGCAGCTCGCGGTCGACCTCGAATACGACACGATCGGCGAATCGGTCGGCTTCTTCCGCTTCACGGAAGGCACCGCGCGCCGCCTCGCGACGATCGTCGCGGGCTACGTCGACAGCGGCCGCGCGAACATGCCGCACGAGGAAGCCGTGCGCGACCTGCTGCTCGAAGGCGGTCATTCGTTCGACGTCGCCGACGTCACCGGCTCGCCGTGGATCGAGATCGACTTCCCGAACGACGTCGCACGCGCCACGCAAGACATTCTCCCCCTGATTCAACGTACTACCGCAGGAGCTGCACGATGAATGCACGCGAACCCAACTTCTCCGAATCGCGCAGCGCACGCCTGCGCCGCATGCTCGTCAGCAACGAACTCGAATTCCTGATGGAAGCGCACAACGGCCTGTCCGCGCGGATCGTCCGCGAGGCAGGCTTCAAGGGGATCTGGGCATCGGGCCTCGCGATCTCCGCGCAGTTCGGCGTGCGCGACAACAACGAGGCGAGCTGGACCCAGGTCGTCGACGTGCTCGAATTCATGGCCGACGCGAGCGACCTGCCGATCCTGCTCGACGGCGACACCGGCTACGGCAACTTCAACAACGTGCGCCGCCTCGTGAAGAAGCTCGAGCAGCGCGGCATCGCGGGCGTCTGTATCGAGGACAAGCAGTTCCCGAAGACCAACAGCTTCATCGGCGGCGAGCGCCAGCCGCTCGCGGAAATCGACGAGTTCTGCGGCAAGATCAAGGCCGGCAAGGATTCGCAGAGCGATCCCGACTTCTCGATCGTCGCGCGCGTCGAAGCGCTGATCGCGGGCTGGGGGATGGACGAGGCGCTGCGCCGCGCGAACGCGTATGCGGAAGCCGGCGCGGACGCGATCCTGATCCACAGCAAGCTGTCGCGCCCGGACGAGATCCTGCAGTTCGCGCGCGAATGGAGCGGCAAGGCGCCGCTCGTGATCGTGCCGACCAAGTACTACAGCACGCCGACCGACGTGTTCCGCCAGGCCGGCATCAGCACCGTGATCTGGGCGAACCACCTGATCCGTGCGTCGGCATCCGCGATGCAGGCGACCGCACGCGAGATCCACGAGAGCGAAACGCTGATCAACGTCGAAGACCGCGTTGCATCGGTCAACGAAATCTTCCGCCTGCAGGACGCCGACGAATACTCGGCGGCCGAGCGCATCTACCTGTCGTCGTCGTCGCGCGCGTCGAACGCCGCGATCGTGCTGGCGGCCAGCCGCGGCAAGGGCCTCGAGGCCGTGACCGAAGACAAGCCGAAGGTCATGCTGCCGGTCGCCGGCAAGCCGCTGCTGCGCTGGCTCGTCGACGGCTTCAAGACGCACGGCGTGAACGACATCACCGTGGTCGGCGGCTATCGCGCCGACGCGATCGACACGTCGGGCATCAAGCTCGTCGTCAACGAGCGCCATGCGCAGACGGGCGAACTCGCGTCGCTCGCATGCGCGGCCGAACGCCTGACCGGCGACACCGTGATCTCGTACGGCGACCTGCTGTTCCGCAGCTACATCGTGCGCGACCTCGCGGAAAGCGAAGCCGAGTTCAGCGTGGTGGTCGATTCGTCGCTGACCGAGCCGACCAACCAGAGCGTGCGTGACTTCGCGCTCTGCTCGGCGGCCGACGATCGCGGCCTGTTCGGCCAGAAGACCTACCTGCAACGCGTGTCGAGCGACGTCGCCGCAGGCACGCCGCATGGCCGCTGGATCGGCCTGCTGAACGTGCGTGGCGCCGGTGTCGACCGCCTGAAGGCGATGCTCGCGACGCTGCAGGCGCGCGACGATTTCGACACGCTCGACATCCCGGCGCTGCTCAACGAACTGATCGCCGCCGGCGAGAAGATCGAGGTGCAGTACGTGCACGGCCACTGGCGCGGTGTGAACGATCTCGAAGACTTCCGCCGCGCGGGCGACTTCGCGCACGGCCAGACGCCGCTGTCGCAACCGGGCGCCCGTAACGGGGGCGCGCAATGATCGAAGCGGCCCAGTTCGTCGAGGCCGCGCGCGAGCGCGGTTTCGACTGGTACGCGGGCGTGCCCTGCTCGTACCTGACGCCGTTCATCAATTACGTGCTGCAGGACCCGACGCTGCATTACGTGTCGGCCGCGAACGAAGGCGACGCGGTCGCGCTGATCGCGGGCGCGACGCTCGGCGGCAAGCGCGGCATTGCGATGATGCAGAACTCGGGGCTCGGCAACGCGGTGAGCCCGCTCACGTCGCTGACCTGGACGTTCCGCCTGCCGCAACTGCTGATCGTCACGTGGCGCGGCCAGCCGGGCGTGGCCGACGAGCCGCAGCACGCGCTGATGGGGCCGATCACGCCCGCGATGCTCGACACGATGGAGATCCCGTGGGAGACGTTCCCGACCGACCCCGAACAGGTCGGCCCGGCACTCGACCGCGCGATCGCGCACATGGACGCGACGGGCCGCCCGTACGCGCTCGTGATGCAGAAAGGCAGCGTCGCGCCGTATGAACTGAAGGCCAACCCGGCCGCAACGCCGCGCGCGCATGTCGCCGCGCAAGCGTCGTCGCGCGCCGCGTCGGCCGACACCTGGCCGACCCGCCAGGACGCGCTGCAGCGCGTGATCGCGCACACGCCGGTCGATTCGACCGTCGTGCTCGCGTCGACCGGCTTCTGCGGCCGCGAACTCTACGCCATCGACGATCGCCCGAACCAGCTGTACATGGTCGGCTCGATGGGCTGCGTGACGCCGCTCGCGCTCGGCCTCGCGCTCGCGCGCCCCGACCTGCGCGTGGTCGCGGTCGACGGCGACGGCGCCGCGCTGATGCGCATGGGTGTGTTCGCGACGCTCGGCACCTACGGCCCGGCCAACCTCACGCACGTGCTGCTCGACAACGGCGCGCACGAATCGACGGGCGGCCAGGCGACGGTGTCGCAACATGTTTCGTTCGTGGGCGTTGCTGCCGCGTGCGGGTATGCGTCGGCGGTCGAAGGCGACACGCTCGACGTGCTCGATACGGCGCTGGCCGAGTCGCACGACGGGGCGCAGTTCGTGCGCCTGGCGATCCGCACCGGCGTGCCCGACGGCCTGCCCCGCCCGACCGTCACGCCGGTCGAGGTCAAGACCCGTCTGATGCGGCACATCGGCGCCGCGCAGACCGAAGCCCACGTTGAAGGAGCCCATTGATGCTGCTGCTGAACCCCGGCCCGGTCACGCTCACCGAACGCGTGCGCCGCAGCCTGCTGCAACCCGACCTGTGCCATCGCGAAAGCGAATTCTTCGATCTGCAGGATGAAGCGCGTCAGCGTCTCGTCGCCGCGTACGAACTCGATCCGGCTGAGTGGACGGCCGTGCTGATGACCGGTTCGGGTACGGCCGCTGTCGAAAGCATGATCGCGGCGCTCGTGCCGAAGGACGGCAAGCTGCTCGTGATCGAGAACGGTGTGTATGGCGAGCGGATCACGCAGATCGCGACGCAGTACGGGATCGCGCACGATGTGCTCAAGCATGAGTGGATGCAGGCGCCCGATCTCACGCAGATCGGTGCGAAGCTCGATGCGGGCGGTTACTCGCACGTCGCCGTGATTCATCATGAAACGACGACGGGCCGACTGAACGATCTCGGGGCGATCGCCGAGGTGTGCCGTGCGCGCGGCGTGAAAATGCTCGTCGACGGCGTCAGCAGCTTTGGCGCGGAAGCGATCGACTTCGCCGGCGGCGACATCGACGCGGTCGCCGCGACCGCGAACAAGTGCCTGCACGGCGTGCCGGGCGCAGCGTTCGTGATCGTGCGCCGCAGCGCGCTCGCGAAGGCGGCGAGCCGTACCTACTACCTCGATCTCGGCCGTCTCGCGAAGCTGCAGGATCAACGGAATACGCCGTTTACGCCTTCCGTGCACGCGTATTACGCGCTCGTCGAGGCGCTGCGCGAGTTCGATGAGGCCGGTGGCTGGCGTGCGCGGCATGCGCATTACAAGGTGCTCGCCGATCAGGCACAGGCCGGGCTCGCGGCGCGCGGGATGCCGCTGGTGCTGCCGGAAGGTGAATCGTCGGTTGTGCTTCGTGCTTATCGGTTGCCGCAGGGTGTGACGTACGAAACGCTGCACGACGGGTTGAAGGCACGAGGCTTCGTGATCTACGCGGGGCAAGGCGGCTTGTCGAAGGAGCTGTTCCGCATCTCGACGATGGGCGCGATCCAGGCGGCCGATGTCGATCGATTGCTGGAGGGGTTTACGGCGCTGACGCGGTAAGTGCCTGACTCCTTCGTCTACGAAAGGCCCGCAAGGGCCTTTTTTTATTGTTCGCGGATTTCGCGGCCATCGAAACCGAGCAACGCGCAAGCACAACGAGCGCCTCGGCAACCGTCGAAGGCACGCGCTACTCCACCTCGATCGCCACCACGGATCCGGTCCAGCCATTCGCTCCTTCGGTGGCGATAACGAGCAGGTCGCCAGTGCCGGGCGCGACAACAACGCGCTCACCGCCCTCTGCCCAGATCGCACTACGACCGGCCGGCTCCCAACCACCGGTGATGCCGCCATGGTTGGCCATCAGTACGACCATATTGTGTTTGGCCGCATAGCCGGCCAACAGCCCGGTATCGTACGGGTACCCGTTGTCGGAAATGAGCGCGCTCGCCGCGTAGACACGCGCCCCCGAATCTGCCGCGTTCGCCGCGTGGGAGGCATGCGCGAAATCGGCGCATATGGCCAACGCGATCGGATTCCCGTCAACGATCACCTCCGGGCCGCCATTTCCGGCTGCAAACACCACGTCTTCGCCTGGATGCAAATGCTGTTTGGTGTGCGCGTGTATGCCATGAGCGCCAAGCGTGAACGCGCCGATGAACACCTCCGGTTGGCCTTCATGCATCAGGGGCGCCCCGACGACGATGGACATGCCCAGTCGCTGCACCTCGGCCAACAACGGCAGGAGCCGTGGGTCCTCGCATCCCATGGCGAGTTGACGGCCAAGCTGCTGCTCGTATCCCGTCAAGGACAGTTCGGGAAAGACCAGATACTTGACGCCGTGTTCCGCGGCAGCATGGACGAAGGTCAAATGCCGAGCCACGTTGGTTTCGATGTCTCCTGCTTTGGCGCTGAACTGCGCGGCGGCGATCGTGAATGTGTCCATGAGAGATAGAGTCGGTGGTTCGCGTAGGCGTCTCGCAGTATCAAGGTCTTGTTTCGAACCGACTACAATGGATACTTATTGATCTATTGAATATTGTTATGTCTCCGCGGGATATCGAAATCTTTCGAGCCCTGATGACCGCCGGTACGACAGCGCGCGCCGCCGAGTTGCTGGGGATCAGCCAGCCTGCGGTCAGCCAAGCCATTCAGCGGGTCGAGTCGTTTGCCGCCGTGCGATTGTTTGAGCGCATTCGCGGACGCATGATCCCGACGAACGAGGCGAATGTCCTGATGACCTCGATCGAGCGATACTTCGTGGGCTTTGAAACCGTTGAACACGTCATTCGCAGTCTGGGCTCGTACAAGCAGGGGCGACTCGTGATTGCCTGCTTCCCCGCCCTGGGGAACTGTTTTCTGCCGCGCGCCATCGCCGGATTTCATCGCGACTCGCCCGGCATTCAGTTGTCGTTGCAAGTCATGAGCTCCCGAGAGGTGCATCAGCAAGTTCAATCCGGCGTGGCCGACATCGGCTTGATGGCTAGCGAGATGCCGACTTCAGGCCTCGAGCATTCGGTATTCAGCGCACTGCCTGGCGTCATCGCCATGGCGCCCGATCATCCGCTGGCTCAACGGGCGGTCGTGACACCAGCGGATCTGCAATCCGATCACTTCATTTCACTGAATGCGGAGGATGTCACACGACGCGCGCTGGAAGCAGCACTGGCACACCAAGGGATCACGCTACGAACGGTCGTCGAAACGCCCTACTCGATCAGTGCCTGCGAGTTCGCACGCAGTGGCGTCGGACTTGCGTTCGTCCATCCCGTCGCGGCCATCGACTTCATTCCTCGTGGACTTGTCATCAGGCGCTTTTCGCTGGATGTGCCGTTCCAGGATCGGATCATTTTCCGCCCGGGCAAGCTCTTGTCCGAGCATACGAAATCGATTCTGAAACTGCTTCGGCTGCAACTGGACAAGGACTGCAAGCAGTTGCAGCTTGCTCTGAAGGGTAGGAAGAGCACGGGTCGTCACGCATGACCTGTGCATCGCGCGTTGGCCGGCCGCTCCGGATCGGCAAGCGACATCCACGGCATCCATGAAGAACCTTCTTTCATCGTGAACATGAGAATCCTCCGCTTCGCCCCGCTGCTGGCGCTCGCCGCCGCCTCCGCTGTCCAGGCTGCCGACAACCAGGCGTGTGATGACGCGACCGTCGTTGCGGTCGCCCGCTGGGCTGGCATCACGAACGCGCGTCTCGCCGCGCGCGACACGAACCGGCTCGTTGTGGCATCGGCGTGCAAGGTCATGCCGAATGCACCGGAAACGACGATCGCGGCCGTCGCGTTCGATTCGCTGCCAAAGAGCAAGAACCCGGACGAAAGCAACAAGCTGCAGGTCGTCGCGCTGGTCGAAGACGGCAAGGTTGTGGCGGCCGAACGGTCGGTGGTTCAGGAAGATGCGGCGACGGAGATCGGCGCAAGCAGCTATCGCATCGATACGGCGCCGTACCGGCTGTCGCCTGACGTGCGCGCGTTCGGCGTCGTGTTCACGAGCAGCGCGCGCGGGCCAAGCTGCCCCGATGCCAACACCAGCGACGAGCTGACGCTGTGGGTACGCGAAGGCAATCGCTTGCGTGCGGTCTTCGGCACCAACCTCGCCGGTTGGGTCAACACCGACGACAAGCATGCGGTCTGCAGCCCCGGCATCGCCGACGACGCGATCGTATCGGCCACCATGACGATCGGCGTCGAAAAGACTACAAGCCACGGATTCGCCGACCTGTCGATCACCGCGCGTGTCGATCCGCCGCAGCGCAAGGACAAGCGCCCGGTCCGCACGACCGTCCGCTACGACGGCAAGTCGTACGGGATCAACATGTACCGGAACTTCTGGTATCCGCCTTCGGTCATGAAATAACGCGGCGCGTCAGCGCGCGTCCGACAGGTCGTTGTACGCATCCATCACGCGCCCGGAAAACGCCAGCGCCGCGCCGGCGTTCATCGCCACGGCGACACCCAGCGCTTCGGTCAGCTCGGCCTTCGATACGCCGAGTTCGATCGCCTTCTTCACGTGATTCGCGATGCAACTGTCGCATCGCGTCGTGACGGCCACGGCCAGCGCAATCAGTTCGCGCGTCTTCGCGTCCAGGTTGCCGGTTTCGGCGCCGGCCTGATGCAGCATCCGGTAACCATCGATCGTCAAAGGGCTCAGTTCCTTGATGTCCTTCATACTTTGCCCGATCTTCGGCAGGAACTGCCGCCAGTTTTTCAGCATGAAACGTGTCTCCGCAAGTGGATCGATCCAGTCGATTGCCGGGAGCGCCATGCAACCCACGGCATCCGGCGATGCTCAAAAATAGCATCGGGATCGTAGCCGATCCACGCAGCAATGTTGGTCCGATCGGACAATCGCAGCACTGCCCTTATTTGACGACCGCATTCGTCTCGATGCACTCCGGCGGCGCCGGTCTGAGCAGCGCATCGTCGCGCACACGTCGCGCCTCGCGCGCCGAATAGCGATCCTTCAACCGCAGGAACGGTTTCTCGACCAGGAAGTAACTGGCCGTCGCGGCCATCAGCGCCCATACGATCCCGAGCGGAAACGCGTGCGGCACCGCCAGATCCGGATTCGCGAACGGCTGCTGCCACAGATAGAGGCTGAACGAAATCGTGCCGACGAACACGACCGGCCGCGTGCGCAACCATCGCGCACACCAGAACTCACTGCGGAAATTCAGCACGACGATCACGATCGCGATCAATGCGGCTTCGAGCGTCACGCCGTACGTCGCATTCCAGAAGCCGCCGAGCCGATGTTCGGCGAGCGGCATTCCGAACAGCACGATCAAGACGATCGCCGTCACGATGCGCGTCTCGCCACGCCACGAGCGAATCCACGCTTCGAGCCGTTCGCGGTTGAGCGACGCATAGCAGCCGATCAGGATCGGATCGACGCCCGTGTGAAGCATCATCCCGAGTTGCCCGCGCAGCGCGGGCGCAACGAAGTATGTGACCGCGCGCACGAGCGGCACGATCAGGATCAACGCGGCCAGCCAGCGCGTGCCGCGGCGGCGCATGCCATACATGAACAGCAGCGGCCAGAACCAGTAGAACTGTTCCTCGAGCGCAAGCGACCAGAAATGGCCGAGATACCACGCGCCGTCCGGATGCAGCGTGTTGTCGCCAGTCAGCCCGAACCACGCCGAGTAGTTCCACAGGTGCAGCGCCGCATACAGCCACTGCCGGCGGTCGACGTCGAACCAGCCGGCAAAAGCCACGATCGCGACCGCCGCGAGATAGACGTAGCAGGCCGGCCAGATCCGCAGCGCGCGGCGCACGTAGAACGACGTCAGCGCGATGCCGCCCGTGCGGGCGAACTCGGCGCGCAATACGTTGGTGATCAGGAAACCGCTGAGGACGAAGAAGATCAGCACGCCGAGCCGGCCGTCGGCGATCAGCCGCAACGGCGCGTACCAGCCGGTGTAGCCGCCGGGCAGCACGTGTTCGGCATGTCCGACTACAACCATCGCCACCGCGACGGCGCGCAACCCGGTCAACTGCGTGACGCGATGGTTCATCGGCTGGTTTCCGTTGGCACGGTGGATGGGCAGCAGACCGGCGCCCCCGCTACGGCACGCCGATATGCCGCCGGGATTTTGTATGAAAAATATCGGAATGAAATTGCTTCAAAAATCCCCAGGGCAAACACCGGCGGCAACGCCGCGCCAGAGCAAGCCGGCATCAGGCGCGGCGAATGGGCATAATGACAAGCCTTGTCCGGCGGCGGCCGGTCCGATGCCAACACAACGATTTTTGCGGCGGCGCAATATCCGTAGCCTTCCGCCCGCTCACCGGCCCGCGCCTCGTCCGCCTCCTGTCGCCCCTTACCCGGAGCCTGCCTGTGTACCCACCGATCGAACCTTACGCCCACGGCCACCTCGACACCGGCGACGGCCACCGCATCTACTGGGAGCGCTGCGGCAACCCGGCCGGCAAGCCCGCCGTGTTCCTGCACGGCGGCCCTGGCGCGGGTTGCAGCCCCGACCATCGCCGCCTGTTCGATCCCGAGCGCTACGACATCCTGCTGTTCGACCAGCGCGGCTGCGGACGCTCGACGCCGCATGCCAGCCTCGAGAACAACACGACGTGGCATCTGGTCGCCGATATCGAACGCCTGCGCGAGATGGTCGGCGCGGAAAAGTGGCTCGTATTCGGCGGCTCGTGGGGCAGCGCGCTGTCGATCGCGTACGCGGAAACGCACCCCGAGCGCGTGAGTGCGCTGGTCGTGCGCGGCATCTTCACGATGCGTCGTGCGGAATTGCTGTGGTACTACCAGGAAGGCGCATCGTGGCTGTTCCCCGACCTGTGGGAAGCCTTCCTTGCACCGATTCCGGAAGCCGAGCGCGGCGACCTGATGGCCGCCTACCATCGCCGGTTGACCGGCGACGACGAAGCCGCGAAGCTCGAAGCCGCGCGCGCGTGGAGCATCTGGGAAGGCCGCACGATCACGCTGCTGCCCGACCCCGCCCTTGCCGAGCACTTCGCGGACGGTCACTACGCACTCGCGTTCGCACGGATCGAGAACCACTACTTCGTGAACAAGGGCTTCGTCGAAGAAGGCCAGCTGCTGCGCGACGCGCATCGCCTCGCCGGCATTCCGGGGGTGATCGTGCAAGGTCGCTATGACGTCGCGACACCCGCGCGTACCGCATGGGAGCTGTCGAAGGCATGGCCGGACGCGACGTTCGAGATCGTGCCCGGCGCCGGGCATGCGTACAACGAGCCGGGGATCCTGGAAGCGCTGATCGCCGCAACGGACCGGTTCGCGAACCAGGACTAGGACACGCCCTCAGGCAACGCCGCTGGCGAGCACGTTGACCTGACACGAGCCCTCCAACCATTGCGCCGGCCGGATGTGCCGCGCCATGAAGTTGGAGGCCGTGCGGTCATCGCGCGGCGCGGCGCGTTGTCGGATCGCATGCTCACCGAGCAATCTTTCCTTACCAAAGGCCGATTCATGGCAATGAGCTTGACGGAACCCCGTCGCGAGAATCTCGAACACCCTGCTGTCAAATCGCTTGCCGTGCGGGTGAACGGCTTGCGCATTCATACGAAAGTGGCCGGAGCCGGCCGTGCCGTCGTGCTGCTGCACGGCTGGCCGCAAACGTCGTACGCATGGCGCAAGCTCATGCCGTTGCTTGCGCCTCACTGCAGGGTCATCGCGCCCGATCTGCGCGGATTCGGCCACTCCAGCAAGCCCGCGGCTGGCTATGACAAGAAAACCGTCGCAGGCGACATCGCCGCATTGCTGCATGCGCTGCAGATCGACCAGGCCTGCATCGTCGGACACGATATGGGCGGCCAGGTAGGCTACGCGTTCGCCGCACTGTATCCGCAACTCACGGAGCGGTTCGTGTTCATCGAGAGCGGCCTGCCAGGCTTCGGCCAGGAAAAGGCGATGAACGTGGCCACGGGCGGCAGCTGGCACTTCGGCTTCAATATGGCTGGCGACATTTCCGAAGAGCTGGTCCGCGGCCGTGAAGCGCTGTTTGTCCGTCACTTTGTCCGGCGCGACACGGTCGGCACCGTCGATCCCGAATCCATCACGGAAGCCGATATCGACGTCTACGCGACGGCGCTCACGCAGCCCGGCGCCCTGCGTGCGAGCTTCAGCTACTACCGCACGCTCCTCGTGGATCTCGACGACAACAAGACGCTCGGAGAAAAGAAACTCGACATGCCGGTCCTCGCCATAGGATGCGAATTCGGGTACGGCGAAGGGTCGAAGGCCACCATGGAGAAGGTTGCGTCCAATGTGCGCGGGTTCGTGCTGCGCGACTCCGGCCACTATCCCGCCGAAGAGCAGCCGGAACAGCTTGCGTCCGCCCTGCTCGATTTTCTCGGGCAATGATCGACCGGGCGCGAATCACGCGTGGCCTCGTGCCCGCCCTCGTCCGATGATGCCCGTCCATCGCCGGGCGTCGCGGAGCTGTGCCGTCAATCCGCGCCACGAGTGCGCGGATTGATCTGACTCAGGCGCTCATAGCGCGGTTTCGACGATCGTCCTGCCGCTGATTGCCCGCTCGACGAGCCGTTCGTCGCCGACCTTGCGGATCGCATCGTCGAGCAGTCCTTCCGGCGCCTCGGTCGCCACCTTCAGCAAGCCCGACAGGCCGCGCGCATCGAGCACCACCAGCGTCTCCATCGAATCCGCACGGCTCACCAGCACGCGGCGCCACGCCGGCCCCGCGCCGAAGCTCGCGCAGAGCGCAATCGTGTCGCTGCCGAGCGTGTAGTCGAAGTTCTTGATCATGATCCGCCGCCGTTGCAAGGGGATGGCGATGCGCGACGGTGCGGTGCCGTGACGTCGACGCACCCGCGCGTGCCGCCGGTGCCCCGGATCGAGTCCGATCCGTTCGCCGGCGTGACCATGCTAGGCGTGCAGTATTAACGAAGACTTAAACGGCATTCGCGCGGGCACGCGGCCTGCCGCATACGTCAGGGTGCGTCGAGCGGCTCCACCGTCACGCCGACCTTCAGCTCCTGATCCGCGCCGCCACCGCGGATCACGCCGCGCAGCGGTGTCACGTCCGCATAGTCGCGACCGATCGACAGCATCACGTAGTCGTCGCCCGGCGCGCGATCGTTGGTCGGGTCGAGCTGCAGCCAGCCGTTGTCCTCGGGCCACGCCGGGTCGTACACCTCGACCCACGCATGCGACGCGTCGGCGCCGATCAGCCGCGGCTGCCCGGGTGGCGGCTGCGTGAGCAGATAGCCGCTCACGTAACGCGCGGCGAGCCCGAGCGAGCGCAGCGCGCCGATCATCACGTGCGCGAAATCCTGGCACACGCCCTTGCGCAAGCGCAGCGCATCGAGCGCCGACGTCGTGATGTCGGTGCTGTTCGGCGTATACGCAAAATCGGCATGCACGCGCCGCATCAGCTCCCACGCGGCCTGCACGAGCGGCCGTTGCGGAGTGAAGCTCGCGGCCGCATACGCGGCGAGCTCGGGATCGCACGCGACATGCGGCGACGTGAACACGAATTCGCTCGCCGCGTCGTAAGGCTGCCCCGCGCGGAACCGCAAGCGGTCGCGCACGGCTTCCCATGGCGTCGCCTGTTTCGCGTCCGGTTTCGCGATGGCGGGCGGCGGCTCGCCGCGCGCACCGAGCGACCACACGGGCGGCGTCACGCGTACCGTGCTGCGGCTGCGCACGAGCAGCGCGTCGTGCGGCTGGTTCAACGCAAACGATGCGCGCGCGTTGCCGAATGCATCGATCTCGGTCCCGACCGATTCCGGCGCGGGATCGATGTCGAGCGCGAACGACAGCACCTGCTGGCGCGGCGTGACGAGCGGTTGCAGGCGCGCCTGGTGCTGCGCCGATTCGACGCGCGCCGCGTAACGGTATTCGGTATCGTGCGTGACCCGCAGCAACCGGCTGCGCGTCACGTCGGCCATCGCGGATGCCGGTGCCGATGCGTTCCGCGCATTCCCGGAACCGGGTGGCGCTTTCGCCGCGCCTTTCGTCGTCACCATAACGTCCTGCCCGCCTCGCGCACGTGGCTGAAATAGCGCTCGCCGATCCGGTTCGACAGTTCCCAGACCGCCTTCGCCGTCGTATCGAGTGCATCGAGCAGCTTGTCGTGCCGGCCGCCGTCGCCGGTCTCGCACAGCTCGTGCAGCGACCAAGCAGGGACGTCGGGAATCGTCTCGGCCAGCTCGGACAGCGCATAGCCTTCGCTGCGCTCGACCTTCGTCAACCGGCCGCGCAGCGCCTGCACGACCCAGCCGAGCGAACGCGGGTTGTCGGTATCGAGCACGACGAGCGACAGCAGCGGCGCGACGTCGAAGCCGCGCTGGAACCGCGAACGGAACGTGATCGTGCTGTCGAACAGTTCCAGCACGAGCTCGAAGCCATCCTGCCGGTGCACGGCGCCTTCGTCGAACGCAAACTTCAGCACGCTGCACAGGAAATCCAGCCGGTCGATCTGCCGGCCGATCGACAGCAGCCGCCAGCCGTCGTCGCGCGTCATGTTGTCGGTCTGCGCGCCGGTGATCGCGCCAAGCAGCAGGCCGAGGCGCGCCAGCAACTGCAGCGCCTCGTTGCCGATCTGCTCCTCGGCTTCCGGCTGGCCCGCGCTGTCCGCGAACAGTTGGGTCGCGTCGTCGATCAGCCGCCACTGGTCGCTCGACAGCCGTTCGCGAATCGCGGCGGCCGCACCACGCATCCCGAACAGGCACGACGCGATGCCCGACGTGCGATCCGCGCCGCGCGTCAGCGACGTCGCGAGCGCGTGCTGGAACGCACGCGGCGCATCGACGGCGTTCGGCGCATCGGCCGCGATCAGGCCCGTGTCGCGGCACAGCGTGTCGAGCAGTTCCAGGTGCGCGGGGCTGTCGACGTCGTCCTCGCCGCGCAGCCGTTCCAGCGCCGCACGCGCGAGCCGCATCAGGTTGGTCGCACGCTCGGTGTAACGGCCGAGCCAGAACAGGTTCTCGGCCGCCCGGCTCGCGATCGCGCGCGGCCGCTCGACGAGATCGTCGGGGCCGAGGTGCGTCTGCAGCAGCGTCGTCGAATCGACGATGCCTTCGGTCATCACCCATGTATCGACGGTGCTGCCGCCGCGCGGCATCGGCGCGTTGAACAGCGTATCGCGCGTACCGACCCGCGACAGCCCGCCCGGCAGGAGCCGCCAGCGCTGCGCGCCGTCGGCGAGCGCGAACACGCGCAGCAGCAGCGGCTTCGGCACGATGCGCGCGCCGCCGTTGCCATCGGGTGCGTCCTGGCGCGGCCAGGTCGGCGCCTGCGACAGCGGCAGGTCGGCCTGCACCGTGTAGTGCTCGGGCCACGCGAGGATCCGCGCGCGCCACTCGGCCAGTTGCGCCTGCGCGAGCCGCGCGCCGATCACCGGCTCGAACGGGCCGCCGGCCTGGACGTCGGGTGGATAGGATGCCTTGACGATGCCGCGCGCGAGCTGCGGCAGCGCGTCGTCGCACGCGGCCGCCTCACCGCACCACCACGAATGCACGGCCGGCAGGGTCAGCGTTTCGCCGAGCAACCCTTCCGCGAGACGCGGCATGAAGCCGAGCATCGCCGGCGATTCGAGGAAGCCCGAACCCGGCGCGTTCGCGAGCAGCACGTTGCCCGCGCGCACGGCCTGCAGCAGACCCGGCACGCCGAGCATCGAATCGGGCCGCAGTTCGAGCGGATCGAGCCACGCGTCGTCGACGCGTCGCAGGATGCCGTGCACGGGTTCGAGCCCGCGCAGCGTCTTCAGGAAGACGCGGTTGTCGCGCGCGGTCAGGTCGCCGCCTTCGACGAGCGTGAGGCCGAGGTAGCGCGCGAGATACGCGTGCTCGAAATACGTCGCGCTGTGCGGCCCCGGTGTGAGCAGCACGATCCGCGAATTCTTGCGGGCCGGGCTGAGCGCCTGCATGCTCTGCAGCAGCGCGCGGTACGCGGACGCGAGCCGCTGCACGCGCAGCCCGCGAAACCCGCGCGGAAAGAGCCGCGACACGATCAGCCGGTTTTCGAGCAGGTAGCCCAGGCCGGCCGCGCCCTGCGTGTGCTGCGCGACGATCCGCCACTGCCCGTCCGGGCCGCGCGCGAGATCGAACGCGACGACGTGCAGCCAGGTATCGCCCGGCACGCGCGCGCCGCGCATCGCGCGCAGGTAGCCGGGATGCCCGGTGACGAGCGCGGGCGGCAGCAGCCCGCGCTCGAGGATCGTCTGCGGCCCGTACAGGTCGGCCAGCGTCGCGTTGAGCAGCCGCACGCGCTGCAGCACGCCGCGCTCGATCGCGACCCAGTCCTCGGGCGTGACGATCAGCGGCAGCAGGTCGAGCGACCACGGGCCGGCCGCGCCGTCGCCGGCGCGCTGCTCGTGCAGTTGATAGAACAGGCCGTTCTCGCGCATGCGCCGGTACAGCGCGTCGGCGCGGCGATCGAGATCGGCCACGCCGTCGCTGCCGATCGACGTGAAGAAGCTGCGCCACGCGGGCGCGAGCGCAGGCGCGTTCAGGCCGGCCGCGCTGCCGCGCAGCTCGTCGTAACGGCC